>NZ_JARWOP010000198.1 GCF_029868745.1 Nocardia wallacei | reverse complement strand
CGATCAGCTCACCCACGCGCGGCGGTTTGACCAGATAGTCGTCGGCGCCGCCGCGCAGGCCGCGCACCAACGAGGGCGCCGCGGCGCGGGCGGGGGGGGGAACCACCACGGACGCCCACCCCCCACCCCGGGGCGTTAAATCGGCCCCCCCGGGCGGCGGGGCCGGCCGGGGGTCACGATCAGCACGAGGACTACGCGACGCCCATAGTTCGTTGCGGCACACCGACATACGCCGACAGCGGGCGGATCAGAGCGTTGGATTGGGACTGCTCGATGATGTGCGCGGTCCAGCCGGTGATGCGGCTCATCACGAAAATGGGTGTGAACATGTCGATGTCGAAGCCCATCAGGTAGTAGGCGGGACCGGCCGGGAAGTCCAGGTTCGGCTCGATGCCGGTCGCCTCCGCCATCGCGGCCGCCAGTTCGGCGTACATCCGCAGCCACTCGTGGCCGCCGGTCACCTCGGCGATCTCCGCCAGGGCGGCCGCCATGGTCGGCACTCGGGAGTCGCCGTTCTTGTAGACGCGGTGCCCGAAACCCATCACCTTCTCCTTGCGGGACAGCTTGTCCCGCAACCACTCCCGCGCCAGCTCGGGCCGCCCGATATCCAGCATCGCGTGCATAACGGCCTCGTTGGCGCCGCCGTGCAGCGGCCCCTTCAAGGTTCCGATGGCCGCGGTGACGGCGCTGTACATGTCCGATTCGGTGGAGGTGACGACGCGAGCGGCGAAGGTGGAGGCGTTGAAGCTGTGCTCGGCGTACAGGATCAGCGATGTCTCGAACGCTCGGACGATGCGCGGGTCCAGCTGCCATTGCGCCGCGGAGTCGCCGAAGCACATGGCAAGGAAGTTCTCGGCGAACCCGCGCCGCTCGTCGGGGGCGATCGGGTCGAGGCCGCGGCGACGGCGCATGTCGGCCGCGATCACCGTCGGCAGCACCGCGGTCATCCGCAAAGCCTTGGCCAGCAGCGCATCCGGGCTCTTGCCGCTGTCCTCGAGCGGGTCCTCCGCCCCGAGATAACTGACGACCGTGCGCACCACATCCATCGGGTGGCAGGTCTCGGGCAGTTTGTCGATCAGACCCAGCAGCGAGCGGTCCAGGGGCCGCAGTGCGCGTTCGCGGTGGCACAGCGCCCGCAACTGGTCCGCGTCGGGCAGTTCGCCGTGCCACAGCAGGTAGGCGACCTCCTCGAAACCGCAGTGCGCGGCCAGATCCTGCACCGGATAGCCCCGGTAGGTCAGGGAGTTGGTCTCGGGCACGACCTTCGAGATGGCGGTCGTGTCGACCACCACTCCGGCCAAGCCCTTCTTGATCTCGGTCATCGGGTTACTCGCTCACGGTGAAATCGAATATGCCGGAATCGAACTCGTTGTAGCGCTGGTAGTCGAGCAACTCGTACAGCCGCGCTCGGTGTTGCATGCGATCCAACAGGCCGGATTGGGTTCCGCTGTCGGCGATCTCGCGTAGTCCCCGCTCCACGGCGAACATGGCCAGGCGCAGTGTGGTGACCGGATAGATGACGGCGTTGTAGCCGAGGTCCTCCAGCGTCCGCACCGGCAGCAGTTCGGATTTGCCGAACTCGGTCATGTTGGCCAGCAGCGGAATATCCACGGCCGCACGGAACTTCGCGAATTCCCCGGCGTCGGCCAGCGCCTCGGTGAAGATCAGGTCGGCTCCGGCGTCCGCGTAGGCCTTGGCCCGGTCGATCGCCGCGGGCAAGCCCTCGATGCCGCGTGCGTCGGTGCGGGCGCAGATCACGAAGTCCGGATCGCGGCGGGCGGAGACGGCGGCCCGGATCCGCCGCACCATGTCGGCGGCCGGAACCACCGCCTTGCCATCGAGATGCCCGCACCGCTTCGGATTGACCTGGTCCTCGATATGGCATCCGGCCAGGCCCGCGTCCTCCAGCAACGTGATGGTGCGGGCGGCGTTCATCGGTTCCCCGAACCCGGTGTCGGCATCGATCAGCGTCGGCAGATCGGCGACCCGCGCGATCTCCCGCCCCCGCGCAGTCACCTCACTCAGCGTCGTCAGCCCGATATCGGGCAGCGCGAGTTCGGCCGAAACCACCGCCCCGGACACATACACCCCCTCGAACCCGACCCCCTGAATCACCTTGGCAACCAAGGGATTGAACGCCCCCGGCAGCCGCTGAATCCGCCCACTAGCCAGCCCATCCCGCAGCGCTCGCCGCTTCTCCCCCGCCGACCTCTCCGCCGCCATCAACCCACTCACGCCCTCCACCGCCCCTCGGTACGAACCGCCCCCACTAGGCTCGATTCATGACCGAGCCGCTGCGCTATCGCCTGATCACCGGACCCGATGATGTCGCCTTCTGTGAGCGGATCAGCAAGTTGCTCGAGGAGGGGTATCGCCTGCACGGTTCGCCGGCGGTTACCTACAACGGCACCGGGGTGATCGCGGCGCAGGCCGTGGTGTGGGATCCGCGCTGACATCAGAAGATTCCCTTTCCGGTTGCCGGTGCGGTGGCGAGCACCTCGGGTGACACGGTGAATGTGAGCTGGTCCAGGTCGCCCGGCCGCAACTGCGGAGTGCGTTGCGCCGCGGCCAGGAAGCGGTCCTGTTCGGCGGGCTCGAGCACGCCCTCGGTGAGCGTGCGGAATTTGGCGATGTACTGCTCTCGGCCGAACGGGCGCGCACCCAGCGGATGCGCGTCCGCCACGCCCAGTTCGTCCACGATCGTCTCGCCGCTGACCAGGGTCACCTCGGCACGCGCGCCGAAGGCCCGGTCCGTCGGGTCGGCCGAGTGGTACCGGCGCGTCCACTCCGGATCCTCGACGGTGCGGATCTTGTGCCACAGCGCCACGGTGTCGGGCCGCCGCGCCCTTTCCAGGCCGTACGAGCGCTCGTGATGCCACGTCCCGTCCTGCAATGCGACGGCGAAAATGTAAGGCACGGAATGGTCCAGCGTCTCGCGGCTGGCATTCGGGTCGTACTTCTGCGGATCCCCCGACCCGCTACCGATCACCACGTGGGTGTGGTGGCTGGTGTGCAGCACGATCGAGGCGACCTGGTCCAAATCACCGATGCGCAGCCGCATCCGCCGCGCCAGATCGATCGGAGCCTGGCTCTGGTACTCGGCGGAATGCTCCTTGGTATAGCTGTCCAGGATCGCGCGCTTCGGCTCGGCCGGAACGGGTAGCGGCACAGCGTATTCCGCTTCTCGCCCGCCCAGCAGCCGGGCGATCACGCCGTCCTCGCCCTCCCAGATCGGGGCGGGCGCGCCCTCGCCGCGCATGGCGCGGTCCACCGCCTCCACGGCCATCTTCCCGGCGAACGCGGGCGCGAACGCCTTCCAGCTGGAGATCTCGCCCTTGCGTGACTGCCTGGTCGCGGTGGTGGTGTGCAGCGCCTGGCCGACGGCCTGATAAATGGTCTCGGTGTCGAGACCGAGCAGCGTCCCGATGCCCGCGGCCGCCGACGGACCCAGATGGGCCACATGGTCGATCTTGTACTCGTGCAGGCACATTCCGCGCACCAGGTCGATCTGGATCTCGTAACCGGTGGCCAGGCCGCGGATCAGCTCGGAGCCACTGCGCCCGGCGTGCTGCGCGACCGCCACGATCGGCGGAATGTTGTCGCCGGGATGCGAGTACTCGGCGGCCAGGAAGGTGTCATGAAAGTCCAACTCCCGCACCGCGACTCCATTGGCCCACGCCGCCCACTCCGGGGAGAACCGCTGCGTGGCAGGCAGACCGAACACGGTAGCACCGGGCCGGTGCGGGTGCGCCTCGGCCTGACGCCGGGCGGTCGTGGGCGGGCGGCGGACCAGCGCCGCGGCAGCCACCCCGGCGTTGTCGATGATCCGGTTGACGATCATCTCGGCAACCTCGTCCGGCACCGCGACCGGGTCCGCGGCGACCTCCGCGATCCGCGTCGCCAGATGCTCCGCCCGGGGGAAGTCATCGGCCGCGGCATGGGCACGTACGATATGAGGCTTCATACTTCGCACGCTACGCAGCACGGCGTGAGTGCAAAACACCTTGCAACAGCAGATTTTTGTCGGCGAGTACTGCCAATATTGCAATGTTTGCGAAGCCAGTGGGTAGCATCGGCGGCGTGCGCAAGATGTATGCGGGTGCCCGACTACGGCGGTTGCGCGAGGAACGGCGGATGACGCAGGCGGCGCTGGCCAAGTCGCTGGAGCTGTCCCCCAGCTATCTCAACCAGCTCGAGCGTGATCAGCGGCCGCTCACCATTCCGGTACTGCTGAAACTCAATTCGACGTTCGATCTGGACGTCCAGTTCTTCGCCGCCGACTCGGACGCCCGGCTGGTGTCGGACCTGCACGAGGTGCTGGTGGAGGCCGCCGGCGGCACGGCGCCGCCCGCCGCCGAGGTCGAGGATCTCGCCACTCGACTACCCGAGGTCGCCAAGACCATCGTCGCGATGCACCGCCGCCTACGTGCGGCCACCGACCAGCTGGATCTGCTGTCCTCCAAGGTCGCCACGCCGACCGGTGCGCCCGGCGTGCCGATGCCGTACGAGGATGTGCGCGACTTCTTCTACGACCACCACAACCACATCGCCCAGCTCGATCTGGCCGCCGAGCGGCTGTTCGACGAGTGCGGGCTGTCGATCGGATCGCTGGACCGACAGCTCGCCCGGGTCGCCGAGGAGCGGGCGGGGGTGACGGTGCTGGTCCGCGGCGACGGCGCCGACCCGGCCATTCCGAAGCGCCATTTCGACATCGAGACCCGGACCCTCACCCTGGCGCGACGGCTTCGTCCCGGGCAGCGGGCGTTCCAGATCGCGACCACGCTCGCGTTCCTGCTGTACGGACCGCTCATCGACGAGGTGCTCAGCGATACGCCGTCGCTCACCGGAGAGTCCCGGTCGCTGGCGCGGGTGGGGCTGGCGAACTACTTCGCCGGTGCGCTGGTGCTGCCGTACGGGAAGTTCCTGCGCTCGGCGGAGGAATTGCACTACGACATCGATCTGCTCGGGCTGCGCTTCGAGGTCGGTTTCGAGACGGTGTGCCATCGCCTTTCGACGCTGCAGCGGCAAGGCCAGCGCGGGGTGCCGTTCTTCTTCGTGCGCACCGACCGTGCCGGGAATATCTCGAAACGCCAGTCCGCCACCGCATTTCACTTCTCCCGGGTCGGCGGGAGCTGCCCACTGTGGGTGGTGCACGAGGCGTTCGCGCATCCCGGGCGCATCCTCACCCAGGTCGCCTCGATGCCCGACGGACGCCGATATCTCTGGATCGCCCGAACCGCCCACTCCACTCCGCGCGGGTTCGGCACTGCCGCAAAGGAATTCGCGATCGGGCTGGGGTGTGACATCGAATACGCCGACAAGCTGGTGTATTCCAAGGGCTTGCAGCTCGATGATCCCTCCGCCGCGATTCCCATCGGTGCGGGGTGCAAGGTGTGCGAGCGATCTACTTGCGCCCAGCGGGCATTCCCCCAGATCGGCCGCCCCTTAGCAGTCACCGAGACTACGTCGATCGATCTCCCCTACCCCCGGGCGGTTCAGTGACCAGGCAGCGATAACCCCCGTTACGCCGATCGGCCCGGATCGCCGATACCAATGCGGCGGAAAACCCACCGAAGATTCCGATTCCGGCCAGCAAGATTCCCACGCCGACAATGACGGTAGCGAGCACAGGAGTGCCGAAACCGAAGTACACAGCCAGCGGGCTCGACAATATTGCCCCGATGATGCCCCCGATCAGCGCCGCGACGAGGACGGGTCGGTCTTTCATGAGTCCGACTCTAGCCTTCGAGCAGTCGGTCGCCCTCCCCAAGACGGGACATGGAGTGGTGGGGCGGCTCAGGGGCGCGGGTGTAGGCCGTTGCGGACCTCGGAGACCGTGCGGGACAACATCTGCCGGACCTGGGCGACCATGCGGGCTGAGTCCGTGGGTTTCACGGTGACGGTGCGGTCGCCGAAGCTCGCGTAGCGGCCGTCTTCGGCCCAGTCGATGATCTGAAAGTCCTTGCGGCCGTCGGTATGCCGGTTGTCGGGGCTGCCCCACGGGTACACGGCGATGTGGAATGTCGCGGTGGTCGGGCGGTCGAACAAGCGGGCCAGCTGGTCCCTCGGCCCGATGGCCCAGGGGTCGTGCCCGGCGGGCCGGTCCAGTTCCTCCACCGGGATGGACACCGGTTTTCCTTGTCCCGCAGCACATTCGGGCAGTTTCGCGACCAATGCGGAGGCCAAGCGGGCGGCTGGGAGGAACGTCAGCTGGACGTCGCCACCGGTGGTGTCGTCCGGGCCGGGTTCCTGGACAGCGATCGCGCCGTGGCGGTCGTGCACCGCGCCGTGGATGCGAATCCGGTGTTCACGGCTACGTCCGCGAAATCCCGATACCTCGACGCGGGCCTCCGGTGCCAGCAGTACGGCGACGGCGCGTTCGAGATCCTCGTCCAACCGCGGCAGGACCGTGCCCGCTACCCGCTGCCGCGTGCGGTTGACGTCCTCCTGGGTGTGTTCGGTGGTGAACCGGTGGGCCAAGGGGTACGGCAGCACATCCCTGCCGGTGGAATCCCACAGCACTCGGAACTCGACGGCATCGAAGCGCCATCGTCTCTCACCGCGCATCTGCCGACCCCCGCGCCCGTCTACCTGGCGAGCCGAAAATGCTTCTGCCACAGCGGATTTTGCCGCACCGGCAGGTCGGTCGCACGGCCGCCGTCATGTGCCGAGAACGGGCGGCACCGTCTTCGGCAGGTCCGGTATGCCCGTCAGCTCGTCACCATGTTCCTTTGTCACCAGGTAGTCGGGAATGTCCTTGTTGCGGTCCTCGTCCTTGTCGCCCTTACCGCGGCCCGCGGCGGCCGGACCGCCCATACCGGGCATGCCGTTGGCGCCGCCGCGACCGGCGGACAACCCGGGACGCGCACCGGCGTCAGCGGCTGCGCCGGGGCGTCCGGCGAAGGGCACGCTGGTGCCGACTCCGCCCTGTCCGATTCCGCCTTGTCCGACTCCGCCCTGTCCAACTCCGCCGGGTCCGCCCGTGCCAGCTCCGCCCGGTCCACCCGTGCCGACGGGTCCGCCGATACCTCCCCGAGGCACGGTCGAACCCGGTGCGGGCGACCCCGTGGCGTTCGGGTCCGCACCGGCGGCGGTCGTCGCTGCCGCCGGGGCGGTAGCAGCATGATCCGCCGGATTCTCCGAGCCGACCGACTGGCCCGTGCCGGTCGGGTCGGGCTGCGGATTCTCCGTGCTCGGACCCTGCGGGCCGGAGCCGTCTTCGCCCGGAGTCGGCGCCACGGTTTTGCCGTCCGGACCGGTAGCCGGAATCGGTCCGCCGGAATCGGTGCCTCCGGGCCTCCAGGGTGGCGGTTGATCACCCGGCGGTCCGGGTTTGGGCTCGTTGGGCTTCGGAATGACCGGGACGTTGGTGTCGCTCTCGTGGACCACCGGCGCGTACACGGTTTGCAGCACACGCTTGGCCTCGGCGTAGGCGTTCGCGTACGCCGTGTCGTCGTTGCGCCAGCCCCGGCCGGCCACCCAGTGCCGCAGATTGCTCGTGCCCGAGCGATGTTCCGGCACATGCGGCACAAGATCTTTCGTCGGTTCCAGGCCCGTCCGCAACTCCGACAGTTTGCTACTGGTCAACGCAGCGGCCTTGGCAACCTGCGACGCCTGGGTCGTGTAATCGGTGACGGCCTGCGCGGCGGCCTTGCTCGACTCGCCGCGCCAGATGTCCTCGCCGGTGGCCTTGGTCATGGCCAGCTGGAACGTCTGCAGCGAGGTCGTCTCCTTCACCCCGATCTGCCGCCACGCCTCGACCAGGTCGCCGACAGCCTTCAGGTCGATCTTGTCGACCTTCCCCCGCAACGTCGCCAGGTCGTGCCGCTCGAAATTGTCTGTGGCGGTGACGGATTGAGGCCGGAACGCACCCTCGAACCCGATCTTCGACGCCTCACCACGAACGGTATCGCGCTGCCGGTTGTACCGATCCTGCACGTCACCCGGACTGGTGGCATCGGGAATATCCTCCCCGGCAATCAAACTGGTCAACGCATGCCCCAACCGCGAGCCGATGGCTGGGAGGGACATATCGGGAATCCCGTAATAGGGGTACGACACGACGTTTACCTACCCGTCGGATCGGTGGAGCCGATCTCACCGGCGTTGTCGACGTCTTGGCCGGTGAGCTGTTTGATGGAGAGCGCCATGACTTCGCGCATGTTCTTGATGGTGTCGATGTGGTCGCGGATGATCTGGTCAACCGAGTTCGGCTCGCCCGTGGCTTGTTTCAGAAACCCGGATTCAAGGGCTTTGCCCATGTCAAAGTCGCCGAAACCGGAGACACGCTGTGTCGATGCAGCGGTGAAAAGCAAGCCGGCCAGATCAGCTAGCCGCTGATCGCAGGCCGCGAGACACTCCCGCGCCACAGCCTCATCGTCCAAGTAAAGCTCACCGGAGCGTGCCTGTTCGGCAAGCTGCTGCCATTTTGCCAACTCTACTGCGCCCATTCCGCATTCACCCTCCCTGTGCAAACGTTACTTCGGCAAAACGGGAACGAGCTGCTCGCCAGCCTGCCGCAGGAACAGGCAGGGGTCCCCTGGGTTATCCAAAATTGGATTCGACATAACGGTAAGTTCGAAGACGCCCTGCCCAGCCGGAAATACAACATCACAGGTCAGATCTTTACTGGCACCTTCGACACGGAATTGCCTTCCCTGCCGTCCCGCGAGTACGACGTCCCGGAAGTCAGTATTGCCTTCCTTGGACTCGATCTCCTGAACGCTCCGTTTCCCTGAGAACACACCGACTGTGTACTGCTTGCCCTTCCAGTTACAGATCTCCCACCCACTCTGGTGGACCCCCGCGATCCCGCTCTCCTTGGTCTTCGGGTCGACCCCCGCGCGCTGCAGTACATCGTCCGGAACCTGCGTGCACGGATCCCACAGCGCAACTTCGGCAGTAGTCGTCTCCGACCCCGTCGAACCGCCCCCGCCCCCACCGTCGCACGCCGCCAACACCGGGACCAAGGTCGCCAGCAGAACTACCGCGAGTCGGCGTGTCATCGACCGCCCCCTTCAGCTCGATCCCCTGCCGCATCGTGACTGCCTGACCTTACCAAACCAGGTGCTCCGCTCGTCGCGTCGTGAGCGGCCCTCGCAGCGGGCCGGGACGCAATCTGTGCCCTCATGTCTCCGCGTTCGCCGAGTACTGATCGACCAGGAAACGATATGAATCCACCTTCGCGGCGTAGTCGAAGATCGGACGCAACGCAATGGTCACGTGCCGGTCCACCACCGAGGAGTAGCCCGAGGCATCGACCGCTAGGTCGGCGGCGACCTGGCGAAGCAGTATGTCCATTTCGTCGTCCGTTGCGTACACCGTCAGTGTGCACTCGAACGGTACCTGGGCCAGGCCGTAGTCATACCCCTCCAGCCGCACCGCGGCCTCGGCCAGATCCGACACCGGACCGAACCCCGTGACGCACGGAATCCGCTGTCCCCCTGCAAGTTTGTGCACGCTGTCCTCCAGTAACAGCGCTACCGGATGAATCTCATCGCTCGACGCCGATCCAGGACCTTCTCGGTCCGGCTTCCCCAGCCCGATGGCGATCTGCCAAATGTACTGGTCATCCGCCCCACCACTGATCTGTAGCGCCGACCTGCTTGATGCTTCCATTGCGATCCTCCCGATTCCCAATCGTGAGCGCGGCATCGACCGACCACAGGCATGCTGGACCAGGAGTAGGGGCACCCTTTCGGGTGATCCCCCGAATCTCCTCTGGCGCAACATCTTGGTTCTACTTCTTCAGACGCAGCACGACGACTGATGGTTCCGCCCGATCCGGATCACCGACAACCAATCGCTACGCCGTGACTCTCCGCTCCTGCTCATTCGCAGTTGTCGCCCGTCCGCGACCAACGCATCAGTGGATACAGAGTCCACACGTCCACCGAGCGCCGGACCACATCCATCCATCCGCCGAGGTGCGCCGGCGTCGGCACGATCACTACACCGGTGCCGGGCACGCCGAGGGAGGTCACGAGCAGGGGGAACCAAATGCCGGAGGGTTCGACGAAGATGGCTCGCAGGTCCCAGCTCCGTTCCACGGCCAAGGCGCGAATATCTCGGACGTAGCCGTCTACCGACGATGGCGACACGTCGGCGCGCACGATGCCGTAGCCGCGCGGGTTCACCGTGCGACCCGCCTCTTCATTCGGAGAGCCACTGTTCGATGAGGTCCAGCGTCGCGGCGGAATACAGCGGAACGCCGTCGTCGGCATCCAACAGCACCCAGGCATGGGGACCACCGAGTCCATGGACCAAGCGGTAGCCGGCCCGCGCCGCCCGCACGGTGAGCAGCCGCACCGAGTCAGAAGCCGGATCGAATATCACCGGACACCTTTCTGTCAGCTCGATCGTTACGAAAGTTCGTGGGGTGCAATAAATTCAGCCCAGTACTCGTGCCGTATCGCGTCCCACAATCGCGAGAGTTCCGGGAATTGCTCACGCATCTGAACGAGATCCGGCGCTGCGGCCGGAGTGGACGCGGACATCAGCGGCTGCGATTCGGACAGGTTGCGGACCAACAGCATTCGAATGCGGTCCCGATCGATCCGCCAGATCGCCTGCCAACCGTCCACTTCAGTGCGACGATCGCTCATCCCCGGGCTCCCTCGCGGCAGCTCTCGGCCGCACTGGAGCAGTCGAGCGGCAACGCCAGCTCGGAGAGCCGGTCCAGCACCTCGCGCAATGTTTCGGCCGTCGGAGCGGCCGGTGGTGGTAGTTCGATCCGCAACGGCGAATAGGCGATTCCACGCGCAGCAGCCCCTTCACGTGGAGTGACTGATTGCGGTGCCAGACAGCCTGTTTCGACCAAGGTGTGGTACGCCGCTGCCTTCCACACACATCGGTCGAGACGGCACTCACGGTGCCTGCGCATCTGTTCATGGGCCGACTCGGCATCGGCATACCCACACACCGCCGGAGGCACCACGATCGCGTCGTCACCCATCACGCCGCTCCACCGGAACTCGCGGGCCGACCACTTCCGACAAATCTCCACTGATCCACGAGGTCTGTGCTGTATTCTTCTCTGCTACTTGCAAATTCGTCACCGCTTCATACCTTCTGTCGTCGGGAACACTTCGGATCGACCTTCATCGGGTGTGTGTGCTTCGGTGGCCCATCCGAGAGCGGTCCGGACTTCCGTCGACCGAGCACGTGATAGATCGTGCTCAGGTCACAGGACCGGAGGAAGGTAGTCAGCACGCAGATTTCAGCAATCGGCAGCAACAGGCAGGGAGGGTGCCGTGGCGGATGTAACGATGTGGACCGGGAGACACGTCAAAGCTCTGCGGGAAGCGACCAGAAAGACTCAGCAGCAGTTGGCGGAGGAGTTGGCGTGCGCACAGCGCACGGTGAGTTTCTGGGAGAGCCGCCCCGACGCGAAAGTCAGCATCGCCTTCCAATCGCGCCTGGACAGGGTTCTGATCAACGCGGACCATGGGACGAAGAGGCGATTCTTCGAACTGACGGGAGACCCGGACGTGAACCGTCGAGACTTCCTGGCCTCGACTGCGGCGGCAGTTGGCATGTCAACTCTTCGGGGTGAAGACGCGCCGGTAGTCACTGGTGATTCGATCGAGCATCTGCGAACAACTGTCCACGCGGCGATCCAACTGGACGACAAGCTCGGGGCGAACGCCGCTCGGCCGATCATCGAGGCACAAGCCAAGACGTGCACCGCGTTGCTGCGCGACTGTCCACCGAGCCTGAAACCCGAGCTTCAGTCATTGACCGCCAAAGCGACCGCGAGCACCGCCTGGGCAGTGTGGGACCAGGGGGATGTGCGGCGCGCCGACGAGCTGTTCCAGCGGGCGTATCGGCATGCGGAAGAAGCCGGGGACACCGATGTCGCGGCAGGAGTCCTCTGCTATCGCACAAAATTGACGATCGCGACCCATCAGTACTCGCGAGCCGCCGACTTGGCGGATGCGATGCTGGTGATACCCGCACGCGACGGCCGAGTGATCGATTTCCGAAGGCTATGCGCGGCAAAGGCTTTCGCAACAGCAGGCCGACACCGCGACGGGTGGGCGCAATTGAATCGCGTCACCGACGATTACGCCGAACAGACCACACCGGACGAATCGTATTGCTACTACCATTCGCGGTGGGCCACAGGTAAAACAATCGCACAATGCCTGGCACTGTCCGGTGATCTCGACGCCGCCGCCAATAGTATCGACGCCACTCTCCCCCTCATCCCCATGCACATGAAGCGGGATCGAGCGAAGGGATACCTCGATCTCGCGCAAGCTGCCGCGGAGATCGACATAGACCGGGCATGTGCGGCAGCACAGAACGCTATCGATCTCACTCGTGGGTGGACGTCGTACCGCGTCCGGCAGGTCTACGCCGACACCAGGGCACACCTGGCACCCTGGGCATCCACGCGTGCCGTACGTCAGCTGGACGACTACGCCACCGGAGTCCTCGCCTGAAATTCCTCGAAACACAGACTCTCGACATTAGAGCGGGGTTACACAGTCTATGACCGAAGAACTCGAAGTCCGACCGGACGATATCGATCGGTTCGCCAATTCCATGGCCGACTTGTCGACACAGTGTGATATTGCCAAGAAATACGCTTCGAACTACTTCAGCATAGATGCCGAACAGGCCAGAATCTATGCATATGTCAAAGGTGTTGTCGATGCCATGCGCGAGAATTTGGCCTCCAACTACGATCACCTGCTCAAACTGAGCGACGACTCGGCAATCGAGCTGACGAGAACAGCGCAGATGTACCGCACCACAGATTTCGAAATCGCTAAACAGCTGGACGCAACCTACTCGGGCGGTCACAGGTGACCAGGCCAGCGGAAGTCCTAAAAGCACCTGAGGCACCGGAGCCCGTCCCGGAGAACGTGAAGTTCTGGGTGGGAGGAAACTTTATATCCCCGGCCTATTACATCTCGCAAGTACTCGAAAAACTTACCGGTATGGATGTTTTCGAATGGACATCTTCACAGGTAGCCGGCGACTGGGAGGCCGTACGCAGAGCAGCCGATGCGGCAGGGAATCTGAGCAGATTCAACACGGCTTACCACGACACCGTAAAAGGAGATTGGAAGAATACCGTAGCCGAGTCTTGGCACGGAAACGCCGCGGGCAGTGCGCAAAGTTACTTCGACAATCTAGCCGGAGCCGTAAAGTTTCAGGTTCGCTCATTGGAGCAGATGGAGCATCATCTCACCAAAATCGCAAACTCTATGTCAGACCTCACCACCGCACTCGGAGATATGCTGCAGGAACTGGTAGATCTCGCCATCGTCGCAGCGATCGAAGCCGCGGTTGCGTCAGCGGGTCCGGAACCGATCACGAAGACCGCAGCCATAGCGGCTCTTGCACTGTCTGTCGTGAGGATCGGACTGGTAATCAACAGGATGTGGTCGAAGATCGGGATTATCTACATCGCCGTGACCGGCATGGGGTCTGCCGCACTGCATCTGGTCAGCCAGACGACGCCGCAGTCGCTACCGCCCCTTCCGCAATCCACCTACGATCACCCTGGAGTTTGATATTCGATGGAGCGCGAAAACGAGACACTCGATGTCGCTCGTGGAGATGTCGGACTATCGCGATATCTGCGCGACTCTTTGAAGAGGGTCCGATCATCGTCGGTCGCTGATTCGGACCTCGGAAGACGGCTCGATGACGTACTCGCAGGACGCACGAGCCTACGCGAGTTCGGAATGTCGGAGGACTTCGCCAGGGTATTGGAACGAGTCTCCGATCAACCGCTCAACCAGGTGGCCGCCATGTCGGAACAGGAGCGAACCAGATTGGCCGCACAGGCCGAGGCAGAGTTGGAACGTCGAGGCCAGCAGATCGACGACTCGCACCCCGCGCCGGTCGAGCACACAGCGAATCGTGACGAGATTTTCGTTTATGAGGATCCCGACGAGGCAGACGACGCATACTATCAGGAGCGTCGGCAACGTGGCTGGCTGATTTGATGACACACTCTCCTAGTGATATGCAGAGTGTATTCATTCCGCTGCAAGAACGTGTCGGGTCATCAGTCGGCTGGGGAGAAAAGAGACGGATGAATCCCACTCCTGGTGTCAGATTTTTGTCGCTCGAGCTTCGGGACCAACTCCCTGGCGTCTGTAGCGAGCACGGGAAAACGGTATCGGAGCGCCGGAGCGGCACAATTCGATTCCACCAGACATCCCGTGGACGTGAGCAGTGGACGCCGCGGTCGGTTCTTCGGAAACTGTTGCACGACCTCTTCTTGAACTGGGCCTATCCCGCTCTGGATGTCAACGCCATCCTGTACGGCGAGTGGCCCCTCTGCGCGGACTGCGTCCGACGACACCGCAGGTTGCGGCAACTCGGCCGTGCCCTGTTGCTCTTGGGTGGAGTGATTCTGGTGCCAGCGGTGCTCAGCCGTGTCGCAGGGTACGAGCAGTTCTCCATTCCGCTGTTCGTGGCCTTTTTTCCTTTCTGGCTGCCCGGTGGAGTTTTGGCCGCCATACTGGCTTTCGGCGCAGCGCAGCGATTCGTTCGTTGTGGACCGCTGACGGACGAAAGCCTGGTTGCCATCCGTGCCCACCCAGATTTCGCCGCCGCCGTTCGCCGCCGAAATGACCCGTCCGAGACCTGAATTGGGCTTACCGTGTGCGGGTGGCGCCCACTGAGGCTGCGATCACGCAGGCTATTCCGCCCCACTGCTGGATGTTGAGCAACTGCCCCAGCACCGCCAGCCCCGCTAGTGCCGCGACGGCGGGTTCGAGGCTCATGAGGACGCCGAAGACGCGGGGTGGGATGCGGCGGAGGGCTTCTAGTTCTACCGAGTAGGGCAGGACCGAGGACAGCATGGCTACGCCGAAGCCGATGGCCAGGACGGAGGGCTCGAGTAGGGCGGTGCCCGCGCTCGCTACGCCGACCGGGGCCATGAGGACGCCGCCGAAGGCCATTGCGAGGGCCAAACCGCCGCCGCCGCTGGTCTTTTCGCCGAGTTTGGCGCTGAGCAGGATGTAGCAGGCCCAGCAGGCCGCGGCGGCGAGGGCCAGCAGGACGCCGGTCCAGGCGACGGGGCCGTCGGCGCGGGTGAGCAGTAGGACGCCGCCGCCGGCCAGTACCGCCCACACCGGGTCGACCCAGCGGCGGGAACCGCCCAGCGCCACGGCGAGTGGGCCGAGGAATTCGATGGTGACGGCCATGCCGAGGGGGATGCGGTCGATCGACTCGTAGAAGCACAGATTCATCGCCGCCAGCACGGCGCCGTAGGCCAGAACCACTGGCAAGGCCCGGCGGTCTACGCGCAGCGACGAACGCCAGAAGACCAGCAGCACCACCCCCGCGAAGAACAGCCGCAGTCCGACCGCTCCGGCCGGCCCGGTGGCGGCAAAAAGCTTGTTCGCCACCGCGGCGCCGACCTGCACGCTCACAATGCCGGTGAGCACCAGCATGGTCGGCGGCACCCCGCCTAGGCGCTGACGCAGTCGCACTCTGGAAAGCGTTTGCGGCAGTACTGGTTTGCGTCCCCACCCGACTTCGATCGCTACCACGGGCACTCCCTTCCGACTCGCGGTGGGCCGACGCCGTGCGCTACTCCGGCAGCATCCCCCACCACCGAGACATGTCCGGGCGATGCGAAATCCCACCGCCCACTTCGTCTCCCGCGCCGACTGCCGCCTACGCTGCTCGCGCCACCCGGCTCTATCCTTTGTACACAGGAACCGGCGACCGGACGTCAGGACTTGGCCAGATACTCCAGGCGTTCGGAGTCCACGGCCGCGTGCATCATCGTCGCCAGGCCCGGATGCTTCTTCAGGCCGGGATCGGAATCGACCACCTTGCGCGCCAGTTGTTGCGCGGCGGTGATCACCTCGAGGTCATCGAGCAGCGACAGCAGGCGCAGGCTGCGAGCGGTGCCGGACTGCGCGGAGCCGAGTACGTCGCCCTCGCGGCGTTGGCGCAGGTCCAGGACCGACAGCTCGAAGCCGTCGAGCGTGCCCGCGACCGCTTCCAGCCGGACCATGGCGCCGCCCATCGGCGAGGTCTCGGTGATCAGCAGGCACAGTCCGGCGTGCTTGCCGCGGCCCACGCGGCCGCGCAGCTGGTGCAGCTGGCTCACGCCGAAACGGTCGGCGTCGAGGATCACCATCACCGTCGCGTTCGGGACGTCCACGCCGACTTCGACAACCGTGGTACAGACCAGCACGTCGACCTCGCCGTCGTTGAACGACCGCATCACGCGGTCCTTCTCGTCGTTCGGCAGTCGCCCGTGCAGCAGCCCGACCCGCAGATTCGCCAGCTCACCGGCGCGCAGCGTCTCGTATACGTCGACGGCCGCGTGCGTGGTCGGCCCCTCCTTCTCCTCGGCCGATTTCCCCTTGCGGCCCTTGCCCGTTGCGCCTTCTTCCTCGTCACCGCCAATTCGGGAGCACACCACATACGCCTGCCGGCCCGCCGCCACCTCCTCGCGAATGCGTTCCCATGCCCGGTCCACCCACTTCGGATGCATCTTGGCGGGAACGACTTTCGTGGTGATGGGCGAGCGGCCGCGCGGAAGTTCGGTGAGCGTGGAGGTTTCGAGATCGCCGAGCGTGGTCATGGCGATGGTGCGCGGGATCGGGGTCGCGGTCATCACCAGAAGGTGCGGGGTGATGCCCTTTTTCGCCTTGGCGCGCAACGCGTCCCGTTGTTCGACGCCGAATCGGTGCTGCTCATCGACGATCACCATACCCAGGTCGTAGAACTCGACCGCGTCCTGAATCAGTGCGTGGGTGCCGATCACGATGCCCGCCTCGCCGGTGACCGCGTCCAGCAGCGCGGCCTTCTTCGCGCCCGCCGACATCGATCCCGTCACCAGTACCACCTTGGTGGCGTTCTCCGCCGCGCCCAGCTCGCCCGCGGTGCCGAGGTCGCCGAGCATCGCGCGCAGCGACCGGTAGTGCTGTGCCGCAAGCACTTCCGTCGGGGCCAGCAGTGCGCACTGCAACCCGCTGTCGACCACCTGCAGCATGGCGTGCAGTGCCACGATCGTCTTGCCGGAGCCGACCTCGCCCTGCAGCAGCCGGTGCATCGGGTGGGCGCGGGACAGGTCGGCGGAGATCTCGGCGATGACCTTCTGCTGTCCGGCGGTCAGCTCGAACGGCAGGCGATGCTCGAAAGCCTTGGCGATCCCGTCGTTTCGGGGCGGACAGGAGTGTGCCGCGCGGCCCTCGGCGTCGTGGCGGCGGCCCGCCAGCACCAGCTGCAGGGCCAGCGCCTCGTCGAAACGCAGCCGCTCCCTTGCCCGTTCGATATCGAGCTTGTGCTCGGGCAGGTGGATCAGTCGCAGCGCGTCGGTGACCGGCATCAGCTCGCGTTCCTCGCGCAGCTCCTGCGGCAGTGGGTCATCGATCGGGTCGAGCTGATCGAGTACCTGGCGCACGCAGGCCAGCACGTCCCAGCTCTGGACCTTCGCGGTGGCGGGGTACACGGGGATGTATTCACGTTCGAAGAACGAGACGTCCACGCCCTCCGCGCCTTTCGCGCTCTCGGCGAGGCCGCGCAGGCTGCCCGAGCCACGGACCGAGGTGAGGTTCTCCACCGACTCGCCGACCTCGGGCAGGATCAGATACGACGGGTGCGAGAGATTCCAGCGGTCCGGGCGCCAGTAGTGCACCGTGCCCGACATCATCGCCCGGACACCCTGCTTCACAAGGTAATTCACCTTGTCGCCGTTGAAGAAGGTGATCTCCACGGGGCGATTGGAGCCCGTATCCAACTCGACCTTGAGGAGGTTGCCCCGGCGCTGGCGCATCGGGCGCTTCTCGGTCTTGGTCACCCGGCCGACGACCGTGATGTGGGCGCCCTCCTCGGGGGCCTCCTCGGTCAGCGGCTGGCCCTGCGTGGCGTAGCGCAGCGGGTAGTGCCGCAGCAGGTCCTCCACGGTGTGCATGTCGAAGGCGTCTACCAGCGATTCGGCGGCCTTCACGCCGAGCACGTGGTCCAGCCGGTCGGTCAGCGTCGTCATCTATTCCACCCCGATCTGCACCAGGTCAGCGGCTTGCCCGCCGTCGTAGGTGATGATCTCGACGCCCGGGAAGGTCACGGTGATGTGTTCGGTCAGCTCCTCGCTCAACCCGGCCGGGGCGGCGGCGCCGAGCAGCAGCGTGACCAGTTCGCCGCCCAGGCCGAGCATTCGGTCCAGCAGGGTGCGGGCGGCCGCGCCGGTGTCCGCGTCGATCACGACGACATCGTTGCCGACCAGGCCTAGACCGTCGCCGCGCTCGCAGGTGCCGACGATGGTGAGCGCGCGCTCCGGCGCCACTCGCAGCGCGCCCCAGCGGGTGGCGGCGGCGGCCTCCGACATGGCGAAGACGTCGTCGGCGGCGGAGCGGGCCCCGTCGTGCAGGGCCAGGGCCGCCAAGCCCTGCACCATCGAGCCGCTCGGGAGCATGAGCACGTCGCGGCTGCCGTCGCGGGCGGCGACGCTGACGGCGACCAGTTCGTGGGCGGGCAGGGCGCCGTTGGGCAGCACCACGACCTCGCGGTGCGGCATGTCGCGGATGGCGGTCAGCAGGGCGTCGGCGGTGACGGCGCCTTCCAGCACGACCGCGCCGGCGTCTTCGAACAGCCGGGCCGCGCCCAGGCCGCCGACCACCGCAAGGATTCCGCGGTCGGCCGGGCCGGGGGGCTCCTGCGAGGACAGACCTTCGATCCGGATATTCCGCAATGTTCCGGCTGCCAGCCCGGCCTCGACGGCCGCTCCCGCGTCGGCGCAGTGCACGTGTGCCGACCACGTGTCGTCGCCGTCACCGACCACCACCACCGAATCGCCCAG
The DNA here is from genome assembly GCF_029868745.1 of Nocardia wallacei. GTDB lineage: Bacteria > Actinomycetota > Actinomycetes > Mycobacteriales > Mycobacteriaceae > Nocardia > Nocardia wallacei_B. The sequence goes on along the minus strand of NZ_JARWOP010000198.1, from coordinate 7,867 downwards.
CCGCGCAAGGGATTCCCGGAGCGCTGTGATCCGCTCGGCGTCGGTGTCGGCCAGCAGGTACATCACCTCGTAATGCGGCCGGGCGACGACGCCGTCGCCGGCACAGCAGACCGCCGCCACGGTCTGGCTCGACGAATCCGACTGCGGCGCTGCGGGGATCGTCGCTTCGGCCGAGCCGGGCACCGCATCGGTGGGCCCGATCCCACCCGCTCGATGCGTCGCCGCGCGGGCCGCTTCCGTCCCTGCGTTACCGACCGGCTCCGTTGCTACGGCAAGGGGGCGCATCCGTTCCGAGCCGGGGTACTCGGGGCGGGGCGGCACTTGGCCGGTCACCGTCGTGACCAGGGCATCCAGCAGGACCAGCAGTCCGCGCGCTCCGGCGTCGACGACCCCTGCCGCGCGCAGCACGCTCAATTGAGAAGGTGTGTCGCCCAATGCTTTCGACGCACCGTCGGCGGCGGCGAGCGCGACGGCCGCGAGGGTGTCCTCGGCGCAGTCCTCGGCCCGGTCGGCGGCGGCCTCCAGCACGGTCAGCATGGTCCCCTCGACCGGCACACTCAACGCGTCCCGAACCAGTACCGCCGCTCGCCGTAGCGCGATCCGCAACGTCACGGCAGTCAGCGGCCCGTCCGCCACACCCTCGGCGATCCCCCGCAACACCTGCGACAGAATGATCCCCGAATTCCCCCGCGCCCCGGCGATCGCCGCACGCGACATCGCGGTCGCCACCGCCCGCTCGAGCATCGCAACCGACGCAACATCCGCCTGTGCGGTCGGCGCTGTCCGTCCCCACACACCCCGCACCACTTCCCCGCGCACACCCGGTGCGACGTCTCCGCACACCCTCGATTCCTCGCCTGGTGCCACGTCTCCGCACACGCCTGATTCTTCGCGCACACCGAGCGTCACGTCTCCGAGCGCGGCCGAATCCCCGACCACATCCGGCACCGCGCCCGCGCGCACGCCCGCTTCTACGCGAGCACTCGGCACCCCTCCTCCACGCGAAGGCGTCACCGCTTCGACTGCCTCGGTGGCGGCGCGCATGGTGGCGAGCATGTTGGTGCCGGTGTCGGCGTCGGCTATGGGGAAGACGTTGAGGGCGTTGATTTCGTCGCGGTGGCATTCGAGTCCGTCCAGGCAGAGCCGGGCCCACTGCGCTAGCGCAGCACCGTTCAACTCATCCCGGAAGCCGGGCACGTCACCGTCCTCTCGCCGTCACCGATCGCACACACACCCCGCTCGCCAGCGTAATAGGAAGGACCGACAGGGTGGCAGCGCAGTGGGCATCGCGCGCCCGGCCGCGGCTGTGCGCCGGCTCACAGGGGAGTCGGTCGCACGCCCGGAGCACGGACCGCGATTGGACATTGATCGTGGGCCCCCGCTACTCTTGCAAAGTTGCCTCACGCGACCGGTGCCCGGTTGCGTTCGCCTGCGGATCTCCGCAGGCAGGCATTAGACGACAAGGTTTCCGGACAGGCTGTCCCGTGAAGACAGCGGTCCCCACATGACATGAAGGAGCTCGCGACTATGGCTGCCGTCTGCGACGTCTGCGCCAAGGGCCCCGGCTTCGGTAAGTCGGTTTCGCACTCGCACCGGCGCACCAACCGTCGCTGGAACCCGAACATCCAGACCGTCCGCGCGCAGGTCGCGCCGGGCAACACCCGTCGGATGAACGTGTGCACCTCCTGCCTCAAGGCGGGCAAGGTCGTACGCGGCTGAGCTGCGCGAACTACCGAACGGCGCCCCGGCGCACCCGCGAGGGTGACCGGGGCGCCGTTGTCGTTGCCGGGGCAATCCAGGGAGATCGATGACCGCACACATCTGGCGCATCGAACCACTGGCCGCCGCGCACACCCACAGCCTCGCCGAATGCCATATCGCCTGCTGGCGGGAGGCCTATCGGGAACTGGTGCCTCAGCATGTCCTCGACGCGTTCGACGTGGAGCGCCGCGCGGAGCAGTGGGAGCGTATCCGCGTGCGCTACCCCGACTCCACGGTGGTCGCCCGCGCCGGAGACACCGTCATCGGATTCGCCAGTGGCGGGCCGTCGCGGGACGACCCGCCGGTGGCGGCACGTGAAGTGAATGCCATGTATGTCCGGGCCGCTTGGTACGGCACCGGTGTGGCACACGAACTGATGCGCGCGGTGCTGCGTCCCGACACGGCCACGTCGCTGTGGGTGTTCGAGGACAATCCGCGCGCCCAGGCGTTCTATCGAAAATTCGGCTTCGAACTCGACGGCTCGCGCCGAGTCGAAGCCTTCACTCCCGCATGGGAAGTGCGGATGGTCAGTTCCCTCCGCCGATGCACTGCACGTCGGCGCTGATGCTCTGCAACGCGCACAGTCCGAAGGCGTTCACATTCGACGACAGCGAGGCCGAACCCGTCTGCGGATCGTAGAGCGCCAGCACCGGCGCGGCCTGCTCGGTGACCATCTCCTGCGGCGCGGCGGGCTCCAGCGGTAGCGGCGCGGCCTCAGCGACCGCGGACGCGCCGAGGATGGCCGCTCCGGCGGCGACGGTGACGACAGCGCCACGCACGGACTTGTTCTGCATGCAACTTCTCCTGGTTAGCTCGAACGACACAGCCCCGGTCAGGGCAGCCGCCAATCGACCGGAGCGGCCCCCAATGTACCCAGCAATTCGTTCGTCCGGGAGAACGGCCTCGATCCGAAGAATCCACGCGAAGCAGACAGCGGCGAGGGATGCGCCGATTCGATGTACGGGACGCCGTCGAGCATCGGCTTCAAGGTCGACGCGTCGCGGCCCCACAGGATCGCGACCAGCGGCTGTTTGCGGGTGACCAGCGCGCGAATCGCCTGCTCGGTCACCGCTTCCCAGCCCTTGCCGCGATGCGAGGCGGGCTGCCCGGGCTGCACGGTGAGCACCCTGTTCAGCATGAGCACGCCCTGATCCGACCACGGCGACAGGTCACCGCACGACGGCGTCGGATGCCCGAGATCCTTGGAGTACTCGGAGAAGATGTTGGCCAGGCTGCGCGGGACGGGCGAAACGTCCGGCGCCACCGAGAAACTCAGCCCCATGGCGTGACCGGGTGTGGGATACGGATCCTGACCGACGATCAGCACCCGCACCTTGTCGAAGGGCCGCTGGAAGGCCCGTAGTACGTTCTCGCCCTTGGGAAAGTAGCCGCGGCCGGCGTTGTTCTCGGCACGCAGGAATTCGCCCATCTCGGCTATCCGGTCGGCTACCGGTTCCAGCGCCTCGGCCCAGCCCGTATCGATGATCTCCGACAGTGGTTTTCCGCCCATGTCGGGACAACATAGCGTGGCGAGTCGCACGGCGATACCTCACCCGCCTTCCGCGAACGATTCCCAGCCGGCGGGTCCGGCCCATGCCGCGCCGTCGACGGTCATGCCGGACCCGGGACCGACCCGCCCCACCGCTACCCAACCCGGCGGAAGCGGTTGTGCGCCATCGAAAGTCGCGGCGAAGGCGTGATCCTCGCCACCGGTCAGCAGCCAGCCGAGCGGGTCCTCGCCGAGCAGTTCGGCCACCGGACGCAACGCCGGATCGCCGAGCGCGGCGGAGTCGACGTCGATGGCGACGCCGGACGCCGCGGCGAGATGGCCCAGGTCGGCGAGCAGGCCGTCGGAGACATCGGCCATGGCCGTGATCGCGGCGTCGGCGGGCATGGCCAGCACGGTGTCGTAGGGCGGTTGCGGAACGCGGTGGGCGGCAACGACTTCGGGGAATCTCGTGAGATCGGCGCCCGCGGCGAGTAGCGCCAGCCCGGCCGCCGACCAGCCCAGCCGTCCGGCCACCGCGACGGTATCGCCGGGCCGCGCGCCCGAACGCAGCACCGCGCGGTCGGGTGGATCGCCGAACGCCGTCACCGAGATCACCAGCAGCGGGCTACGCACCACGTCACCACCGGCGATCGAGGCTCCGGCCCGGCGGGCCTCGGCCCACAGGCCGTCGACGAATTCATCGATGAAGGCGACCGGGGTGTCGGCGGGGCAGCCCAGCGACACCACGAACGCGCTCGGCGCGGCGCCCATCGCGACCACATCGGCGGCGTTCTGGGCGATCGCCTTGCGGCCGATGTCGCCGGGCGCGGACCAGTCGAGCCGGAAATGCCGGTCCTGGACCAGCATGTCGGTGCTCACGACATACCGTCCGGCGGGCGCGGCCACGATCGCGGCGTCGTCGCCGGGGCCCAGCAGCACGCCGGTGCTCTGGCTGCGGCCGCCGTTCATGCGCGCGATCAAGGCGAACTCCCCCAGTTCGCGTACGGTGCGCGGGGTGCTGTCGGTGATGGCGCTCTCCTTTCCGATGAGCCGGGTGAGCCGGGCGGCATAGACAGTACTGGTGCCGGCGCCGCGGACACCGAAACGGCGGATGCCCGTACACACCGACTGCCCACCGCCGCGGTTCGCTACGCTCGGGTCCGGAAATCCCAGCAGCGGCGCCATCGGACCGCCGGACCCGCGGCCCGATCGAGGACGAGCGGAGACGAAGCCCTGGATGAGCAGCGACACGGAGCGGCCCGAGGACCCCATGCAGTCCCGCTCTACCGACCGGTCGTCAGATCCGGCACCGGACGCCGTCGCCCCCGAACCCGCGAGCCGAGAATCCGCCGCGGCATCGAGTGGCGCACTCCCCACATCCGCCCGTGGAGACACCGGGGACGAACGTGCCGGGCCGGACCACTCCGCGACCGAGGCCGCACCCGACGCCTCTGCCGCCGCGGACACCGCCCATGCCGAGTCGGATCGCTCCTCGGCCGAGTACGCGCCCGACGATTCCACGAGCGCCGAGAGCGGCGGCGCGGAAGCCAGTGCTGAAGGGGAGGAATCGGCGGGAGCCAACCGCTACGACTCCCCCGGCGACACCCCGAAGTACTCCCCCGCCTTGATCGCTACCGCTGTGGCGCTGCCCGTCGCGCTGATCGTCGCCGTGCTGCTGATCGCCGTGATGTCGCGGCAGAACACGGATCGGGAACCGTTGGCGCTCGGGTCCGTTCCCGCCCCGGCGGCCGGTGGTCCGGGCTGTGCGGCGCTGTTGCCCGCACTGCCCGACGCTCTGGGCGACTACACCAGGGCGGAGCTGGCGCAGCCCGCGCCGCCCGCCACCGTCGCCTGGCAGCTGCCCGACGGCGGCGAGCCGATCGTGCTGCGCTGTGGACTGGATCGTCCGCTGGAATTCGACAAGGCGTCCGCGCTGCAGATCATCAACGGCGTCACCTGGTTCGAGGTGCGCGACCGGACCTCGGGCGTCACCTCCGGCACCTGGTTCGCCGTCGACCGCGGCACCTACATCGCCGTCACCGTCGCCGACAGCGCCGGACCGACTCCGCTGCAGGACATCTCGGACACCCTCACCAAGACGGTGCCCGCCCAGCCCATCGATCCGGGTCCCCTCCCGAACTGAGCCGGTTCCACGGATCCGTTCCCGTGCGACCCAGCGCCGCACCGATCCCGCAGCCTGGATCGCCCACATCGAGGGGAGACGCCGGTGACCCGACCGGATCGTGGACCTCGTCCAGCGTTCCGCGAGACGCGCCCGTCCGGTGTTCAGCTCTGGTACGGTCGCGCAGGTTGCTCAGCGCAGGCCGGTGCCGCGGGCGCGGGCGGTGTCGATCAGGGTCGTGACGAGGGTCCGGTTGTCGATGCCGGTGGCCTCCCACATCCGCGGGTACATCGAGATGGAGGTCATGCCGGGCATGGTGTTGATCTCGTTGAGTACCGGGCCGTCGGCGGTGACGAAGAAGTCGACGCGGGCCAGGCCCTGGCAGTCCAGCGCCCGGAACGCGCGCACCGCGAGGTCCCGGACCTGTTGGGCGACATCGTCGTTCAGCTTGGCGGGGATGTCGAACTCGCACACGTCGTCGAGGTATTTGGTGTCGAAGTCGTAGAAGCCCGCGGCCTCCTCGCGCTCGGACTCGGGCATCCGGATCTCCGCGGGCACACTGGCTTCCACCCGGCCGTCGGGGAATTCCAGTACGCCGCATTCGATTTCGCGTCCGACCAGGGCCGCCTCCACGATCACCTTCGGATCGTGCTGCCGCGCCGCGGCGACGGCGGCGTCGAGGTCCGCCCACCGGTTCACCTTCGTGATGCCGATGGAGGATCCGCCGCGGGCCGGTTTCACGAACACCGGCAGCCCGAGCCGCTGCCGGTCCGCTTCGGACAGGGTGGCCGTGCCCGGCCGCAGCACCACGTGGTCGCCGACCGGAAGTCCCTCGGCGACCAGGAGTTTCTTCATGAACTCCTTGTCCATGCCGGTGGCGCTGGCGAGCACGCCCGGTCCGACGTACGGCAGGCCCGCCAGCTCCAGCAGGCCCTGGATGGTGCCGTCCTCGCCGAACGGGCCGTGCAGGACCGGGAACACGATGTCGATCGCGCCGAGACCGGCGTCGGAGTCGCCGAGTGCCAGGAGATTGCCGGCCCGGGTCGGGTCGGCCGCCAGCACCAGTTCCGTCCCGGTCGAATCCACCGCGGGCAAGGCCCGGTCGTTGATGGCGAGCTCGCGAGTATCCGAGCCGCCCAGCACCCAGGTGCCCGCCCGGGTGATGCCCACCGGCACCGCCTCGAATCGCTCGGGGTCGAGGCTGCGCAGCACGAAACCGGCCGACACACACGACACGGCGTGTTCGTTGCTGCGACCGCCGAACACGACCGCCACCCTGATCCGACTCATAGAGCGAACCGTACCCGGACCGGGTACGGGCCAATCATTCCGGCTTCATCCGCCGGCCGAGCAACTGGCCGACCGCCTCCGCGACCGACAATCCCTCGTGGCAGACCCGGTGCACCGCGGTGGTCAGCGGCATCTCCACGCCGTTCCGCTCGGCCAGCGCGCGAATCGAGGTGCACGACTTGACCCCCTCGGCGACCTGCCCGTGCGTGGCCTCCTGCGCGGCCTGCATGGAACCGCCCTCGCCGAGCACATGGCCGAACGACCGATTGCGGGAGAGCGGCGAGGTGCACGTCGCCACCAGATCACCCACTCCGGCCAGGCCCGCGAGGGTGACGGGATTGGCGCCCAGCGCCACGCCGAGCCGGATGATCTCGGCCAGCCCGCGCGTGATCAGACTCGCGATCGAGTTGTCGCCCAGCCCCATTCCCGCCGCGATACCGCAGGCGAGCGCGATGACGTTCTTGCTGGCCCCGCCGATTTCGCACCCCACGACGTCGGTGTTGGTGTACGGGCGGAAGTAGCCGGTGGCGCAGGCGTGCTGCACCGCCTCGGCGCGCGCGGCGTCGGTGCAGGCGACCACCGAGGCGGCGGGCTGCTGCGCGGCGATCTCGCGAGCCAGGTTCGGCCCCGACAGCACCGCGATGCGGCCCTCGGCCGCGCCGGTGACCTCGGCGATCACCTCGCTCATCCGCAGCAGCGTCCCGGTCTCGATGCCCTTGGCCAGACTCAGCAGCGTGGCATCCGCGCCGATCGCGTCCCGCCACGCCGCGAGGTTGGCGCGCAGCGACTGCGACGGCACCGCCAGCACCACGGTGTCGGCCCCGTCCAGCGCCGCGCGGAAGTCGTCGGTGGCGGCGATGCCCGGCAGCAGCACATCGGGCAGATAGGCCGGGTTGCGATGCTCGGTCGCAAGCGCTTTGGCCACCTCCGAACGCCGCGCCCACACCGTCACGTCGGTCCCAGCATCATTCAAAACCTTCGCGAACGCGGTCCCCCACGACCCCGCGCCCATTACTGCCGCCCTAGTCATGCAGCCAATATGCCATTCACCACACCCCCACCACGCGAAGTCCGCCGCAACCCCACACCCCCCATGTGAACTTCCACACCTCCCCCCCCCCCCCACCCCCACCGTTTTAGGGGCGGGGGGGGGGGGGGGGGTGGGGGGGGGGGGGGGGGGGGGGGGGGGGGGGGGGGGGCGGGCC
>NZ_JARWOP010000197.1 GCF_029868745.1 Nocardia wallacei | reverse complement strand
GGTCCAGATAGATCCGCTGAGTATCGGCCGGGGGCGGGGCGCCCCCCCGGGCGGCGCAAACCCCCCCCCCCGCCCCCCCCCCCCCCCCCCCCCGCCCGGCCCCCCCGCCCCCCCCCCCCCCCGCGCGCGCGCCCCGCGCGGCCCGCCCCCCCCCCCCCCCCCCCCCCCCCCCCCCCCCCCCCCCCCGATACTCAGCGGATCTATCTGGACCACGCCTACCACATCGGATCGTTCAATCCGTGCTTCCCGGAGTACCGATTCGATCGCGTGGATGCCGAGACGGCAAGTGGCCGTGTGACTTTCCCTCTGCCCTACGAAGGGCCGCCCGGGCTGGTGCACGGCGGCTTTCTGGGGGTGTTCTTCGATTGCGTCACGCAGCAGCAGAACTGCGCGGCGGGTCTGGCGGGCAAGACCCGGTCGCTGACGGTGACCTATCGCCGGCCGACGCCGCTGCTCACCGAATTGCGATTCGACATACAGCGTTCGGTCGGCGATCGCGGAATCGACTCCACGGCGCGGCTGATGCTCGACGACACCGTGCTCTGCACGGGTGTGGTCACTGCGGTCGCCGCGCCGCCGAGCGCGTTGGCGGGCACGCGGTACGGCCGGCGCCGCACGGAGTGACGACTATTTCGATGCGGCGGCCTTGGCGGGACGCCGCGAGGACGCCGCCGGTGCTTTCTTCGCGGCAGTTTTCTTCGCGGCCGCTTTCGCCGGGGTCTTCCTGGCGGAGGCCTTCGCCTTCGTGCCCGGTCCGGATTCGATCAAACGGTGTGCGCGTTCGAGAATGCAATCGAGCCCGTACTCGAAATTGTGGTCGTCCGGCGCGCCGCTGCGCAGGCCCTTCGATTGCGCCTCGGCCAGTAGCGGTGTCGTGTCGGCCGAGATGGTGAGGTGCTCGTAGTAGGCGCTCGCGCCGGCCTCCGACTCCTTGTTCTTGTCGTAGAGGCGTTGCAGCACAACCGTTCCGTGCACGTGCAACTCGACCGCCGAGTACGTGTCGACGGCCTCCTCCAGCGACAGGCCGGCCTCGACCAGGCTGGCGATCACCTGCTCGGTCATCCGGGCGCCCAGTTGCGCGGCTTCCGGGCTCAGTGCCGAGCGGATCAGGATCAGGTCGCAGAGGATCGGGTTGCCCAGGAACGTCTCCCGCATCGTGCGGGCGTGTGTGCGCAGCGACTCCTGCCAGTCGGCGGCCTCGACGAACGGCGTGACGAAGGTGGCGTACTGGTGCAGCGCACGATCGGTCATCGCGTTGAGCAGGTCGTCCTTCTTGCGGAAGTACCAGTAGATGCTCGTGACGCCGACATCGAGATGCTTGCCCAGCATGGGCATGCTCAGGTTGTCCAGCGACACCTGCTCGGCCAGTTCGAACGCGCCGTCGAGGATGTCCTCCGGGTTGAGAGAACCGCGTTCGCGCCGCGGTCGTTTCTCCGCGGCTGCCCGCTTCGCCATGTGTGCGACCACCTCCGTGAAGTTCATTCGAGCGTAACCGCTTCCCGGTGCGGAAATCGGCAGCAAACTCGATAGTACATGTAACCGTAAATCATACCGCGAGGCATTCTATCGGCGCGTCTCCGCACTACTCCGACGATAGATACTGGAACTGATACAGTAATGTTCTCTGTAGAATATCGGGAGGCGGTGGCGCGATGGATCTGGGGTTGACGGGGGCGGCCGCGGTGGTGGTCGGCGGGAGCCGGGGGATGGGCCTGGCCACGGCTCGCTGCCTGGCGGAGGAAGGGGCACGGGTCGCCGTGGTCGGCCGGTCGCGCGCGGACCTGGATCGCGCGGTGGCGGAGCTGTCCCGGCACGGCAGCCCGGACGCCGCGGGGCTGCGCGCGGACGTGCGGGACGTCGATCAGGTCGATGCCGTATTCGCCGAACTGGGGGAGCGCTGGGGCGGCGAACTCAATGTGCTGGTGAATACGGTGGGCCCGAATGTGCAGGGGCGCTTCGACATTCTGCGCGACGACCAGTGGCGCGAGGCGGTCGACGACGGGGTGCTGTCCATGGTGCGTTGCGTGCGCGCGGCCCTGCCGCTGCTCCGCGCGGCCGAATGGGCCAGGATCGTCAACTTCTCCGCGCATTCGACGCAGCGGCAGAGCGTTCCGCTGGTCGCCTACACCGCCGCGAAGGCCATGGTGACGAGCGCGTCGAAGAACCTGTCGCTGCTGCTGGCCGAGGAGGAGATCCTCGTCAATGTGGTCTCGCCGGGTACTTTCGTGACACCGTCGCTGGTCGGGTGGGCGCGTTCGGTCGGCGTCGCGAGCGACGACCCGTACGAGCTGATGGCGGCGATCGCCGGGCACTACGGGCACCCGGCGCAACTGCCGCGCGCGGGCCGCCCGGAAGAGATCGGCCCGGTCGTCGCCTTCCTCGCCTCCCGCCGCAATTCCTACATGACGGGCGCGAACATCAATGTCGACGGCGGCTCCGATTTCGTCTGACGGCCGCGAACGAGGCCGCGTCAGAGGCGGTAGCCCCGCATGACGCCTTTTCCGATGATGCGCTTCTGTATTTCACTGGTGCCCTCGCCGATGAGGAGAAACGGCGCCTCGCGCATGAGGCGCTCGATCTCGTACTCGGTGGAGTAGCCGTAGCCGCCGTGGATACGGAACGCGGCCTGGGTGACCTCGTTGCAGTATTCGCTGGCAAGGTATTTGGCCATTCCGGCCGCGATGTCGTTGCGCTCGCCGGAGTCCTTGAGGCGGGCCCCGTTGACCATCATGAGGTGCGCCGCCTCGACCTTGGTGGCCATCTCGGCGAGCGAGAACGCGATGGCCTGGTGCTCGGCGATGGGTTTGCCGAACGCCGAGCGTTGCTGGGCGTAGCGGGCGCCGAGTTCGAAGGCGCGCAACGCGATTCCGCACGCCCGAGCCGCGACGTTGACGCGGCCGACCTCGATGCCGTCCATCATCTGCCGGAATCCGCTGCCGGGGCTGCCGCCGAGCACCGTGTCCGCGGCGGCGGCATAGCCGTCGAGCAGGAGTTCGGTGGTGTCGATGCCCTTGTAGCCCATCTTGTGGATCTTGCCGGGAATCGTCAGACCGGGTGCGACGCTGCCGAACCCGGTGGGTTTCTCGATCAGGAAAGCGGTGAGGTTGTCGTGGGGGCGTTCGTGGCCCTCGTCGGTGCGGACGAGGACCGCGACCAGGTTCGCCGTGGATCCGTTGGTGAGCCACATCTTTCGGCCGTCGATGGTGTAGTCGCCGAGGGTGTCGCGGACGGCCTTGGTGCGGATGGCCGCGACGTCGGAGCCGAGTTCGGGTTCGGACATCGAGAACGCGCCGCGTACCTCACCGGTGGCCATGCGCGGGAGGAACTTCTGTCGCTGGGCGTCGGTGCCGTGCCGAGTGAGCAGATACGCCACGATGAAATGGGTGTTGAGCACGCCCGAAACGCTCATCCAGCCGCGGGCGAGTTCCTCCACGCACAGCGCGTAGGTCAGCAACGATTCGCCGAGACCGCCGTATTCCTCGGGAATGGTGAGGCCGAACAGGCCCATCTCGGCCATCCGGTCGACGATGGCCTGCGGATAGGTGTCGGTGCGTTCGAGGTCCTGGGCGTGGGGAATGATCTGTTTCTCCACGAAAGTGCGTACGGCGGAGAGTATTTCGGTTTGAGTCTCGGTCAGGCCGTGGGTCTGTGCCAGTTTCACGCGGATGTCCGTTCCTGTGGGGCGGCGAACGCAACGCCGGTTATCGTGCGTCCGCTCGCTCGAAGATGGCGGCGAGGCCCTGGCCGCCGCCGATGCACATGGTCTCCAGCCCGTAACGCAGGTCGCGGCGGTGCATTTCGCGGGCGAGGGTGGCGAGCATGCGTCCTCCGGTCGCGCCGACGGGGTGGCCCAGCGAGATGCCGGAGCCGTGCACGTTGGTGCGTTCGAGATCCCGCTCGCCGAACTTCCACTCGCGCAGCACGGCCAATGCCTGCGCCGCGAAGGCCTCGTTCAGTTCGATCAGATCGATATCGGCGAGGCCGAGCCCGGCCGCGCGCAGTGCCGCTTCGGTGGCCGGTACCGGGCCGATGCCCATGATGTCGGGACGCACGCCCGCCACCGCCCACGACTCGAGGCGGACCAATGGCGTCAGTCCGAGCTGCTCGGCCTTGTCGGGCGTGGTGACCAGGCACATCGACGCGGCGTCGTTCTGCCCGCTGGAATTGCCCGCCGTCACGGTGGATTCCGGATCCTCCCGTGCGCGAACAGGTTTCAGCCGACCCAACGTCTCGAGCGTGGTGTCGGCGCGCGGATGTTCATCGGTGTCGATCACCGTCTCCCGACCGCGTGCGGAGACGGTGACCGGGATGATCTGCTCGGCGCTCGCGCCGCCGCGCGCGGCCTCGACGGCCCGCTGGTGCGACCGTACGGCGAGCCGATCCTGTTCCTCGCGCGGGATGTCGTAGATCCGGCGCAGGTTCTCGGCGGTCTCGAGCATGCCCCCGGGCACCGGATGCCGCCGCCCGCCCGCCGTCTCGCGGCCGCGGGTGAGGCCGTCGTGGATGCGCACACCCTCTCGGGCGCCGCCCCAGCGCATGTCGAGCGAGTAGAACGCGACATTGCTCATGCTCTCCACGCCGCCCGCGATCACCACGTCGTTTGCGCCGCTTCGTATTTGGAGGACGGCCTGGATCACGGCCTGGAGGCCGGAACCGCAGCGGCGGTCGATCTGCATGCCGCCGACGGTGGTCGGCAATCCGGCGTCCAGCGCGATCACCCGGCCGAGCGCCGGAGCCTCGCTGTTCGGGTAGCAGTGGCCGAGGATGACGTCCTCGACCAGCGTGGGGTCGATGCCGGTGCGCTCGAGCAGACCGCGCAGCGCGGTGACGCCCAGGTCGACCGCGGTCAGCGACCGGAATACGCCACCGTAGCGTCCTATCGGTGTGCGGACGGGTTCGCAGATCACTGCCTCACGCATGGAATCGGGCTCCGGGAGAAGGGAAGTCGGCGGTCAGGGTGGCATGGGTGCCGGATTCGCCGACAACGGCGACCGTGAGGTGGCCGTTCGCGTCGTCCTGCCGTCGGAGACGAGCGGGGCCGGGGCAGAACAGCGGCGCGAGGTTGCGGTGGCGCAGTCGCACGGGCGCCGGGTCCGGAGCTTCGCGCCGCACCGTTTCGGCGAGTGCCAGTGCCATCAGCGGGCCGTGCACCACGAGCCCCGGATAGCCCTCCACGGCGGTGGCGTAGGGCCAGTCGTAATGGATGCGATGCGGATTCGCCGTGGCGGCGCTGAAGCGCATGAGGACCGTCGGATCGGTGCGCAACTCCCAGTCCCATTCCCGCAGCCGCCGCAGCGGCGCCCCGACGGGTTCGATCGCGACCGGCGCCGCGGCGGTGGCCGGATCGGGTACCGCCGCCTCGCGATAGATGAGATTCTGCCGTTCCACCAGCGCGGGCTCGGGGGTCCCGGCGAACAGCGCGATCTCGACCACCACGACCACGAGCCGCCCGCTGCGCCCGGACTTCGGTGTCACCGACACCACCCGCGCCTCGCGGCGCACTGTCGAACCGACGGTGATATCGCCGGACAACCACACTTCGCCGCCCGCGAACATTCGCCGCGGCAGGTCCACCGGGGGCAGGAACGCGCCGCGCGCGGGATGGCCGTCGGGCCCGAGCGACGACGACACCGGCCAGCGGGGCAGCGCCACCCAATGCCACAGCGGCGGTAGGGGATCGCCCGTCCGGGCGGCTTCCGCACCGGTGTCGAGCAGTGTCCGCAGGGCCTCGACGGGACCGGGATCGACGAGTTCTTCGGTGACGACGGTGTGCGGTGTCCAGCCGCTCACAGGAACCGCCCGCCCGTCACTTCCAGGGTCGTGCCCGTTGTACAGGCCGCCAGGAACAGCGCCACGTTCGCGACCTCCTCGGGTCGTCCGGTCACGTGCCCTCCTGTTGTCGAGCGTTGTCGTTGTCTTTATCGTAAGCGCAACAGTATTGGTCTGGAAGGAACTGTATGGTCACTGCGACTTCCGTGCAAGGCTACCGGTAAAACGCCTGGGCTTCCTTGAAAATCTACGTCTCCGGCGCTGTTCTCGATGCTACAGTTTGGTTTACTGGATCATTCACTGTTCGACGTCGTCGTCCACTTGTAGGCGGAGCCCCGAGGCGAAAGGCGCCACGATGAGTACCGGAATCACCGAGCAACCGATCGGCGACGCCGAAAAGCGAGACGCTGTACCGGATTTCGCGACACCGGCCGAAATCCTGGCGGTGCAGCGCCGCGCCTACCTTCGCGAGGGGCCGCCCACGATCGCGGTTCGCCGGCACCGGATCGACCGGTTGCTCGCCATGGTCCTCGACAACCTCGACGCGTATGTCGACGCCATGGTCCGCGACTTCGGGACGCGTTCGCGCACCGGAATCCTGTTCGCGGAGATCATGGGCATGCTCTCGACCATCGAGCACACCCGTTCGCACATCGGCAGGTGGATGCGCCCGAGCACTCCGAAGCCGATGGCTCGCCTCTACGGGATTCGTGCTCAGGTGCAACCGACGCCGCTGGGCGTGGTCGGCATTATCGGGCCGTGGAATTTCCCGCTCCAGCTGGTTGTGGTGCCGGCCGCGGCGGCGTTCGCGGCGGGTAATCGGGTCATGATCAAGATGTCGGAGGTCACCGCGCACACCGCGGAACTGACCCGTGCGCTGGCGCCCGGCTATTTCGACCAGGCCGAGCTGGCGGTGGTGACCGGCGGGCCCGAGGTGGCCGCCGGATTCGCCGAATTGCCTTTCGATCACCTGTTTTTCACCGGATCGACCCGGGTCGGCCGGTTGGTGCAGCGCGCCGCGGCCACCCATCTCGTCCCGGTGACCTTGGAGCTCGGCGGGAAGAATCCGGTCGTCGTGGCGCCGGACGCCGATATTTCCCAGGCCGCCGCCCGCATCGCCCGCGCGCGAATGGTCAACGGCGGGCAGGTCTGCGTGAGTCCGGACTACGTCTTCGTCCCCGAGGCCCGCATCGACGCCTTCGCCGACGCGCTGCGAGCGGCGTTCCGGGACATGTTCGCGACGATCACCGCCGACCCCGACTACACGGCGTGCGTCGACGCGGCCAACTACGAGCGAGTTCTCGGCCTCATCGATGACGCCCGCGCCCGGGGCGCCCGTGTCGACGCGATCGCGCCGCCCGGCGAGGCGCTGCCCGAACGTGTTTCGCGCAAGATCGCGCCGACCATCGTCCGTGACGTCACCGACGAGATGCCGATCGCGACGGAGGAGATCTTCGGACCGGTGCTCGTGTTGCGGCCCTACTCGTCGATCGCCGATGTCGTCGACCATCTGAACGAGCGGCCCGCGCCGCTCGTCGCCTATTGGTACGGGCCCGACGGACCGGACTTCCGTACCTTCGTGCGACATACCCGCAGCGGCGGCGTCTCCCGAAACGACTTCGCGCTCACCATGTTTCCGGAGAACGCGCCGTTCGGCGGCGTCGGGCAGAGCGGTATGGGCGCCTATCGCGGCAAGGCCGGTTTCGACACCTTCACCCACTATCGCACCGTCGCGGGGGCGGACCTGCCGTTCGTCGTCACCGCTCTGGCCGCGCCGCCGTTCACCCGGCCGCTGCGCGGGGTCATCGAGGTCGTCCTGCGCTTCGCCCGCCGCCGGACGCGCCGGCGGGTCGGGGGATCGGTACCGACCCGGGGTGCCGGGCGATAGCGAGCCGATTCTCCGGCTATTCTCGTAATCTTTCCCGTAATGCTTACAGTCGGGATATTCTGACTACGGTTGTCCACCCCCGAGACCGAGGAGGCACCGTTGTCTCGTTCCGTGGCCGAATCCGAATCGTCGACGTCGCAATTCACCCTCGTATCCGCGATCGACGCCGCCGCGTCCGCCCTGCCCGACCGGGAGTTGGTCGTGCAGGGTGACCGGCGATTCACCTATGCGCAGATCGCCGAGCGATCGAAGCGCTTGGCCGCCTACCTGCGTTCCCGTGGACTGGGTTGCCACACCGAGCGCGAGGTGCTCGCGGGGCATGAGGTCGGGCAGGATCTGCTGGGCATCTACGCCTACAACGGTCCCGAGTACATCGAGGGGCTGGTCGGTTCCTTCCGTGCCCGCGTGGCGCCGTTCAACGTCAACTATCGGTACGTCGAGAGCGAATTGCGGTATCTGCTGGCGGATTCCGGTGCGACGGCGCTCATCTATCACTCCGCCTTCGCGCCCACGCTCGCCGAGGTGCTGCCGGAGCTGCCGAACCTGCGGGTGCTCATCCAGAT
The DNA here is from genome assembly GCF_029868745.1 of Nocardia wallacei. GTDB lineage: Bacteria > Actinomycetota > Actinomycetes > Mycobacteriales > Mycobacteriaceae > Nocardia > Nocardia wallacei_B. The sequence goes on along the minus strand of NZ_JARWOP010000197.1, from coordinate 2,569 downwards.
CGCCGACGATTCCGGCAATGAATTACTCGACGGCGCAGTCGATTACGAGACAGCCATCGCGTCCGCCCCGCGGGATGCCACGCTCCCGCAGGCTTCCCCCGACGATCTCTATGTCTTGTACACCGGCGGTACCACCGGCATGCCGAAGGGCGTGCTGTGGCGTCAGCACGACATCTTCATGGCCGCTTGCGGCGGCCGCGACAACAACACCGGCGCGGTGGTGAGCTCCTACGACGAGATCGCGGCGCGAGCGATGTCGAATCCCGGTGTCGGACTGCTCATCCTGCCGCCGCTGATGCACGGCGCGGCACAGTGGGCAGTGCTCACGGCGATGACCACGGGGCAGACGATCGTGCTCGCACCGGTGGTCGACCGTCTCGACGCCGAGTCGGTCGCGCGCACCATCGAGCGGGAGCGCGTGTCCATCGTGATCGTGGTCGGCGACGCGGCGGCCCGGCCGCTACTCGCGGCGGTCGAGGCGGGCGCGGCGGATATGTCGTCGCTGGCGGTGCTGGCCAGCGGCGGGGCCGTGCTGAGCCCGCGGCTGAAGCAGCGCTGGATCGATGCGGTGCCCGGGCTGGTCGTACTCGATGCCGTCGGTGCGTCGGAGACCGGCGCGCAGCTGCATCACGTGTCGGCCGCGGGATTCGTATCGACCGGCACGTTCGCGGCCGGTGCGGATACCTGCGTGGTGGCCGAGGATTTCAGCGCGGTGCTCGAACCGGGCCACGACGGGATCGGGTGGCTCGCGCAGGGCCGCTTCACCCCGCTCGGGTACAAGGGCGACGCCGCCAAGACCGCCGCCACATTCCCGGTGGTCGGCGGCGCGCGTTTCGTGTTGCCGGGGGACCGGGCACGACATCTGGCCGACGGCTCCATCGAACTGCTGGGCCGCGACGCGGTCACGATCAACTCGGGCGGCGAGAAGATCTTCGCCGAGGAGGTCGAGCTGGCGATCTCGTCCCATCCGGCCGTCGCCGACGTCGTGGTGGCGGGCCGCCCGAGTGAGCGGTGGGGCAGCGAGGTCGTGGCGATCGTCGCGGTGTCCACGGCGGTGAGCGCGGCGGAGCTGATCGCGCACGCCGCGGAATCCATTGCGCGGTACAAGCTTCCGCGGGCGGTCGTCTTCGTGCCGGAAATCGTGCGCAGTCCGGTGGGCAAGGCCGACTACCGCTGGGCTCGCGAGCAGGCGATCGCCGCGACCTGATACCTGCGGGCCGAGCGCACCGGACTCAGCGGCGCGTCGCGCTCTTGACCAGACCGCCGCCGATGATCAGGCGCTGGATCTCGCTGGTGCCCTCGTAGAGACGCAGCAAGCGGACGTCGCGGTAGATGCGTTCGACGGCGACGCCGCGCATGTAGCCGGTGCCACCGTGCACCTGCACCGCCAGATCGGCGACTGTGCCCGCCATTTCGGTGCAGAACAGCTTCGCCGCCGAGGGCGCGTTGCGCCGGTCCTCCCCGGCGACCCAGGCCCGTGCCGCGTCGCGGACCAGGGCGCGTCCCGCCATGACACCGGTCTGCATATCCGCGAGCATGGCCTGCACCAGCTGGAACTCTCCGATAGGAGTGCCGCCCTGGGTGGCCGTGGCGGCGTAGGCAACGGACTCGTCGAGGGCTCGCTGGGCGGTGCCCACCGCCAGCGCGGCGATATGGATGCGGCCGCGGGCCAGCGAGGTCATCGCCGCGCGGTAACCGATGTCCTCGTTACCGCCGACCAGCGCGTCCGGCCCGACTCGCACGTCCTGGAAGCGCACCTCCGCGGTCCAGGCGCCCTCCTGCCCCATCTTGAGATCCTTGGGCCCGACCTCGACGCCCGGGGTATCCGCCGGGACGAGGAAGACCGAGATCCCGGGCCCGTCGGCGTCGGCGGGCCGGGTGCGGGCGAAGACGACGAACAGATCGGCCAGCGGGGCATTGGTGATGAATCGCTTCTCGCCGTTGACGATCCAGTCCTCGCCGGATCGGGCGGCCGAGGTCCGCAGCGACGCGGGGTTGGATCCCGCCCCGGATTCGGTCAGCGCGAACGAGGCCACCACCTCGCCCGAGGCGATGCGGTCGAGCCACCGGGACTTCTGCTCGGTCGTGCCGAAGCCCACCAGCACCTGGCCCGCGATCCCGTTGTTGGTGCCGAACATGGAGCGCAGCGCGAGAGTGGTGTAGCCCAGTTCCATCGCCAGTTCCACGTCCTGCGCGAGATCCAGGCCGAGACCGCCCCACTCGGCGGGGATGGCGTAGCCGTAGAGACCCATCGACTTGGCCTGCGCGGTGATCTCGTCCGGCATGCGGTTCTCCGCGGCGATCCGCTGCTCCTGCGGCATGACGACGGAGCGGACGAAAGTCCGTGTCTGCGCCAGGATTTCGCGAAAGTCCTCGTCGGTGAGGGCGTCGGCTCCGGTGGACATGCTCGGCATGGCAGGCCTCCTCGTCTGCGGCGCCGGCCGCGCGGCCGGCGCGGTGCGGGTGTGGTGCGCCCGGCGGCTCGCGGGTTACGGCGACGGGCCATCAAAGCGGGGCGAGTAGGCGGCTCGTGCGGCAAGGAAGTCGTCGACCGTGCGGCCGCAAACCA
>NZ_JARWOP010000196.1 GCF_029868745.1 Nocardia wallacei | reverse complement strand
GGTGTTTGTGCCCCGCCTGGGGTGTTTTTGTGGGGGCCGGCTGTCTGGATCCTTGGCGGCGTCCCCGGCCACCTAAAAACCCGTAACCGGTCCTAAAACGGGGCGGGGTTGCGGGGGGTGGGGGTGAGGAGACTCTGTTGGTGGTGGGGGGCGTTGGCTGTTTGCTGGATGGCAGGATCGGGGGCATGACTGAACAGACGGTTGGGGCGGCGGCGGATAAGGGGGCGGCTCAGCTGTGGGTTGAGCGGACTGGGACTCGGCGTTATACGGGGCGTAGTTCTCGGGGGGCGGAGGTGCTTGTCGGGTCCGAGGGGGTGGAGGGGGTGTTCACTCCGGGGGAGTTGTTGAAGATCGCGTTGGCGGCTTGTACGGGGATGAGTTCGGATTTTCCGTTGTCCCATCGGCTCGGCGAGAACTATGACGTGACGATTCGGGTGTCGGGGGCCGCTGATCGGGAGAACGAGGTTTATCCGGAACTCGACGAGGTGGTGGAGCTGGATCTGTCCGAACTCGACGATGCGGGGCGGGAACGGCTGCTGGTTACCGTGCAGCGCGCTATCGACAAGGTGTGCACCGTGGGGCGGACCTTGAAGGCGGGGAGCAAGGTGAACCTGACATTTCAGGTGGACGCGTGAGCGATCCGGTCCGGCTCAGCGCCTGGGTGCACGGCCTGGTGCAGGGCGTCGGATTCCGGTGGTCGACTCGGTCGCGGGCGCTCGAATGGGGTCTGGTGGGCTATGCGCGTAACACCAGCGACGGACGAGTGCATGTTATTGCAGAGGGTCCGAGGGACCGATGTGACAAACTGCTGGCGTGGTTGCGGTCCGGCAACACGCCTGGCCGCGTCGACCTGGTTGTGGAAGACTGGGGCGCCGCGCTGGGCGAATTGACCGGATTCGAGGAACGGTAGCGGCGGGGAACAGGGAGTCGATCGTTGGCAAGTGAACAGTCCGGCAACCGTTCCGGAGAGAATCCGGACCCTGGCAAACCTGACGAGTCCGGTGCATCCGGGGCCGACACTGGCAAGGCGACGCCGCCGCCCTCGGAGAATCCACCCCCTGGTTTCGCCGAGCCCACCGCACCGCTACCCGGCATGCCCGACCTGTTTCCTCCCGCGACGGAGGCAGGCGGAATCGGCGTGCCCCCACCCGAACCGCCGCCCGAATCCGGTCCCCCGCGTTCCATGCGCGGCAGTATCCAGCGGCAGGAACCCGGCCTCACCCAGCCTCGCCCCCCGACCGTGGCCGAGGCGCGCGCCCGCGACAAGGCGCGCCGGCGGGCCGAGGAGGCGCAGCGAGCGGCCGAGGAGGCCCTCGCGGCCAAGAAGCGCACCCGCAAGCGGCTGCTGATCGGCGGCGTGGCCGTGGTCGGCATCGCCGCGGTGGTGGGCGCCGGATATCTCACCTACCGCGCGGTCACCGCACCCGACGAGGTCACCGCCTACTGCGTCACCGAAGACAACGGCCAGCAGACGGTCGTCAACGACGACGACTGCGTGCGCGCCCAGCAGTACGCCACCACCTCGGGCGGCGGCTACTACGGCGGCGGCTTCCCGGGCATCTTCATCTACAACGGTCACCAGTACCGCTACTACTACGGCGGCAACAACACCGTCGGCCGGCCGCCCACCGGCGGCAGCACCGTCGCGCCGAAGAGCGCGTCGGTGAAGACCAAGAGCGGCACCATCGTTCGCGGCGGCCTCGGCACCAAGAGCAGCAGCACCAGTGGAGGTTCCTAGTGCGCCGAGTGCGCAGCCAACCGCGGCCGGGCTGGCAGCGGATCATTCAGGATCAGGGCCTGGTCTTCGGGTCGCCCGGCCGCGACGTGAACGGTCACCCGCGGCCGTACTGGGACGAATCGGTGCACTACGAATTCGACCTGGACGAGATCCTCGCGCTGGAGGCGCAGGTCGAGGTGCTGCATTCGATGTGCCTGCACGCCGTCGAGCAGATCATCCTCACCGAGCGTTTCGCCGATTTCGGTCTGCCGCAATGGAGTTGGGAACCGATCAAGAAGTCCTGGCAGCGCTCGGACCCCTACGTCTACGGCCGGTTCGACCTGCGCTACGACGGCCGCGGCCCCGCGAAACTGCTGGAGTACAACGCCGATACGCCCACCTCGCTGCTGGAGGCGGCGATCGTGCAGTGGCACTGGCTGACCGACACCCACGCCGACGACGATCAATGGAATTCGCTGCACGAGAAGCTGGTCGAGCGCTGGGGTGAGCTGCGCGACACGCTGCCCACCGGCGACCTGCACTTCACCTGGTCCTCGGCCGACGCCTCGGGTGAGGACAACGTCACCACCGCCTACATGCAGGAGACCGCCGCCGAGGCCGGATTCCACACCGTGGCACTGCCGATCGAGGAGATCGGATACGACACGGAGCTGGAACGTTTCGTCGATCTGGCGGAGGCGCCGATCGAATCGCTGTTCAAGCTCTACCCGTGGGAGTGGGCGCTCGACGACGAGTTCGGCAAGCGCGTGGTCGACTCGCTGCCACAGACGATCTGGATCGAACCGCTCTGGAAGTCGATGCTGTCGAACAAGGCGCTGCTGGCGGTGCTGTGGGAGATGTACCCCGGCCATCCGAACCTGCTGCCCGCCTATATCGATGACCCGCACGAACTCACCGAGTACATTCGCAAACCCAAGCTCGGCCGCGAGGGCGCGAACATGACGATCGTCGGCGCGGGCGTGGAGGCCGCCACCGGCGGGGTCTACGGCGAGGAGGGCTTCGTCTACCAGCTGTTCGATCCGCTCCCCGACTTCGACGGCATGCGCCCGGTGCTGGGCGCCTGGATCGTCGGCGACGCCTCGGCCGGCCTGGGCATCCGCGAAACGCCCGGCCTGATCACCGACGACAGCTCGACCTTCGTCCCGCACCGCATTCCACAGCACTGAGACCACATCATCTGGAGGACCATCGATGACCACCTACGCGCTCGAGTCGGGGTATTGGGGGAACGTCGGCCACGGCGTCGGCGCCATCATCTCGTACGCCATCGTCGGCCTGGCGCTCATGCTGATCGGCTTCTTCGCCATCGACGTCACCACGCCCGGCCCCCTGCGCAAGCTGGTGGCCTCCGGCAACCCGAACGCCGTGGTCGTCACCGCCTCGGGAATGGTGAGCATGGCGCTGATCGTGGTGCTGGCGATCTACTCCTCCGGCGGCAAACTGGCCGAGGGACTCATCGCCTCGGCGGTCTACGGCCTCATCGGCATTGTCTCCCAGGTGATCTCGGTACGCGTACTGGAATGGGTGCTCGGCCTGGACATCGGCGATCTGCTGCACGCCGAGCAGTACAAGGTGCAGTCACTGGTCGTCGCGGCCGCCCACCTGGGCCTCGGCCTGGTCGTCGCCTTCGCCATCCTGTAGGGCTCACGCCGCGGTGAACTCGAGCAGCTTCTCCATCGGCCACGTGTTGATGATGCGTTCGGCCGGAACGCCGTTGGCGACGGCCCGCTCGCATCCGTAACCCTGCCAATCCAATTGGCCGGGGGCGTGGGCGTCGGTGTCGACGGCGAAGTAGCAGTCCATCTCCACGGCCAGCCGCATCAGGCGGCTGGGCGGGTCGCGGCGCTCGGGGCGGCTGTTGATCTCCACCGCGGTGCCGTAGCTGCGGCACGCCTCGAACACCACCTCGGCGTCGAACTGCGACTCCGGCCGGGTGCCGCGGCCGCCGGTCACCAACCGGCCCGTGCAGTGCCCGAGCACGTCCACATTCGGGTCGGCGACCGCGTACACCATGCGCCGGGTCATGGTCTCGCTGTCGGCGCGCAGCTTGGAATGCACACTGGCGACGACGATGTCGAGCCGCGCCAGCAAGTCGGCCTCCTGATCGAGGGTGCCGTCCTCGAGGATGTCGACCTCGATCCCGGTGAGAATCCGGAACGGCGCCAGCTCCTCGTTCAGCTCCGCCACCACGTCCAGCTGCCGCCGCAACCGGTCCGCGGACAGCCCGTTGGCCACGGTCAGCCGCGGCGAATGATCGGTGAGCGCGCAGTATTCGTGTCCGAGGGCGACGGCCGTGCGCATCATCTCTTCGATCGGACTGCCGCCGTCGGACCAGTCGGAGTGGGTGTGCAGATCCCCGCGCAGCTGCTTGCGCAACGGCGCACCCTCCGGGCCGAGTGGCCTTGCGGCCGTGCGCAATTCGGTCAGCCTATCCGGCAACCGGCCCGCGGATGCCTGCGCGATCGCGTCGGCGGTCTTCGGGCCGATCCCCGGAAGTTCCTGCCAGCCACCGTTTCTGCGGTAGCCGTCGTACTGCTCCGGCGAGAGGGCGGCCACCACATCGGCCGCCCGCCGGTAGGCCTTCACGCGATGGGTCTCGGCGCGGGAGCGCTCCATCCAGAACGCAATCTCCCGCAGCGCCTGCACCGGGCCCGGAACATGTTCTGCCACTAGCGAATCCGTACGTACTTCACGAAGGCGACACCGTCCTCGAAGACACGGCTGGTCAGCACCCGGAACCGGGCGGGCTCGGGCAGCCGGACGCCGCCGCCGAACAGCGGGCGACCGCTGCCGAGCACGATCGGGTACAACTTCAGGAATACCTGGTCTATCTCCGGCAGCAGCACCTGCGCGAGTTCGCCGCCGCCGCACAGCCAGATGCCGAGTCCCTTCTCCCGCTTGAGTTCTCGCACCCGTTCGAGTGGATCGGCGGAGATCAGTTCCACGTCCAGGGCCGGGTTCTCGGGCAGCGTCGTGGAGACCACGTACTGCCGCAGATGCGCGTACGGACTGGAAGTGCCGGTGCGCACGCCGAAGTCGTGGGTCTTACGGCCCATCAGCACGGTGTCGAAGTAGCGGTTGGGCTTGTCGATACCCAGTGACTCCCGCACCTTCGCGGGCAGGGTCTCGGGGTACTGCGCCGTGATCGCCGGCTGATGATCACCTCCGACCGGGAAGAAGTCGACGGAGCCGTCCTCGGTGGCGATGAACCCATCGATCGTCGCAGCGACGTAGTAGGTCAGCTTGCGCATCTCTGCTCCCTTCCCGTGCCATCGACGGTGCCGATGGGCGCACCGACACAGCGGCCACACTCAAAACGGTAGCGCTTCACACCGACGCCGAACACAGTTCGGTGCGCGAACCGGTCCTATCCACGCGGCCTGCGCTGGCAGCGCGGGCAGGAGAACGAGGATCGGTTCATGAACTTTTCCCGCACCATCGGCGCACCGCAGCGCCGGCACGGCTCGTCCTCGCGGCCGTAGGCGGCCAGCGCGCGCTCGAAGTAGCCGGATTGGCCGTTGACATTGACGTACAGCGCGTCGAACGAGGTGCCGCCGACCTCCAGCGCCTCGGTCATCACCGCCCGCACCTCGGTCAGCAGCCCGTGCAGGGCGGGCCGGGTGAGCTTGGCGGCGATCCGCTCGCCGTGCAGCCGCGACCGCCACAGCGCCTCGTCGGCATAGATGTTCCCGACGCCCGACACCACGGTCTGATCCAGCAGCACCCGCTTGATCTCGGACTGCTTGGCCCGCATCACGCGCACCACCGCGTCGGCGTCGAAGCGCGGGTCCAGCGGATCGCGGCCGATGTGCGCGACCGCCTCCGGGACCAGGGTGCCATCCACCTCGATCAGCGGATGCAACGCCCAGCCGCCGAACGTGCGCTGGTCCACGAACCGCAACTGCGCGCCCGAATCCAGGGTCGCGACGATGTGGGCATGCTTCTCCAGCGGGGCGTCGGCGGGCTGCACCAGCATCTGCCCGCTCATCCCGAGATGCACGACCAGGGCGAGATCCGGATCGTCGAAGGTCAGCCAGAGGAACTTGCCCCGCCGCTGCGCCGACTCGACCCGCAGCCCGGCCAGCTCCGCGGCCAAATGGTCACCGCCGAGCAGATGCCTGCGCACCGAACGCGGATGCTTGACCGCGACGGATTCGATGACACTGCCGACCACGTGCTCGGCCAGCCCCCGCCGGACCGTCTCGACCTCGGGTAGTTCGGGCACCGCTACTCCTCTTGGCTCACCAACGCAGAAATCGCCCGCCGACCACGCGCGGTGCGTGGTCTCACGAGCGATTGTTCGCGGCCGGACGGGCGAACCCGCCGGGCCTAGCTGTCGACGGTCAGCGCCTGCCAGGCCGCGCCGGCCGCCTTCTGTTCCGCTTCCTTCTTCGACCGGCCGATGCCCTTGCCGTAGGCCTGGCCGCCGACCATCGCGGTCGCGGTGAATTCCTTGTCGTGGTCGGGGCCGGTCGAAGTGATCTCGTAGCTGGGCACGCCGATGCCGCGCTCGGCGGTCAGCTCCTGCAGGCTGGTCTTCCAATCCAGCCCGGCGCCCATGCGGGGCCCGCGCTCGAGCAGATCCGCAAACAGCCGCAGCACCACGCTGCGGGCGACATCGATCCCGTGCTCCAGATGCACCGCGCCGAGCAGCGACTCCATGCCGTCGGCCAGGATGCTCGGCTTGTCGCGACCGCCGGTCAGCTCCTCGCCCTTGCCCAGCAGCAGATGCCGGCCCAGGCCGCCCTCGCCGAGACCACGGGCGACCTCGGCCAGCGCGTGCATGTTGACCACGCTCGCCCGCAGCTTCGCCAGCTCGCCCTCGGATTTCTCCGGGTGCTCGAGATACAGGCGCTCGGTGATGCTCAGACCGAGCACCGAATCACCGAGGAACTCCAGGCGTTCGTTGGTCGGCAGACCGCCGTTCTCGTAGGCGTAGGAGCGGTGGGTGAGGGCGAGCCGGAGCAGGTCCGGGCGCACCTCCACGCCGAGCGCCTCGAGGAGCGAGGTCTCGTCGGCGGCCTCGCCCACGGCGGGAGCTTCCGCTCCATCCTTGCTGGCGGTCACGTTCGCTACCGGATGGGCGCTCAGATTGCCGAAGCGACCTGACGGCCCTTGTAGGTGCCACAGCTCGGGCACGCGATGTGCGGCAGCGTCTTCTGACCGCAGGCCCGGTTCGGGCAGGTGATCAGGGTCGGCGCGGTGGCCTTCCACTGGCTGCGCCGCGAGCGGGTATTGGCACGGGACATCCGGCGCTTCGGAACGGCCACGACTACTTCTCCTCTGTTCTGGAACCTGCCGAGCCGTTTCGGCCCGCAAGCGATCGGTTTACGTCTGTTTGCGCGTCGGTGTCGGAGACACCGGCGCCGGGCGCCTCGGCCGCGAATCCCGCGAGCCCGGCCCAGCGAGGGTCAAGTATCTCATGCCCGTGATCCGGACCCGCAATCGCCATCCGCACACCGCATTCGGCGCACAGCCCGGCACAGTCGGGCTCGCACAGCGGCTGCAACGGCAACTCCAGGCCGATGGCATCGACGATCACCGGTTCCAGATCGATCCGGTCGTCCACCAGGCGGTAGACCTCGTCGTCGTCGGTGGTCCGCTCGGTGGCGCTGTCCGGGTAGGCGAACAGCTCGGTGATCTGGATGTCGATCTCGTCGGTGAACGACTCGAGGCAGCGCGAGCACTCCCCCGCCAGCTCTCCCCGCACGGCGCCGGTGACCAGCACGCCCTCCGAAACCGCCTGCAGTGTCAGATCGAGATCGAGATCGCTGCCGGCCGGGATGGCGATCATCTCCAGGCCGATCCGCTCCGGCGCGGTCACGGTCCGGCGCACCTGCTTGATCGAACCGGGCGCGCGCCCGAGGCTACGAGTGTCCAGCACGAAGTCACCGTCGGCGGGACGACGATCGACCGACCGACGACGCGAACCGGAACCGGATTCGGCGGGCATCACGAACTCACTCACATATTCGACGGGGATTTGAACAACCACCCACGATACGCGAACAGCGGTTTTCTACCCAAACCGCAGATAGGAACCTGTCACCTGCCGAATTCAGCGGCGTAATCGGGGACGCCGCCGCCCGCGCGGAGTTGCTGGCGGCCGCGGCCGACGGTCCGCAGGGCGCCGTGCAACGTCTCCTCGAAGTCGGCCAGCTTGGAGTCCACGTAGAGGTCGCATTCCGCGCGCAGCCGGTCGGACTCGGTCTGCGCGGAGTCGATGAGCCGGGCGGACTCGGCGTGGGCGGCCCGGACCACCTCGGTCTGAGTGACCAAGCGCTCCTGTTCGGCACGGCCGTCGGCGACCGACCGCTCGTAGGCGGCCTGTCCCGCCGCGATCATCCGCTCGGACTCGGTGCGCGCGCGGCCGGTGACCGATTCGTATTCGGCCTTGCCGTCCGCGATGACCCGTTCGGCCTCGGCCTGGGCGGTGGCGACGAGGTGGTCGGCGTGGGCACCGGCCTCGGCGACCATCCGGTCGGCGTGCGCCTTGGCGTCGGACAGGATGCGGTCGGCCTCCTCGCGGGCCGCCGTGACGGTCTGCCTGGCCTGTTCGTCGGCGGTGGTGACGGTGGTGTCGGCGGTGTCGCGGGCGTCGGAGACGATTTTGTCGCGGTGGTCCAGGACGTCCTGCGCATCGTCGAGTTCACCGGGAATGGCGTCGCGCACGTCGTCGAGCAGCTCGAGCACATCGCCGCGGGGAACGATGCAGTTTCGGGTCGGCGGGATGCCCCGCGCCTCCTCCACGATCGCGACCAGTTCGTCGAGTGCTTCGAATACGCGGTACATCTGCTGACCCCACTCTCCTACCGAACTCTCGCGGCGGATTCCGCCGCCAGCCTATTGCAGCCTGGGCTCAGTGTGCCTCTCGTCACGATCGTCTGCCCAGTTCACTCGCGGTGTGTCGTGGGTGTGTTTCCTATGCCACAAAAATCAAGTGGAGGAAATCTCTCCACTTGGTGATATCTTTTGTACTGAGCGGTAGACCAGCCGGGCGCACCGCATGCCTCGGGGCACCCGGCGACATGGATCGGAATGACGATGGCTGTCCTGTATCCGGTACATCGAGGACTGGGGGCCGACCCCCAGCCCGGCTTCGATGTACCCGCACAGCCTGACGGGGACGTCGCTGGTCGACCCGCCCGGCGTAGCCGGTGGTCGTTCTATTGGCTGGCCTGGCTGCCGCTGGGTCTGGCCGTGCCACCGCCCGAGGCCTTCCTTACTCCGCGCCGCGACGAACCGTCCCGATCCGCGCCGAAGGTGCGTCAGCCGACCCTGTTGTCGCGTCTCACCACGGGTGGATTGTCCCGGGGCGCCGCCCAACATCACCCACGCTCGGGCAGTTCGGACACGCTGGTCGAGGACCGCCCCGAGATACCGGAGATCGAGCAGGCGCCGGACGCCACCGGGCGGCGGACGGCCCGGCAGCTGGGGGCCTACCTGCGCGGTGACAAGTGGCTGCCGCAGCTGATCCGGTTCGCGCTGGTCGGCGGGTTCAGCAATATCGGCTACTTCCTCTTGTTCATGGCCTGCTACGGCGGCGGTGCACAGCTGGCGAATCTCACGGGATCGATCGTGAGCACCGCGCTGGCCAACGAGATGCACCGGCGTCTGACCTTCCACGCCGCCGATCGCGTCGGCTGGCTCACCGCGCAGCTCGAGGGTGGCGGCCTGGCGCTGGCCGGGCTCGCCATCACCTCCGCCTCGCTGGCGGCGCTCGATTTCATCGCCCCGGGCATGAGTGATGTGGCCGAGGCGCTCGCGGTCATCGCCATCGCGGCCGCGGTCGGCACATTGCGCTTCCTCACCTTGCGGCTCTGGGTCTTCTGACCCGATCTCCCGGCCGTCCCTGCAACCGGTGCGTCAACCGGTACAGGGTGCGGGAAGAAGCTGGTCGAACGAGCAAGGAACCGCATCGGGTTACCCGGCGTCCAAGGACAGCAAACGCCTTTCCGTGTACTCGATGTGGAGGTCCAGCGATGAAACGTTGCCCGGGATGCCGTACATCAGCCCGCAGCGGAACGCGACCCGACGCCTTGCGCTTCCGCCCTTACACCACCCCCGCCATACGGTGCGACCGCCTCACCTCACCACGACTGCGCCGCCCCCGAACCGATCGCGACCCCGAATGAGCACCCCGGCCCATCCCCCACCCGCCGCCGACCAGGCCGCGCTGCCCGGGCGGGTGAACCGCGCCGAAGCCGGTCGCACCGAGCCACCCGGGCGGCCATTGAACTGCGAGACCGGTCGCGCCGCACCACCGGGGCGACCGACGAACCGCGCCGAGACCGGGCACGCCCCGCCACCAGCCCGGCGGACGAACGCGGCAGGCCGCACCGCACCGCCCGGGCGACCACCGAACTCCACCGCGGCCGGTCATGTCGCACCGCCTGGACTGTCGCCCGACCGTGCCGAGGCCGGGCACAGCCCGCCGCACGTGCCGCCACCGCACTCCACCGCGGCCGGTCGTGCCGCGCTGCCCGGACTGTCGCCGAACTGCGCCGAGGCTGGGCACAGTCCGCCGTCTGTGCCGCCACCGGGCTGGGGCGAGGCCTCGCGGGCTACGCTGCCTGAGCCGTGTGCCGACTATGCGGATACCGGGAAAGCCAAGGCGCACACCGGGATTCACCGCCGTCGGGAGGTTGTCCGGCGGGGTGTCAGCGATGACGAGATTCGGCGACGGTGTTCGGGCGGGCGGTGGCGGCGGCTGCGGCGTGGGGCGTATGCCGATGAGGCGGCGTTCGCGGGGCTGGATGCCATGGCTCGGCATCGTGTCCTCGCCGACGCGGTGCTGCCGGATCTGGCCACCGACGCGATCCTGAGTCATCAGTCGGCGGCGGTGATCTACGGTGCGCCGGTGTGGGTCGCGCTGCTCGGGCGGATCGACGTCACTCGCAACCGCCGCAACGGCGGGCGGATCCGGCCGGATATGAAGGTGCACTGCGCTCCGGTAGACACGGTCGCCGAGCTGGACGGGTTCGTGCTCACCACACCCGCGCGCACGATCGTCGACGTGGCTCGCACCGCGCCGTTCGAAGCGGCGGTCGTCGTCGGCGACGCGCTCGCTCGCGAATACGGCGTCACGCCGGACGATCTGGATGTGGAGCTGGAGCTGGCGCACCGGCGGCACGGTGTCGCCGCGGCGCGGCGGGTGGTGGATTTCCTGGATCCGCACAGCGAGAGCGTCGGCGAGTCCCGCAGCCGGGTGATGCTGCGGCGGCTCGGCCTGCCGCGGCCGCGATCGCAAGGCGACGTCTATGGCGGTGCGGGGCGAATGCTCGGCCGCGTCGACTTCTATTTCGGCGACACGGGCGTGGTCGCCGAATTCGACGGTCGCGTCGCGTATGGGCGCGCGTGGCAGCCCGGCCAAGATATGAGCGAGGCGGTGCGGGCCGAGCGAAGTCGCGAGGATGCCTTGCGCGGCAGCGGTTTACAGGTGGTTCGCTGGACCTGGGACGAACTCGCCACGGGCGAGGCGGCGCCGCGGCTGCGCGCCGCGTTCGGCCGCGCCCGGCGGGTCCGGCCGGAGGGTTTCATCTGCCAGGCCGCGCTGCCGGAGCCGAAACCGCTTGCGGTGCGCGCACTGTGAGCCCGCCGCCGGCCGTATCGCGCCTGCCGCGAGGTACGGCCGGTGCGGGTACCTGTTAGCGTTCGAGCATGGCTGGAGCACTGTGCCCCGGGTCGTTCGATCCGGTGACCAATGGGCATATCGATATGATCGGGCGGGCCGCCGCGCAGTTCGACGAGGTCGTCGTGACGGTGATGATCAACAAGAGCAAGCAGGGCATGTTCACCGTCGACGAGCGCATCGAAATGCTCCGCGACGCCACCGCCGACCTGCCGAACGTCCGCATCGAATCCTGGCACGGGCTGCTGGTGGAGTTCGCCCGCGAACAGGGCATCACCGCCATCGTCAAGGGCCTGCGCGACGCCACCGACTTCGGCTACGAACTGCAGATGGCGCAGATGAACAAGAAACTCTCCGGTGTCGACACCTATTTCCTCGCCACAAGCCCCACCCATAGCTACCTGTCCAGCTCCCTGGTGAAGGAGGTAGCCACCTTCGGCGGCGACGTCACCGGCATGCTCCCCGACGCCGTCCACAAACGCCTCCTCACCCGCATCGCCGAACGCCGCAACTGACCCGTCCGCCCGCCGTCGCCCAACAGGCGGCCGACACGGGGCCACACTCGGTCGAGGATGCCCTCCATGACGCGGCCCTCGGTGAGCGCCGGTCGACGAAAAGGCGCTCGGCGACGCGGCGGTCAACGAGGATGCGCTCAGCGAGAATGCGCTCGGCCAGGACCGCTCGGCGAAGGGGCGTGTTCGGCGGTGCCTGGGCGAGGGCCGTGGTGGGTGGCTACAGGCCGTGGCGGCGGTCGCCGGTAACCAGTTGGCCGACTTGGGCTTCCGCTGCTGCGGAGAAGGGGGCGCGGGAGGCTTCTACGGCGCGCTGGATCTCCTCGGTGACGAGGTCGGCGTTGATCTGGCCGCCGGCGACTGCGCCTGCCGCGGCGGCGCCACCAACTTGGGCGGAGAGGTCGGCGACATTGCCCGCGACCCACACTCCGGGCACCTCGGTGCGGCCGGCCGGGTCGGCGGGGATGTGGTCGCCCATCCCGCTCGGATGCGCCACCGGGTGCAGACCCAGATCCGCCAGGAATCCGGCCCGCGCCACCATGCGCGGCGGCGCTGCCAGCACCTCGCGGGCGATCACGGTGCCGTCGGCCAGCCGCACGCCTGTGAGATGGTCGTCGCTGATCTCCAGGTTCGCCACCTCGCCGGTCACCACCCGGATGCCCCGCGCGGCCAACTGCTCGGCCTGCTCACCGGTCGGTGCCGCCATGGTGTGACAGAACAACGTGACGTCATCGCTCCACTGCCGCCACAGCAACGCACCATGCACAGACATCGGCCCGTTCGCGAGCACCCCGATCGCCCGATCCCGCACCTCCCATCCATGGCAGTACGGACAGTGCACGACATCGCGCCCCCACCGTTCCCACAACCCGGCCACCTCGGGCAACTCATCGGCCAGCCCACTGGCGACCAATATTCGCCGAGCCCGCACACTCCGCCCATCCGCCAGCACAACGGTGAACCCGTCCTCATCCGACTGCGCACGCGACTCACCCCGCGCACCGGGCACCTGGCGCGAACTGGCCGCGCGGTCCGGTTGCGCGGCAGCCGGCCTGTCCCCGCGGATCACGGTCTCGACGGTCCCGGAAATGATGTGCCCGCCGTAGGTGCGGACTTCGGTTCGGCCTCGGGCGAGGAGTTCGGCGGGCGGCATGCCCTCGCGGGCCAGCAGGCCGTGTACGGCGCCGGCGGGGGCGTTGCGCGGGCTGCCGGAATCGATTACTGCTACCGAGCGGCGGGCGCGGGCCAGCATCAGCGCACCGTTCAGTCCGGCCGCGCCTCCGCCGATTACGACTACGTCGTAGTGGTCCCTCAGTTCGTCGGTCATCTCGACCACCTCCTTGTCTACGACCATGCGTGCCGATCGGTCGTTTGCGCAAAGTTCTTTGCCGGAATGGCAAAATGGGAGGTATGCAGAACATCGACCAGGCACTCGACGCGGTCGGCCCGCGGTTACGTACGCTGCGGCGGCAGCGCGAGACCACGCTCGCCGACCTGTCCGCCGTGACGGGCATCTCGGTGAGCACGCTGTCCCGGCTGGAATCCGGCGCACGGCGGCCGACGCTCGAACAGTTGCTTCCGCTGGCCCGCGCCCACGGCGTCACCCTCGACGAACTCGTGGACGCACCGCTCACCGGAGACCCGCGCGTCCATATGCGCCCGATCTCTCATCACGGGATGACCATGGTGCCGCTCACGCGCAGGCCGGGCGGCATCCAGGCGTACAAGATGGTGCTCGACCCTGAAGACCGCTCCGGCGAGCCGAACCCGCAGACGCACGAGGGATACGACTGGGTCTATGTCCTCAACGGCCGACTGCGGTTGATCCTCGGCGAACACGATCTGGTGCTGTCCCCCGGCGAGGCGGCCGAATTCGACACCCGGGTGCCGCACTGGTTCGGTGCGGCCGGTTCCGAACCGGTCGAACTACTCAGCCTCTTCGGCAAGCAGGGCGAACGCGCACACCTGCGCGCCCGCCCCAAAGGCCCCGGCGCATAACGCCTCTCACGCCTCCGGCTCGAATTCGGCCATCTCGATCCGCGTTTCGCCGTAGCGCCGCGCCTTCCGCACGGAAAAGCCTGTCGGCCAGTCGATCTCGGGTGAGCGCACCGACCGCTCCACGACCACGGTGGCGTACTCGCGCAGCCAGCCCCCGGCCGTCAACGTTGTCAGATCCGCTGCCACCTCGGCGGCGTCGAGCGCATACGGCGGATCGGAGAACACCAGATCGTACGGTTCGCCGGGCGTCCCGGACAGCACCGAACCCACCGCGCCCGCCCGCAATTCGGCACCGGCCAGACCGAGGTCGGCGATATTGCCCCGCACGACGGCCGCCGCCTTCCGATCGGACTCGACGAGCAGTGCGTGCGACGCTCCGCGCGACAGCGCCTCCAGGCCCAGCGCCCCCGACCCGGCATACAGATCCAGCACCCGCACACCATCGAAGTCGATCCGAGCCGTCAACGCACTGAACAGCGCTTCGCGCACCCGGTCGGAGGTCGGCCGAGTCCCCGCCGGCGGCACCCGCAACCGCCGCCCACCTGCCACACCCGCCACAATCCGGGTCATCGCCCGACCACGCCCGCGATAACCCGGCCGCGGCCGGGGCCTCCCGCGGCCGCCGCCCTCACTCCGCCGCAGCCTCGTTCACGCGCAGGTCGACCAGGAGATCGCCGCCCTCGACCTGCTGCACCTTGCCGATGGCGACGCGACGCACGGTCCCGGCGCGCGGCGCGGTGATAGCGGCCTCCATCTTCATAGCCTCGATGGTGCCGACGGTGTCACCCGCGGCCACCGTGTCACCCTCGGCCACGACCAGCGTGACGACACCGGCGAACGGCGCCGCGATATGCCCGGGATCGGTCTTGTCGGCCTTCTCGGCGACCGGCACCTCACTGGCGATCGAGCGATCGCGCACGGTGACCGGGCGCAGTTGCCCGTTGAGGATGCACATCACCGTCCGCATGCCGCGGTCGTCGGGTTCGGAGATGGCCTCCAACCCGATGAGCAAGGTCACGCCCTTCTCCAACTGCACCCGGTGTTCCTCACCGTGGCGCAGCCCGTAGAAGAACTGGTTGGCCGACAGCCCCGAGGTGTCACCGTATTTCTCACGGTGCGCGAGGAATTCGGCGGCCGGTCCCGGAAACAGCAAGCGGTTCAACGTCGCCCGGCGCTCGTCCGAGTTGCCGTTCAGCCCCGCCTCGTCCGCGGCCGACAGCTGTGTCTCCGGCTTAGCGGGACCGCGCCCGGCCAGCGCCCGGCTGCGGAACGGCTCGGGCCAGCCACCGGCCGGTGTGCCGAGTTCGCCACGCAGGAAACCGATAACGGAATCGGGGATGTCGAAGCGCCCTGGGTCACTGGCGAACTCGTCGACCGTCACACCCGAACCCACCAGCGACAACGCCAGGTCCCCGACCACCTTCGACGACGGCGTCACCTTCACCAGCCGTCCCAGCAACCGGTCCGCCGCAGCGTATTTGGCTTCCACCTCTTCGAACCGGTCACCCAGACCCAGTGCGATCGCCTGCTGCCGCAGATTCGACAGCTGCCCGCCCGGAATCTCGTGGTGGTACACCCGCCCCGTCGGCCCCGGCAGCCCGGATTCGAACGGCGCGTACACCTTTCGCAGCGCCTCCCAGTACGGCTCCAGATCACACACGTTCTGCAGATCGAGTCCGGTATCGAACGGCGAATTGGCCGCCGCCGCAACGATTGCCGACAGCGCGGGCTGAGAGGTGGTGCCCGCCATCGGCGCCGACGCCCCGTCGACCGCGTCGGCACCCGCATGCCACGCCGCCAGGTAGGTCGCCAGCTGGCCGCCCGGGGTGTCGTGCGTGTGCACGTGCACCGGCAGATCGAAGTTCTCCCGCAACGCGGTCACCAGCGTGTGCGCGGCGGGCGCGCGCAGCAGCCCGGCCATGTCCTTGATGCCGATGACATGCGCCCCGGCCTGGACGATCTGCTCGGCCAGCTTCAGGTAGTAGTCGAGGGTGTAGAGATTCTCGTCCGGGTTCGACAGATCCCCGGTGTAGCTCATCGCGACTTCGGCCAGGGCCGTACCGGTTTCGCGCACCGCGTCGATCGCCGGGCGCATCTGATCGACGTTGTTCAGCGCGTCGAAGATGCGGAAGATGTCGATACCGGTCGCGGTCGCCTCGGAAACGAAAGCGCGCGTGACCTTCTCCGGATACGGCGTGTACCCGACGGTGTTGCGGCCCCGCAGCAGCATCTGCAGATTGATATTCGGGATCGCCTCGCGCAGGGCGGCCAGCCGCTCCCACGGGTCTTCGTGCAGAAACCGCAGCGCCACATCGTAAGTCGCGCCACCCCAGCACTCGATCGACAGCAGCTCCGGAGTCATCCGGGCGACGTGCCCGGCGACCTGCAACAGGCCGTTGGTGCGCACCCGCGTCGCCAGCAGCGACTGATGCGCGTCGCGGAAGGTGGTGTCGGTGACCCCGACCGCCTTCTGCTCACGCAGCCACCGCGCGAAACCCTCCGGCCCCAGCGCCAGCAACCGCTGACGCGAACCGTCCGGCGGCGGCACGGTCGTATCGATCGACGGCAGCTTGTCGTGCGGATACACCGTGGTCGGGCGCTCACCGTGCGGCTTGTTGACGGTGATGTCGGCCAGGTACGTGAGGATCTTGGTGCCGCGGTCGGCGGAACCGCGCTGCGTCAGCAGGTGCGGCCGCTCATCGATGAACGAGGTGGTGACCCGCCCGGCCCGGAAGTCCGGGTCGTCCAGCACCGCCTGCAGGAACGGGATATTGGTCGAGACACCGCGGATGCGGAACTCCGCGAGCGCGCGCCGTGCCCGCGCCACCGCCTGGCCGAAGTCTCGCCCGCGACAGGTCAGTTTCACCAGCATCGAGTCGAAATAGGCGCCGACCTCCGCGCCCAGGTTGGCGCCGCCGTCGAGGCGAATACCGCCGCCCCCGGGACTGCGGTAGGCGGTGATGCGCCCGGTGTCGGGCCGGAACCCGTTGGCCGAGTCCTCGGTGGTGATCCGGCACTGCATGGCGGCCCCGCGAATACTGATCGCGTCCTGGCTCAGGCCCAGGTCGGCCAGCGATTCCCCGGTCGCGATCCGCAGCTGCGCGCCCACCAGATCGACATCGGTGATCTCCTCGGTCACCGTGTGCTCGACCTGGATGCGCGGGTTCATCTCGATGAAGACGTGATTGCCGCGCTCGTCGAGCAGGAATTCCACCGTGCCCGCGCAGCTGTAACCGATCTGCCGCGCGAACGCCACCGCGTCGGCGCAGATCCGTTCGCGCAGAGCGGGATCCAGGTTCGGGGCGGGCGCCAGCTCGATCACCTTCTGATGCCGCCGCTGCAGCGAACAGTCCCGCTCGAACAGGTGGATGACGTTGCCGTGCTGGTCGGCGAGGATCTGCACCTCGATGTGGCGGGGATTGACCACCGCCTGCTCGAGGAACACCGTCGCGTCGCCGAAGGCCGATTCGGCCTCCCGCATCGCGGCCTCCACGGCCTCGCGCAGCTGCGCCCGATCGGCCACCCGGCGCATGCCGCGCCCGCCACCGCCGGCGACGGCCTTGACGAACACCGGGAACTGCACCGTCTCCGCGGCCGCCAGCAATTCGTCCACGTCGGCCGAGGGCGCGCTCGAGTTCAGCACCGGCAGGCCCGCGGCCTTGGCGGCGGCGATCGCACGCGCTTTGTTACCGGTCAGTTCCAAAACTTCGGCGGAGGGGCCGATGAACGTGATGTTCTCCCGCGCGCAGGCCGCGGCCAGGTCCGGATTCTCCGAGAGAAAGCCGTAACCGGGATATACGGCGTCTGCCCCGGCGGTCTTGGCCGCCTTGATGATCTCCTCGATCGACAGGTAGGCCCGCACCGGATGGCCGGGCTCCCCGATCTGGTACGACTCGTCGGCCTTGAGCCGATGCACCGAATTGCGGTCCTCGTAGGGGAACACCGCGACGGTGCCGATGCCGAGTTCGTAGGCGGCGCGGAACGCCCGAATGGCGATTTCCCCGCGGTTGGCGACCAGCACTTTGGAGAACATCCGATTAAGGTACCTGGCCGATCGGCGACTCCGGACGGCGAATACACCTTCGCAGCCAACCTCACATCAAAACCGTGCCGATCTGCGAATTTGCGTAATCCGCCGGTAACCCGTCGACCGCGGGACAGCACGCGGGAATATTCGTTTTCGGCCGTGGCTTATGCTCGTTGTGCAGCTGGTTCGCTGCGCCGACGAGTTGGAGCCCCGAGCGTCGGACAGCAGCGTCGAAACCGGTCCGTACGGATCGGCCAGAGGGAACCCGGTGGGAATCCGGGACTGTCCCGCAGCGGTATGCAGGAACGACCGCCGTCAACAGCACTGGATGCGCGCATCCGGGAAGCGACGGCCAGTAGGACCGCCCCGACGGGCCTTGCCTGCGAGTCCGAAGACCTGCCGGCTGTGTCGGATACGCCGTATCCGGCGGCCACCGCCTCGTGGAACAGGGCGGGCGGACACCACTACGCACGCCGGATCTGCCGGTGCGAGAAGCGTTTTCGGGCTCCGTCCTCCCCTATGGCGGTGACCTGTGGCTTCCAGCACTGGAGAGAGACCGTGACTGTTCACAACCCTTTCACCGCAACGGTTCTCGGCATTCCGCGGATCGGGCCGCGGCGCGAACTGAAACGCGCGACCGAGAGCTACTGGGCCGGCCGTATCAGCGCGGCCGAACTGCAGGCCGTCGGCCGTGACCTGCGCACCCGTCAACTGGCCGGATTGGCCGCGGCCGGACTGGATTCCGTTCCGGTCGGCACCTTCTCCTTCTACGATCAGATGCTCGACACCGCGGCCATGTTCGGCGCGCTGCCACCCCGCGTGGCCGATATCGCCGATCCGCTGGACCGCTATTTCGCGGCAGCCCGCGGCACGGAGACGGTGGAACCGCTGGAGATGACCAAGTGGTTCGACACCAACTACCACTACCTGGTCCCCGAAATCGGCCCCGGGACCACGTTCGCGCTGCAACCGGACAAACTCCTGAGTGAGCTGCGCGAGGCCCGGGAACTGGGCGTCCCGGCCCGCCCGGTCGTGATCGGTCCCCTGACCTTCTTGAAGCTGGCGAAGGGCATCGACGGGATAGCACCGCTGGACCGGCTGAACGATCTGCTCCCGCACTACCGCGAACTGCTGCGGCTGCTGGCCGCCGAGGGCGCGCAATGGGTGCAAATCGACGAACCGGTGCTGGTCACCGATCTCACCGCCCCCGAACTGGCACTGCTGCGGCGCACGTATGCCGAGCTGGCGGGCGTGCCCCAGCGCCCGGCGATCCTGGTGGCGACCTATTTCGGGCGTCCGGGTGCGGCGCTGCCCGCGCTGGCGGACATGGGCGTAGAGGGCATCGCGCTCGACTTCGTCGCGGGCGCCACCG
>NZ_JARWOP010000195.1 GCF_029868745.1 Nocardia wallacei | reverse complement strand
GGGGGGGGGGGCTCCCTCCCGCGCGGGGCGGGGGGGGGGGGGGTGGGGGGCCCGTCCGCTGTGGGGGGGGGGGGGGTGGTCTTTCTTGCCGGGCCGGGGGGCCCCTCCCCCCCCCCCCGGACATTGTGGTGAGGAGTCGGCTCACGCCCGGCGCATGTAGGCCCGGATGGCGAGCGGGGCGAAGATCGCGATCACGACCGCCGACCCGACCAGGCACCAGAGGATGTTGCTCGAGTAGACGTTGCCGTTCATCAACTCGCGGCAGGCGTTGACCATGTAGTAGATCGGGTTCGCCTTGTTCAGTCCCTGCATCCAGCCCGGCATGGTGCTGACCAGGGCGAAGGCGCCGGACATGAACGTCAGCGGGAACATGATCATCATCGAGATTCCCTGCACGGACGCCGCGCTCTTGCCGGTGACGCCGACCAGCGCCCAGATCCAGCTGACGGCGAACGAGCAGACCACGACGATCAGACCCGCGACCACCACGCCGACGACCCCGCCCGCGGGCCGGTAACCCAGGACCAGGCCGACCACGATGGTGAGCACCGTGGCGATGCCGTAGCGCACCATGTCGGCGATCAGCGCGCCCGCCAGAGCCGAAACCCGGGCGATCGGAAGGGATTTGAACCGGTCGAAGACGCCCTTGTCCATATCCTCGCGCAGCTGCGTTCCGGTGACGACCGAGGTCAGCACGACGGTCTGCACCAGAATGCCCGGAATCAGCACCGGCAGATAGGCGCTCACGCTGCCGCCGATGGCGCCGCCGAAGATGTACGCGAACAACGCCGTGAACAGGATCGGCTGAATCGTGACATCGAACAGCTGCTCGGGATTGTGCTTGATCTTCAGGATGCCGCGGTAGGCCATGGTGAGGGAGTGCGACAGGGCCTGCCGGAACGGAATGTGGTTGCTTACTTCGGGGATCGCGGCACGGGCCGCGTGGCGCCCGCCTGTGGTGGGTGCGGTCAGAGTGGTAGTCACGCCGCGCTCCTTTCGGTGTCGGTGTCGGTGTCCTCGGCGCCGTGCCCGGTGATCGCGAAGAACACCTCGTCCAGGCTCGGCTTGCTGACGGTGATCTCGTCGACCCGGATGTCGTTGTCGCGCAACTGGATCAGGAGGTCGGCGGTGATGCCGGGGTCGGTCAGCGGGGCGGTGATGCGCCGCGCCTCGGGGGTGATGCTGGCCTCGACGAGCCTTCCGGCCGCGTGCGACAGGAAGTCGCCGATGAGCGTGCGGGCCTGTTCGATCAGCTCCGGCTCGGCCAGCGTGACCTGCAGTGCGGACGTGCCCACCGAGGCCTTCAGCTCGTCGGAGGTGCCGTCGGCGATGACCTTGCCGTGGTCGATGACCGCGATACGGTCGGCCAGCTGGTCGGCCTCGTCGAGGTACTGGGTGGTCAGCAGCACGGTCGCGCCCTCGCGGACCAGCCGCCGGATGGTCTCCCACATCTGCGCGCGGGTGCGCGGATCCAGGCCGGTGGTCGGCTCGTCGAGGAACAGCAGCGGCGGCGTCGCGATCAGGCTGGCGGCCAGGTCGAGGCGGCGCCGCATGCCGCCGGAGAAGTTCTCCAGGGGCTTGCTCGCGGCCTCGGTGAGCCCGAACTCCTCGAGCAGTTCGGCCGACTTGCGCTTGGCCTCCGCCCGGCTCAGGCCGAGCAGACGGGAAAAGATGATCAAATTCTCGGTGGCGCTGAGCTTTTCGTCCACCGAGGCGTACTGCCCGGTGACGCCGATCAGCGAGCGGACCGCGGTCGGTTCGGCCACCACGTCGTGGCCGAAGATCCGGGCGCTGCCTCCGTCCGGGCGCAGCAGCGTGGCGAGCATGCGGATGGTGGTGGTCTTGCCGGCTCCGTTGGGGCCCAGCACGCCGTACACGGCGCCCTGCGGTACCGCCAGGCTCACGCCGTCGACGGCTCGCTGCTCCCCGAAGACCTTGACCAGCCCGTCCGCCTCGATGGCGAGAGCATCAGCAGGTGCGTATGAAGTCATGACACACACTGTGGAACCCGGGACTTGCATGCCCCTTGCACCGCTGTTGCGTGCCCGCGCAAGACCGGCTTGCGTCGCGAGAGATCAGTGCGGGGAGGCGGCGAGCAGATCGTCGCGGAGCTTGTTGCGGTCGGGCTTGCCGGGGCCGCGCATCGGAATCTCTTCCAGCAGAGCGAGTTCGCGGGGCGCGGCGATCGTGTCGAGCTCCGCGACGACGTGTTCGCGCAGTTCGTCGAGGGTGGGGACGGTTCCGGCGACCGGCACCACCGCGACCGCGACGCGCTGGCCCAGCCGTTCGTCGGGCAGGCCCAGCACCACGGCCTCGCTCACCGCCGGGTGCGTGGCCAGCACGGCCTCCACGACCTGCGGGATGACCAGCAGGCCGCCGGTCAGGATGGCCTCGTCCAGGCGGCCCTGAATCGTCAGCACGCCGTTCTCGTAGACCCCGGCGTCCTCGGTGCGGAACCAGCCGGGTTCGGCGAAGGCCGGATGATCGGGCAGTCCGCGGTAGCCCTTGGCGAGCATGTCGCCGCCGAGCAGCACCCGGCCGTCCTCGATGCGGACTCGAGTGCCCGTCAGCGGCACGCCCTCGTACACGCAGCCGCCGCAGGTCTCGCTCATGCCATAGGTACGGACGATGTTGATGCCCGCCGCGCGAGCGCGGTCCAGCACGGGCCGCGGGGTGGGGGCGCCGCCGATCAGCACCGCGTCCAGCGAGGTGAGCGCCTCGATCCCGGCAGGGTCGTCGAGGGCCTTGATCAACTGCGTCGGCACCAGCGAGGTGTAGCGACGCGGGCCGGTCATGCCCGCGACCGCGCTGGCCAGCCCGCCCGGCAGAAAGCCGTCCGAGACGTCCAGGGCCACCGGCTCGGTACCGGCCTGGATACTGCGCAGCAACACCTGCAGGCCCGCGATGTGATGGGTCGGCAACGCCAGCAACCACTGGCCGGGGCCGCCGAGCCGCTCGTGGGTGGCCTCGCCGCTCGCGAGCAGGGCGGCGGCGGTGAGCATCGCGCCCTTCGGCACGCCCGTGGTCCCGGAGGTGGTCACCACCAGCGCCACGTCGTCGTCGATCGGTTCGCCGGGACGCAGCGCGTTCGACAGCCGGTGCGACTCCCGCCGATCCCCGGTCGGCACCGGCAGCCAGGCCGCACCGTTGCCCGCCAGGGCTTCCCGCAAGTGCGGCAGGACGTCACCCACCGCGGCTCCGGTGGGCATGGGGAGGGTCCGCAGGGTGCTCACGTTCGCGATCGTGTCATGTCTGGCCCGACGACCCGGCAACGGGTCCGCGCTTCCTTCACTCGGGTAGGGAGGGGATCAGTCCGACGTCGGTGTCGCCAGCGGCCATCCACCGGCTGCCAGCCGGGAGGCCACTCTAGCGATATCGTCCTCGCCCGGCTGTTCCTTGGCAACTCGGGCGATCGCCTCCTCGATCTCGTGCCGGGCGATCTCGTCGTCGCCGGCGCGCTCGCTGACCAACTCCTCGACGATCATCTGCACCTCGTAGTCGGTGAGGCGGCGGTGCAGCACCGCGAGCAGCGCCACATAGTCCGACTGCGGAATACCTTGCGGATAACCGGCTTTCAGCCAGCCGAGCACCTTGCGCAGGATCGACTTCTCGGCCTCCGACTCCTCGGGGCCGCGCGGCGGTGTGGCGTGTGGATCACTGGTCACGACGGGTCCTTTCCGCGGTCATCCCTGCCCGAACAGATGGATGCCGAGACGTGCTGCGAGAAATCCCTTGGCGACGTACAGGACTCCCGTCACGACCGCCGCCAGCACCACCGCGAAGCACACCGCGGCCGCGGTCAGCGCGGCCCGGCGGCGGGTGGGGGAGAGCGTCACCGTGCCGTCGGCGCTTGCCGCGGCGCGCGACTGGAATCGGACGCCCAGGGCGAAGATCGCGGGCAGCCCGGCGCCGAAGACGAGGGCGGTCAGCGTCACTCGCCACAGTTCCTTCGAGATCAAGACGACCGTGTCCATCAGGCCCGCCCCGCCGATCGATGTGCCGGTGTGCCGTCGCTCGCCGCCGGGTCGCGCTGACTGTCCGGAACGGACGGCGGCCCGGCATTCGGTGCGGGCGTGGGAAGCTCCGGCCCCCGCGACCCGGGCGCGGCGGGCGGCGCCTGCCCGCGCCACTCGTCGTTGACGTTGGCCGCGTCCACCGGCGCTCGCCGCGCCCGCAGCCACATGAACATCGCCAGCATGATCAGCACCGCGAACACCACCAGCACCCCGGCGAGTCCGCCCACGCCGTGCGCCAGCGCCCAGCAGATCGCCCCCGCCACACCGGCCAGCGGCAGCGTCAGTACCCACGCCACCACCATGCGGCCCAGCACCGGCCATCGCACCTCCGCGCCCGGCCGTCCCAGGCCGGTGCCGAGGATCGCGCCCGTGACGGTCTGCGTCGTCGACAGCGGCAGGCCGAAGTGCGCCGAGGTGAGAATGATCGCGGCGCTGGTGGATTCGGCGGCCAGCCCCTGCGGAGAGGTGATGTCGACCAGGCCCTTGCCCAGCGTGCGGATGATGCGCCAGCCGCCCAGCGAAGTCCCCGCGGCGATCGCGACCGCGCAGGCCACGATGACCCACAGCGGCAGCGAGTCCGACGGCGACCGCGAACCGTAGGCGATCAGCGCCAGGAAGATGATGCCCATCGTCTTCTGCGCGTCGTTGGTGCCGTGCGCCAGCGAGACCAGCGAGGCCGAACCGATCTGGCCCCACCGAAATCCGCGCGTCACCGACCGCTCGTCGCTGCCGCGGGTAATCCGGTAGACCAGCCAGGTGCCGATCGAGGCGACCAGCGCCGCCACCACCGGCGCCAGCACCGCGGGCAGCACGATCTTGCCGAGCACGCCCTGCTCGCCCGCCGACCAGATGACGCCGTTCCAGCCGAGAGCCGCGATCGTCGCGCCGATCAGACCGCCGAACAGCGCGTGCGAGGAACTCGACGGCAAACCGAACAGCCAGGTCAGCAGGTTCCACAGAATGCCGCCGACCAGGCCCGCGAACACGATCTCCAGCAGATCGGGACCGCCGACGTCGTTGAGCCGGACGATGCCCTCCGCCACCGTGGCCGCCACCTCCACACTGAGGAACGCACCGATCAGATTGAGCCCGCCCGAGAGCAGGACCGCGGTCCGCGGACCCAGCGCACCGGTGGCGATGGAGGTGGCCATCGCGTTGGCGGTGTCGTGGAATCCGTTGGTGAAGTCGAAGACCAGTGCAGTGACGACGACGATGAGCAGAACCAATAGTTCGGCGGTCACCGCTCCAGTGTGCGTTATCGACCCGTTAACGCGATGGCCAGGGTGGGCGGGAATCGCGGCGCAGCGGGTGCTCCGGCGGCACCTCCACCACCACGATCGGCACGTCGTCCGGGTCGCGGAGCCACATCTCGATCAGTCCCCACGGCTCCCGCACGGGATCGCGATCGATGGCGACCCCGTGCTCCGCGAGAGCGGCCGCGGCCTCGTCCGCGTCGCGCACCTGCAACCACAGGGCGCCCGCGAATCCGGTGGGCGCGTCGTCGCGGCGGCCGTGCGCGGCCACCTCGACCAGCGACTGCCCCGCGTAGAACACGGTGCCGCCCGGATACTCCCGCGCGATCGCCAGTCCCAGCCCGTCCCGATAGAACGCCAGTGTTCGCTCGTAGTTCGCCGGTCGCAAAATGACGCGGCTGCCGAGAATGTCCACAGCACCGAGCGTAGGTCTTGTGATCTTCCCGAACCGGGCACTTCGCCTCAGAAGTACCAGGGGTAGGGCGACCAGTCCGGCTTGCGCTTCTCCAGGAACGCGTCGCGGCCCTCGACCGCCTCGTCGGTCATGTAGCCCAGCCGGGTCGCCTCGCCCGCGAACAGCTGCTGGCCGACCAGGCCGTCGTCGGTCAGGTTGAACGCGTACTTGAGCATCCGCTGGGCCTGCGGCGACTTGCCGAGGATGTCGGCGGTCCACTCCAGGGCCTCGTCCTCGAGCCGGTCGTGGTCGACGACGGCGTTCACCGCGCCCATGTGATGCATCTGCTCGGCGGTGTAGGGGCGGCCCAGGAAGAAGATCTCGCGGGCGAACTTCTGGCCCACCATCTTCGCCAGATACGCGCTGCCGTAACCGGCGTCGAAGCTGCCCACGTCGGCGTCGGTCTGCTTGAAGCGGGCGTGCTCGCGGCTGGCCAGGGTGAGGTCGCACACCACGTGCAGGCTGTGCCCGCCGCCGGCGGCCCAGCCGTT
Source organism: Nocardia wallacei (assembly GCF_029868745.1). Taxonomy (GTDB): domain Bacteria; phylum Actinomycetota; class Actinomycetes; order Mycobacteriales; family Mycobacteriaceae; genus Nocardia; species Nocardia wallacei_B. Next base: position 582 of record NZ_JARWOP010000195.1, on the reverse strand, counting down.
CACCAGGGCGATGACCACCTTGGGCATGAAGCGGATCAGGCGTTGCACCTCGAGAATGTGCAGTCGGCCTGCGCGGGCCTTGTCTACCGTCTCGGCTGTTTCGCCCGAGGCGTATTGGTAGCCGCTGCGGCCGCGGATGCGTTGGTCGCCGCCGGAGCAGAAGGCCCAGCCGCCGTCTTTGGGGCTCGGGCCGTTGCCGGTCAGGAGGACCGCGCCGACGTCCGGGGTCATTCGGGCGTGGTCTAGGGCGTGGTAGAGCTCGTCGACGGTGTGGGGGCGGAAGGCGTTGCGGACTTCGGGGCGGTTGAAGGCTACTCGGACTGTGCCTTGGGTGAGGTGGCGGTGGTAGGTGATGTCGGTGAGGGTTTCGAATCCGGGGACGGGGGTCCAGAGGGTGGGGTTGAAGGTCACGGGGTTATCTTGCCTTGGGGTTGGGGTGGTGGGTTTGTGGCTGGGTTGGGTGGGGATCACTGCTGTGTTTTTTGGCCTTCGCTTCGCTTCGGCGGGTTTTCGGCGCCCTTGGTCTCGGTTTTCGGGTGCCGTTGCTGGCTCCTTCGTCGCATTGCAGCGCCACCCGAAAAC
>NZ_JARWOP010000194.1 GCF_029868745.1 Nocardia wallacei | reverse complement strand
CGGGGCCGGTTCCGCCGTGCGCGGCCCCTCCCGCCCCCCAACAAAGCGCGCCCCCGGCGCTTAATCGGTGGGGGGTGGGGGGGGGGGGTTGGTGTGTATGTACAATGGGGGGGTGTGGGGTTGCGGCGGACTTTTCGGGGGGGGCGCGGCACCGCGCGGCGGCCGGGGGGGGGCGGGGGCGGGGCGGGGTCGCCTGGACCCGCGCGGACCTGACCGCCACGGCTATGCCCGCCGCGGCTTTCGATTTGGTTTCGGTGCAGTACTTTCCCTTTCCTCGGCAACCGGGCCCGCGCGCGCTGCGCGGCCTGATCGACGCCGTGGCCCCGGGCGGCATCCTGCTCTTCGTCGGCCACGACCCGGCCGACCTCACCGGTCACGAGGACATCGACCCCACCGCGTTCTATCACCCCACCGACATTCCGGCCCTGCTCGACTCCGGCTGGGTCGTCGAGACCTCCGAAACCCGCCCCCGCACCGGACCGCCGCCCGCCGGAACGCACCACACCCACGACGTCGTCCTGCGTGCCCGCCGCGGTCGCTGAGCCCGTTACGAATAGTCGCGGAAGGTCATGAGGAAGCCGGCCGCGGCGAGGCAGAACAGGGCGGCGTAGGTGACGACGCGGAGGGGGAGCCACGGAATGTCCTGCACCCACAGGCCGGTGATCATGGCCGTGAGCATCATCAGCGTCCCGTAGAACGGTGTTCGCTTCGGGTGTTTGCCCAGGCGGGGTCCCATGGTGAGGGGCTACCCGATCCGGGTCGCACGATTCGACGGCGTGTCTGCTCGTACGGAGGCGACGGGGACGGCACCGTGTACGGGTGCAGGTGAGTGCGGGCCGGTTTCGTCGTGTCTACGACCCGAGCGTGGGGGAGACGCGGCCGTGGTACATCAACGATCACACGGTGGTGCGGGGCCCGGACGGTTGGCATCTGTTCGGCATCACCGGTACCGAACCGGCCGACCCGTGGCGGGAGGTCGCTTTCGCGCACGCGACCGCCGATCGGCTGGCCGGGCCCTGGACGAAACGGCCGCCCGTACTGACCGCCGATCCGGACTACGGGGAGACCCACCTGTGGGCGCCGTACGTGATCCGCGCCGCCGACCGGTATTTCATGTACTACGACGGCGGCGGGACCGACCGCACCGCCACGGCGATGAATCTCGCCACGTCCACCGATCTGCGGCGCTGGACTCGTCACCCGGGCGGTCCGCTGTTCCGCGACGGCTACGACGCCCGTGATCCGATGGTGTTGCGGCTCGAGGACCGCTGGGTCATGTACTACTGCGCGACCAGCGAGCCGGGCGGCGGACACCATGTGGTCGCGTACCGGACCAGCACCGATCTGGTGCACTGGAGCGACCGCGCCATCGCCTACACCGACCCGAGCACCGGGACCGGCGCCGGACCCACCGAGTCACCGTTCGTGCTGTGCCACAAGGGTTCCTGGTATTTGTTCATCGGCCCGCGGCCCCGCTATGTCGGCACCGACGTCTTTCGCAGCGACGACCCGCTGCACTTCCGAGCGGCGGACAAGGTCGGTCATATCGCGGCGCACGCGGCGGAGATCGTCGACGACGGCGGGACGTTGTGGATCACCCGCGCCGGGTGGGGGCAGGGCGGCGTGCACTTCGCGCGGCTGCGGTTCGGAGACTGACGGCAGGCCGCGACAGACGTGCGGGATCCGTGGAAGAATCCGGACCGATGTCGGCGGAACCGAGCGTCACCGGGAGGACCGCATGCCCACGCACGCGTTGACGCAGCAGAACTTCGACCGGACCATCTCACGCGGCGGCATCGTGCTGGTGGACTTCTGGGCGGGGTGGTGCGGCTGGTGTTCCCGGTTCGCGCCGATCTACGAGGAATCGTCGAATCAGCATCCGGACATCCCGCACGGGACCGTCGACACCGAGGCCGAACAGGCGCTCACCGCGGCCGCGCAGATCACCAGCCTGCCCACGCTGATGGTTTTCCGGGAGGGATTGCTGGTCTACACAAAGCTCGGCTTCCAGACCTCCGCCAAGCTGGAGGATGCCGTTCAGTCCATCCAGTGGATGGATATGGAGCAGGTGCGCCGTGAACGCGGTGCGCAGCAGCCGGAAGCGCCGAGTCCGGTTGCGCCGCCACGCGTTGCGGGTCTGGCGGCAGGACCGGCCCGGTACGGCTGGCCGGGACTGAAAGCTCACTGATCGAACGACTCCCGGTACGGTGCGGGTGGCCCCGCGAGCAGTACGGTGATATCTAAATCCGATGTGGCGGTGGCGGTTCCGTCCGCCATGCTGCCGCCCAGCCATGCCGCCCGCGCCTCCGGAAACCGTTCCCGCACCAGCTGTTCCGCGAGTTCGAAGTCGTCCGGTTTCATGCCGCCATGGTGGCACCGGACCAAGCGGCGGGGAAGGGCTCCGGCCTGAGCGGTCGCAGATCGACGCCGGACGGTAGATATCGCCACGTCGGCACGGATTGTGTCCGTGCAGGCCGGAGCGCAGTTATCCCCAGTTCGGAGGACCATCCACAGAGTCTCCGTTTCGCCAGGTCGGCTTCGTGTACGGCCGAAAGGGTTGGGAGAGCCTCGATCCCATGTACGGCATTCGAACTCGCGAACAGCTACTCGCAGCGGGCGTCGCCGCGTCGACCATCGATGACCGGTGTCGCCGCGGCGTTTACACCCGGGTGCTGCCCCGCGTCTACTGCGTGGACCGGCTCACCACATTGGCGCGCTGCGCCGCCGTGGTGGCGTGGCTGCCCACCGCCACGCTGAGCCATCGCACCGCCGCGTGGTTGCGACAAATGGCCGACGAACCGGACGTCGTCGAGGCGACGATCCCGCGGCACGCGCATCGGGCGACACCGGACTGGTTGCGGCTGTACCGGCGTGACCTACCCCCGGCGGCGAGTGACGAGGCGTGGGGACTCCCGATCACCAGCCGCGCGGTGACCCTGCTCGACTGTGTTGCGGTACTACCCGAACTTGCCGCGGGCCAATTGGTGGACAAATGCCTGGGCGGCCTCGTGCCGCCCGAGGAGGTGCTCGAACTGGGACGCTGCGGCGCGCACGGCTCACCTGTTTTACGTCGGCAATTGCGGGAGGCCGCCTGCAAGGCGGCATCGGAACCGGAACGGCTGTTCGCCCGCGCGATGGCTCGCACGCGAATCAAGTTGGCGCCGAACCATCCCGTGGGACCGTACGTGTGCGATTTCGTCCACACTCGATCCCGGACTCTCGTCGAGATCGACGGCCGGGAGTTCCACTCCGACCACGACGTCTTCCGGCGCGACCGCCGACGCCAGAACTGGCTGCTGTTGCACCGCTGGCTCGTATTGCGATATGCCGCCGCCGACGTGTTCAACGATATGGATCACTGCGTCGACGAGGTCGTGGCGGTCATCAGGAATCGTCGCCGGAAATCGTGATCCGGCCTGGGCGGACACGGATCGGCGCGAAGTGGCGAGGATTGCCGTGTGCGGGCGGATTGTGTCCGTGCAGGCCGGGCGGCTAACTTCCGTGGAGCAGGCGGCGGGTGCGTTCGTACCGGGCGCGGATCTCCTGACCTGGGCCGTCAGTGGGGGCTGGGAATTCCTGGGCGGGAGGTGCGGCCCACGTCGGTGGTTCGGGGGTGGCGGCGAGGGCCCAGGCGGCTTGGCGGGCCGCGCCGAGGGCGACGTATTCCTGGGGTTCGGGGACTGCGACGGTGAGTTCGAAGATCTGGGCGGCGATCTCGGCGACCAGGCGGTTGGCTGCCGCGCCGCCGATGAGCAGCACTCGACGGGGGCGGATGCCGTCGGCCCGGAGGCGGTCCAGCGCGTCGGCGAGGTTGCACAGCATGCCTTCGATGCCCGCACGGGCCAGGTGTTCCGGGGTCATGTTCGACACGGTGAGCCCGTGCAGGGTGCCGGTGGCGTCCGGGAGGTTGGGGGTGCGTTCCCCGGCCAGGTAGGGCAGCAGCGTGAGGCCCGCCGCGCCCGGGACCGACTGGCGGGCAAGGCGTTCCAGCTCGCGCAGGCCGACACCGGCGAGGGTGGACGTCCGGTCGAGCACCCGCGCGGCGTTCAGCGTGCACACCAGCGGAAGATAGGCCCCGGCGGCGTCGGCGAAGCCGTTGATCGCCCCATCGGCATCGGCGCTGGGATGTTCGGCGCGGGTGAAGACCGTCCCGCTGGTACCCAGCGACACCACGACATCCCCCGCGCCGATGCCCAGACCCAATGCGGCGGCGGCATTGTCGCCGGTGCCCGCCGCCAGCAGCAGGCCGTCGGACGTGTGGCCCGCCGGTTCGGCGGGACCGAGCACCCGGGGCAGTTCCGGTAGGCGATCCCGGAAGGCCAGGGCGACAAGGTCTTTCCGATACTCGCCGGTACTGGGTGACCAGTAGCCGGTGCCGGAGGCGTCACCGCGATCGGTGGTCGGTTCGAGGTCGGGGGTGCCGCCGCGCAGTCGCCAGGTGAGGTAGTCGTGTGGCAGCAGTACCCGCGCGACCCGATCGGCGTGCGCCGGTTCGTGATCGGCCAGCCAGCGCAATTTGGCGACGGTATGCGCGGCGAGCGGCACGATGCCGACCGCGTCGGCCCATGCCCGCGGCCCGCCGAATTCGGTGACCAGGTCCGTCGCGGCCTGCGCGGAGCGCGTGTCGTTCCACAGCAGCGCCGGTCGCACCGGAGCACCGGCCGTGTCCAGCGCGACCAGGCCGTGCTGCTGGCCCGCGACCGCGATCGCCGACACCCCGTCCAGCAGCCCCTCGCGCGCCGACCGCAGTGCCCGCCACCATGCCTCGGCGGGGACCTCGGTGCCGTCGGGATGCGGAACCTTGCTGTGCCGCAAAATCTTTCCGCTGTCCGCCGCGCACACCACGACTTTGCACGACTGCGTCGAACTGTCGACCCCGGCTACCAACATCAGCTTCACTTCCTTCCACGGCGCACCGCTGCCCGGATCGCCGGCGGGAAGATGTCGACCCGCGCCACCGGCTCATCCTCGGCCATCACGCTGCGCCCATACGCTCACCTTGCACTATGCCGGTATTCGCCGAATCACCGCGATATCGACGAACGCCGACGGCCGGTGACCGATCGATGCTGATACCAGAGTGCGGTGGTCGCGATATCGGCGCGATCGAGTGGCAGGTAGCAGCCGTCGTCGCGCCATCCGAGCGCCTGGACGGTGACGCGCAGGCTCCGGTCGAAGCAGATCGGGTCGCGCACATGCCAGCGGTACATGCCGAACTGCTGTTCGGGCTGATAGATCCGGTCGTCGGGCAGGGCCTGCACGAAACCGAGGTACGGGGTCGAGTAGGTCCGGTAGGTGTCGCCGAGGTCGAAATTCCAGGCGCCGCCGAAGTAGTCCTCGGTGCCTGTGCCGCAGATGGTCGGGAATTCGGTGTCGCCGTCGAGATAGAACTTCACCTCGCCCTCGCCCCACCAGCCGGGCGCGTTCGGCGCGATCGCCAGATAGGTGCCGACGTAGCGGCCCGGCCCGGGCACGTCGTCCAGCACGGTGTGCACGGCCGGACTGCCCAGGGGATTGCACCGCCGCCACCGCGCGTGCAGGTAGCCCGCCGAGCGCGGCACCTCCTGCTCCAGATAGGTCAGCTGGTAGTACACCGGCACCGGCTCCGCGCCGCCGTTGTGCAGGGTGACCCGGGCGTGCGCGCGAAACGGCATGGGCCAGAAGCTGTTCAGCCCGCCCGCGGCCGCGACCACCACCATTTCCGAATTCACCAGCGCCAATTCGTCCCACGCATTGCAGAAGAACGCGCCCAGCGGCACGTCCACGGCGGGCTCGGCCTCCTCGTCCCAGTACATGCGCAGCCGCAGCCGGCTCAGGGCGGTGCGATCGGTGGTCAGCCAGAAATGCCGGATGATGCCGGGCCCCGCGACGTCGGCGAGCGTGGCCGTCTCGCCGGGCGCGAGGTCGATCGAGGGCGACACCTTCCACCCGACCCCCAGGTCACCGGCCGCGGCCACACCCGTCCCGGTCGCCGCGCGTCCCCCCGCCCCCGGCGCCCCCGTAGGGTTCTCCGGACTGATCGAGCGGGTACGTCCCTGGTCCAGCCGCCATAGTTCGTGCACCATCGGGATTTTGACATGCCACCCACCCCGCGCGGTCACGATTCGCCACCACAAACCCGAACCCGCCCGAGGAATACATGCGGCACGGGTATGTCGCGCGGCGCGTCGAGAAGTTCGTCCGCACGGCAGGTACGCCGGGCCGCGCGTCGAGGCGGGGTGTGGGGTCGCGGGAACGCGTCGACAGGGTGATGGAGCGCCTTGGGCGGGGCATAGGGTGGATGAACTGACGGACGTTGTGTGTTCGATTCATCGACGTGTTCGATTCATCGACCGAGGAGGCCCCACCGTGCGGATCGGCATCTTGCTCAACGAACCGACCGGACCCGACGCGCTGCGCCGGATCACCGACGACCTGGCACAGGCGGCCGAGGAAGGGTTCGATTCGGCGTGGCTGTCGCACATCTTCGGCATCGACGCGCTGACCGCGCTCGCGGTGGCGGGGAGCCAGGTGCCGGGCATCGAGCTGGGGACCGCCGTCGTGCCCACCTATCCGCGGCATCCGGCCGCCATGGCCCAGCAGGCCCGCACCGCGGCGCTGGCGGCCGGCCCCGGGCGGCTCACGCTCGGTATCGGCCTCTCGCATCAGGTCGTCATCGAGAACATGTTCGGCTACGGGTTCGAGCGGCCCGCCCGGCACATGAAGGAATATCTGTCCATTCTGCTGCCGCTGCTCGAGGGCGAAACGGTCTCCTACCAGGGTGAGACCCTCAGCGCCAATCTCGCCCTGAGCGTCCCGAACGAGGGCCGGGTGCCGGTCCTGGTCGCGGCGATGGGCACGCAGATGTTGAAGCTGGCGGGCCGCCGCGCCGACGGGACCGTGCTGTGGATGACCGGCCCGGCCACCATTCGCGACCACATCGCGCCGACCATCACCGCCGCCGCGACCGAGGCGGGTCGCCCGGCGCCGCGCGTGGTCTGTGCCCTGCCGGTGCTCGTCACCGACGATGTCGACGGGGCGCGGCAGTCGGCGGCGGAGGTGTTCGGCGCCTACGGCTCGCTGCCGTCGTATCGCGCGATGATGGATCGGGAAGGCGCGGCGGGCCCGGAGGATCTCGCGATCATCGGTTCCGAGGAGCATGTGGCGGCGCGGCTCCGAGAGGTCTCCGAGGCGGGCGCCACCGAGTTCTACGGCGTGGTGTTCGCCGGCGGTGACGCGGCCGCCCGCACCCGCAAACTCCTTGCCGGACTTGCCGATTGAGGTAATGACGATGGCACGGCGCGCCCGGGTGGACGATGTGCACGAGCTGGCACAGGCGATGCCGCACGTGACGGTCGAGTACGGCCCGCAGGGCAACGCGATCTACCAGGTCGGGCGCAAGTCGTTCATCTTCTTCCGGACCCCGCGACCCGATGCGTTCGACCCCGCCACGGGTGAGCGCTTCGAGGATGTGATCGTGTTCTGGGTGCCCTCGGAGTCGGACAAACTGGCGTTGGTGCAGGATCCGGCCTCGCCGTTCTTCAGCACACCGCACTTCGACCGTCATCTGTCGGTGTTGTTGCGGGGCAGCCGGATCGGTGAACTCCGCTTGGACGAACTGACCGAGGTCGTCCAGGACGCCTGGCTGTGCCGCGCCTCGCCGACACGGGCGAAACGCTGGCTGGCGGAACACGAATGACCGCGGAGGCGGTGTTGACCTCGAGTGTGGTTGAGGATGCACAGTGAGGGCATGACGCAGACCGCAGAGTTCTGGAACACCGTTTACGACAACGACACCGCGCCGTGGGTCATCGGCGAGCCGCAGCCGGCGATCGTGGCGCTCGAACGCGAGGGCCGAATCAGCGGGCGCGTGCTCGACCCCGGCACCGGCGCCGGGGAGCACACCATCATGCTCACCCGGCTCGGCTACGACGTGCTGGGCGTCGACCTGTCGCCCAGCGCCGTCGCCTACGCTCGTCGCAACGCGGCCGAAAAGGGGGTTGCCGCAGCACGATTCCAGGTCGCCGACGCGGTGCGGCTGGGTCGCGAGCCCGCGGCCGCCGCGGAACTCGGGGTGTTCGACACCATCGTCGACAGCGCGCTGTTCCATATATTCGGCACGGAACCCGAGACCCGTGCCGACTACGTGCGCGCCCTGCACACGCTCGCCAAGCCTGGCGGATACGTGCACGTGCTGGCGCTGTCGACCGCCGAACCCGGCATCGGCCCGCGCATCAGCGACACGGTGATCCGCGAATCCTTCGGCGCGGGTTGGGAATTGGAGGACCTCCAGCCCAGCAGCTACCGTGGCCGCGTCACCGGGTTGGTCGCCGCGGAGGTCGAGAACCTCGACCTGAACCCCGCCGCCGACGGCATCATCGACACCGCCGCCTGGCTGGCCCGCATCCGCCGCCTCTGATTCCACGCTGCGTCCTGCGGCCGCCACAGGGTGGGCAACGGACCCGTCCACAGGCACGGTTCCAGACCGCATCGTGCGGCTGCCACGGGCAAGCCCACGGGTGCCGTCCGCAGGCACAGTTCGAGACCCCATCGTGCGGCTGCCACGGGCAAGCCGGCGGGTGCCGTCCGCAGGCTTAGTTCGAGGCTGCACCGTGCGGTTGCCAAGGTGCAAGCCGACCTGCACCGTCCGCAGGCACAGTTCGAGACTGCGTGCTTCGGAGTTGTCTGTGGGAGCTGAGAATATTCCGTGAGTGGTGCGGGGAGGGCTCAGTGCCAGCGTTGGTGGTGCGGGGAGAGGGCGCGTCCCGCTTCGTGCGCGACCTCGAGTACGACTCGCGCCAATCGGTCGAAGCTCATGGCGTCGGCCCGGCCGGACAGCGAGAGTGCCGCCGGTGCCGTGCCGCGCGCCCGCAACGGCGCTGCGACGCAAGCGATTCCGGCGACCGCCTCCTCGCGATCGACCGCCACGCCCTGGCGCAGCCGGATCTGCGCCAGCTCCCGGCGCAGGGCGTCGGGCTCGGATACGGTGCGCGGGGTGAGGCGGGGCAGCCGGGCACGCAGCGCCGCCTCGGTGATGCCGGGTTCCAGCGCCGCCAGCGCGGCCTTGCCCAGCGCCGTGGCGTGCGCGGGCATCCGGCCGCCCAGCCGGGTGGGCAGGGCGGTGGCGAACCGGCCACCGGCCTTGTCCAGATAGACCACATCGCGGCCGTCCAGCACCGCCAGATGGCCGACCATCCCGGTGCGCTGGGACAGCTCGTGCAGCAGCGGGCCCACCGCGTCGCGGATCTCGTTGTGATCGGCGGTCAGCCCGCCCAGCTCCAGCGTGCGCATTCCCAGGCGGTAGCCGCCGGTCGTATGCGCCAGCCAGCGCAGGCGGATCATCTGATCCAGGATGCGGTGCACGGTCGAGCGCGGCAGGCCGGTGCGTTCGACGAGTTCCAGCAGCGTCAAGGTGGGCGTGGTGACGTCGAACGCGTCGAGGATCAGGGTCATCCGCTCGATCATCGAGACGGGGAGCGCATTGCGGTTGTCCGTCGCGTGGCGCTGGGCGGGAGTGGAGCGTTCCGCGGGCGGCACGGTGACGGTCATGGGTTCCTCCGTTGTTCACGTGGAGTCTAGAAGTACACCACCGCGGCATGTGGAATTTCACAGTTTGTGTTTCCGGTCACAGCGCGGACCCGTCTCGTATGTATCAGCTCGCGGCGGAATCGTTGCCGGTGAACGTGACTCGCACCGAGACCGGCGTGGTCTGCAACGCGGCGAAGCCGGCCGCGGTGAGCGGGGCGAGCAGCGGATGCGGCGCGAAGGCGCGAGCGCGGGCGACCACATCGTCGTCGGGCCGCAACTCCGCCGTCCCGGCGTACCACCGGTCGCCGCGCCGCAGCCGCACCCGCGGGTTCGCGCGCACATTGTTGCCCCACCCCGACCGCATGCCGTGCTGGCAGATGATCCAGGCCCCCTCGTCGTCGAACAGCACCGACACCGGCACCCGCCGCGCCTGCCCGGACTTACGTCCGATGGTCTCCAACTCGGTGGCGAAGGCCGACCGCACCCCCAGCCGATCCAGCGCCCGAAAGGCCGGATTGACAACGTAACGCCCCACGCTCCGCTCGATACGGAACTTGCGCGCGAGCGCCTCCGGACGATCCGCGCGGGTCCCCTCGCCGCGCCTGATCCCGCCGCGCTCGGCCTCATTGCGTCCCATCGCGCTGCGCCAGAACCCGCTGCGACGGGGTCTGTCGTGACGCAGGTCGCTGTGCTCGAAACCATCGTGTTCGTGGCCTCGGTCGCCTTTTCCGCCGCGCCCCGAGCCGCCGCGGCGCGGCCGGAACGCGTCGACTCCGTTGCGCCGCACCATCGTCAGGGCGGTTTGCCAGGGTGAGCGAGAAAGGTCCGGGTCGGATCCGGCGCCGAGGCGGTGGAGTTGGTCGGTGTGCCATTGCAGGTCCAGCGCGCCGTCGACGGTCTTCATGCTGTCGCCGGCCCATCGGCCGCGTAGCCCCAGGGAGATCAGCGGGGGATGGAGCGCGGCGGCGTCACCGCTGAGGAGATCGGCTGCGGCGCTGGGGAATACGGCCGCGGGACGGCCCAGACCGACGGCGTCGCAGGCACCGCTGCCGACCGCGGCCGACATGGCCGCCCGCGAGCGGAAGCCGCCGGTCACCGCCAGCGGCACCGCGCCCGCCGAGCGCCGCACGGTCTCGGCGTACTCCAGGAAGTAGGCCTCGCGCGCCCGCGTGCTCGCCGACGTACCGCGCGCCCGGCCCATCATCGCGGGCGATTCATAACTGCCGCCGCTGATTTCGATCAGGTCCAGCCCTTCGGCGGCCAGCGCCTCGACCACCGCCCGCGACTCCTCCTCGGTGAAACCGCCGCGCTGGAAGTCGGCGGAATTGAGCTTGATGCCCACCGCGAACGCGGGCCGTACCGCCGTGCGGATCGCCCGGGCCACCTCGAGCACGAACCGCCTGCGTCGCTCCGCGTCGCCGCCCCAATCGTCGGTGCGCCGGTTCGCCAGCGGCGACAGGAACTGCGACACCAGGTAGCCGTGCGCGCCGTGGATCTGCACGCCGTCGAATCCGGCCGCCTCCGCGACCCGGGCCGCGGTGGCGAAACGCGTTATCAGATCGGTGATTTCGGTGTCGGTCAGCGCCCGCGGCACGGGCAGGCCCGGAATACCCGGCGCGACGGCCGAGGGCGCCACCGGCCGGTTGCGGGTGGCCAGCGGATTCGCCTGCCGCCCCGGATGATTCAGCTGCATCCAGACAGGTGTACCCCCGTCCTCGGCCGCCTTCGCCCATCGGGTCAGCTCGTCCAGATGCCGTTCGTCCTCGATGACCACATTGCCCGGCTCCCCGAGTTGCGTGCGGTCGATCATCACGTTGCCGGTCACGATCAAGCCGAAACCGCCTGCGCCCCAGCGGGTGTACAGACGGTGCAAGCGCTCGTCGGGTCCCAGTCCGGCATCGCCGAGCCCTTCGCTCAGTGCCGCTTTCACGATCCGGTTGGGCAGTGTCTGCCCGCAGGGGAGGGGCAGTGGGTCGTGCAGGGTCGCCATCGGAATGCTCCTCCGTCGTGGTAGACCGATCGGTTTAGCAGCACGGTAGTACACCGATCGGTCTAGGGCAAGGTAGGCTGGTCGCGCAGGGCGGACGGAGAGGAATCGGACCATGGGCGCTCGGGATCGGCTGATCGACAGCACCGTCGATCTGATGCGCCGCAACGGGGTCGCGGGGACCGGCATCGCGCAATTGCTGCAGCACAGCGGCATCTCGCGGCGATCGGTCTACCTGAATTTCCCCGAGGGCAAGGCAGAACTGGTCGCCGCCGCCACCCGATCGGCCGGGCAGGCGGCGAGCGTGCTGATCCGCAAGCTCACCGCCGGAGCGGACCTGGCCGCGGCGGTGGCGGCGTTCCCGTCGCTGTGGCGCGACACGATGGTGTCGAGCGATTTCACCGCCGGCTGCCCGATCGTGGCGGCGGCCCTGGGTCGTACCGAGGCGCCGGCGGCGGCGGACGCGGCCGGCGCGACATTCGCCGACTGGGAGCAGATCCTCGCCGAGCGCCTGCGCGCGGAGCGGGTGGATCCCGAGCGCGCGCTGTCGCTGGCCACTACCATCGTCGCCGCGATCGAGGGCGCCGTGGTGATGTCGCTGGCCACTCGCTCCGCCGAGCCGCTCGAACGGGTGGGCGCCCAGCTGTCGGATCTTGTCGCCGGATACACCCGATAGCCGGAAGTCTCAGTCCGGCCGGACCGCTCGGTAGTAGGTGACCCGGCCCAGATGGCGGTGCCGCCGCGAATCCACCACGGTGCAGTCGAAACCCGCGTCGCGCAGCAGCCGCGGGATCCCGTCGCCGAGATTCCCGGCGATGTGCTCCTCGCGCAGCATCAGCCGGGCCGCGAGGCCGTCGGCGGGCGTCATCGGGCCGCCGACGTCGACCACATGCAGCCGCCCGCCGGGACGCAGCACCCGCAGTGCCTCGGCGGCCAGCGCCTGCTTGATGTCGGTGTCGAGGTGGTGCAGCATCAGCGAGGACAGCACCCGGTCGAATTCGCCGTCGCCGTACGGGAGTTCCTGAGCGTAGGCGCGTTCGAAGCGAATGCCCCGCTGCCCCTGAGCCTTTCGCTCGGCGCGGGCCAGAGCGCGGGGATCGGGATCGGTGCCGATCACCTCGGCGGCGGGGCGGACGCGCTTCGCTCGCAGCGTGAGATTGCCGGTCCCGCAGCCTATTTCGAGAATGCGATGGTCGTCGCTCAGGTCGGCCTGGTCGACGAGTCGCTCGTGCAGCCGGGGCGCGCCCAGCAGGCGGGTCAGCAGATCGTAGGCGGGCAGGAAGGCGTCGCGGCCGGCGGCGGGCAGGTAGTCGTGCCGGTTACCCATGGCGGTAGTGACGGAATGTGGACGATGTTCGGTCATGTGATCCATGGTGAACACATGTGGCCGCGGGTAGTTGGGTGATACTCGGCAAAAATGGGACTATCTTCGGTGGCGTGCGCGAGTCGACCAGAATGGTGGGCCACCGGCGTGGTGTGCCCGTGTACGACTATCGGACCGACAACGCCGTCCCGCCGGTGTCGCTGCTGCGTTTCGGCGCGGTCGACGGCCACACCATGCTGTTGCGCGACGGCAGCGCACCGGGCGTGCGGCGCGAAGTGCGCCCGCACATCCACGACTTCCCGGTGCTGTTCTATGCCGACAACGCCGTCGTGTACGTGATCGGGGCCGGTCAGGTCGTCGATATCGCCGCGGCCCGGACCGTCGGCAGCGGGGTCGGGGTGTTCTTCGACCCGTCCGTGCTGGATGACGGCCGGGCGCCGTGGCCGGCCTGGCGGTCGCATCCGCTGCTGTTCCCGTTCCTGCACGGCCGGTCCGGCGGGCTGCTGCGGCTCGAGGTGCCCCCGGCTCGCCGCCCACTGTGGGACGGCGCGATCGCGGCGATCGAGACCGAACTCGCCGACCGGCACGAAGGATATCGGCAGGCCGCCTCGGCACACCTGACCCTGCTGCTCATCGATCTCGCCCGTCTCGCCGCCGACGTCGTGGGCGACCTGCGGCGCAGCGGCGAGCCCCTGCTGGCCGAGGTATTCGACGTGATCGAGCGGCGGCACGGCGAACCGCTGTCGCTGCGCGACGTGGCGCGCGCGGTCGGCATGACGCCCGGACACCTGACCACCGTGGTGCGCCGCCGCACCGGCCGCACCGTGCAGGACTGGATCGTCGACCGGCGGATGGCCGAGGCGCGGCGGCTGCTGGCCGAGACCGAACTGCCGGTCGCCGAGGTCGCCCGCCGGGTCGGCGTCGCCGACCCCGGATATTTCACCCGGCTGTTCCATCGCACGCACGGCGCTCCGCCCCGCCGGTGGCGCGCCGCGGCCGAGACCCTGTCGTGACGGGACCGAAATCCGACGTGCCCGGGCCGGGGGTGGGCAACTAGCCTGTCTCCCATGAAGATTCTGGTCACCGGAGCCACCGGGAACATCGGTAGGAAAGTGGTTGATCATCTGATTGCGCTGGGGGCGGACGACATTCGCGCCCTGTCCAATCACCCCGAACGCGCCGACCTACCCGACGGCGTGGAGGTCGTGCGGGGGTATCTGCGCCGGGTGTCGACACTGCCCGCGGCACTCGAGGGTGTGCAGCGGATGTATCTGGCGCCCGTGTTGGAAACCGTCACCGAGGTGGTGGAGTTGGCGCGGCAGGCCGGTGTCGGCCGGATCGTCGACCTGTCCGGCGACGAGACCACCGACTGGCAGCCGATCGCCCGCGCGGTCGAGAAGTCCGGCGTGCCGTGGACGCACCTGTACGCGGGCGAATTCATGGAGAACACGACGATGTGGGCGGAGCAGGTGCGCACCACCGGCACGGTGCGCGAGCCGTATCCCGAGTCGGCGAACGCGCCGATCGCGATGGACGATATCGCCCGCATCGCCGCGACGATCCTGACCCAGGACGGCCACGACGGCATCGCCTACCCGCTGACCGGCCCCGAAACCCTCACCAGGGCGGAGCGGGTCCGGCAACTGGCCGCGGCGCTGGGGCGGGACCTGTCGTTCGAGACCGAGTCCCGCCAGGAGACGATCGACCGGCTGCACCCGGCGATGGGCGAATTCGCCGAGTGGTACGTCGACGGCCTCGCCGCGATGGTGGAGCACCCGCAACAGGCGACGACCGCCATCGCCGATCTCACCGGCCGTCCCGCCACCACCTTCGCCGAATGGGCCGCCGCCCACGCCGATCAGTTCCGCTGAGCCCGGGGCAGCGCCGACTCGACCTCGGCACGACTCGGAATCGCTGCGCTGGCACCGAGTTTCGTCGTTGCCAGGGCGCCGGCGGTGCAGGCCCAGGCGAGGGCGGCGGCCGGGCCCTCGTGCCAGTGCGCAGCGAGCGCGCCCGTGAACGTGTCTCCCGCGCCGGTGGTGTCGACCACCTCGACCCGGACGCCCGGATGAGTTACCTCGCCCTCGGGACCGCGGTACTCCGCACCCGCCGCGCCGCGTGTGACGACGACGTGCGCCACACTGTTCAGCGGCGCGGCCAGTCGTTCGGCCTCGCCCGCGTTCACCACGGCGATATCCACGGCGGACCAGAGTTCGGCGGGAAGATCTTGCGCGGGTGAGGGATTGAGCAGCACCGTCGTTCCCGCAACGCGGGCGTGCCGGGCGGCGGCGAGTACGGTCGGCACGGGAATCTCCAACTGGCACAGCAGGATGTCCGCGGCGGCGACGGCCGCCAGATCGGCCGGGCCGAGTTCGGTCAGTGCCGCGTTCGCGCCCTCGATGACGATGATGGTGTTCTCGCCCGTCTCATCGACCACGATCGAGGCGACGCCGCTGGGCCCCGGCGCCGAGCGCAGCTGCCGCGTCCCCACACCGGCGTCGTCGAGCACCTGGCGCAGCACCGGCGCGAACAGGTCGGCGCCGACCGCCCCCACGAACTCGACCTCCGCCCCCGCCCGCCGCGCGGCGATCGCCTGATTCGACCCCTTGCCGCCGGGCACCATCTCGAAGTCCCGGCCCAGCAGCGTCTCACCGGGCTCCGGCCGCCGCCCGGTCGTCGTCACCAGATCCATGTTGATGCTTCCCACCACCGCGATTCGCGCCATATCCGCACAGTAGGCTGATACCCATGACTGCTCCCACTGCCACCGATCAGGACACCGTCCGCACGGTGGTGCACGACGCGGCGCGCCGCGCCCGGGTGGCGTCGCGAACGCTCGCCCAGCTCACCACCGAACAGAAGAACACCGCGCTGCACGCCGCCGCCGACGCGCTGCTGGCCGCCGCGGATCGCGTGCTCGACGCCAACGCCGAGGACCTCGAGATCGCCCGGTCCGCCGGCACCGAGGAGTCGCTGCTCGACCGGCTGCGGCTGACCGCGGCCCGGGTCGACGGGATCGCCGCGGGGCTGCGTCAGGTCGCGGGCCTGCCGGACCCGGTGGGCGTGCTGGTGCGGGGTTCGACGCTGCCGAACGGGCTGGAGATCCGGCAGGTGCGGGTGCCGCTGGGCGTGGTCGGGATGGTGTACGAGGCGCGGCCCAACGTCACCGTCGACGCGTTCGGGCTGGCGTTGAAGTCGGGGAACGCGGCGCTGCTGCGCGGCTCCTCCTCCGCCGCTCGCTCCAATGCCGCGCTCGTCGAGGTGCTGCGGGAAGCCCTTGTGGCGCAAGAACTTCCCGAGGACGCGGTGCAGCTGCTGCCCAGCGAGGACCGCTCCAGCGTCACTCATCTGATCCAGGCACGCGGCCTGGTCGACGTGGTCATCCCGCGCGGCGGGGCCGGTCTGATCAACGCCGTGGTCCGCGACGCGCAGGTACCGACCATCGAGACCGGCACCGGCAACTGCCACGTCTACGTGCACGCCGCCGCCGATCTGGACATGGCCGAGGCGATCCTGCTCAACGCCAAGACCCGCCGCCCCAGCGTCTGCAACGCGGCCGAGACCGTACTGATCGACGACGCCATCGCCACCATCGCGGTGCCCCGGCTGATCGAGGCGCTGGAACGGCACGGCGTCACCGTGCACGGCGACCTGCCCGGCCTGATCCCGGCGAACGACACCGACTGGGGCGAGGAGTACCTGAGCCTGGACATCGCGCTCCGGGTGGTCGCCGACCTGGACGCGGCCGTCGAACACATCAACACCTGGGGCACCGGGCACACCGAGGCCATCGTCACCGGCGACCTGGCCGCCGCCCGCGAGTTCGGTAACCGGGTCGACGCGGCCGCCGTCATGGTCAACGCCTCCACCGCGTTCACCGACGGCGAGCAGTTCGGCTTCGGCGCCGAAATCGGCATCTCCACCCAGAAGCTGCACGCCCGCGGCCCCATGGGCCTGCCCGAACTCACCTCCACGAAGTGGATCGTCTGGGGCGACGGGCAAATCCGCCCCGCCTGACCCGGGTGATGGTTCGCCGCCCGCACACGCGGCGAACGAACAGAGAGAACACGATGACAGACGATCAGTGGTGGAACGCGGCGCCTCACCCGGAGAAGACCCCTCCCGGCGAACAAGACCCGGCCCACCCCGCCGACCAGACACAATCCGGCAATCACGGTCTCGCCCAGCCCAATACGCCGGGGGAGGATCGGCCCGAGGGACAGCGGTCCACCCAGCCCGGCGGGCCGGGATTCGGGCGGTCGGGTGAGTCGGAGCAGGTACAGCCCGGTGGTCAGGGTGTGTCGCAGTCCGGGGGACAGGGTGTGGCGGGGGCGCCGGAGACGGTGTTGTACGGCGGTCAAGGGCAGCCTGGGGCGCCGGAGACGGTGCTGTACGGAGGGTCGGGCGAGCCTTCTCCGCCTGGGTACTCGGCGGAATACCCTGGGGGACAGGCGAACTACCAGGGGCAGGCGCAATTCGGAGCGGGCGGGTACGGGCAGCCGCAGCACCCGGGCCAAGCGCAGTATTCAGGTCAGGCGCCGCATCCAGGCCAGCCGGAGCATCCAGGCCAGCCGGAGCATCCAGACCAGACGCAGTTTCCAGGCCAGCCACAGTCTTCGGGCCAGCCGCAGTTTCCTGGTCAGGCGCAGCATCTGGGCCAGCCGCAGTATTCGGGTCAGCCACAGTTTCCAGGTCAGCCGCAGTATTCAGAACAGGCGCAGCATCCGGGCCAGTCACCGTTTTCAGGTCAGCCGCCGTACTCGGGACAGGCGCAGTATCCCTACCAAGGTGGTTATCCGCCGCCGCCCGGCGGTGGGAACAAGGGGCTGCTGATCGGGTTGCTGGCTGCCGGTGTGGTTGTGGTGTTGGCGATCGTGGGGGCGGTGGTGTTCGCGGTGAACCGTGGTTCATCGTCGAATGAGGCGAGTCCGGCGAGCAGTACTCGGTCGAGCGCGCCGCGGACAAGTGGGGTGAAGGCACCGGCACCCGTCGTTCCCGGATATCGGACGGTTGCCGCGCTGAACTACGGGGTCGCATACGACGTCCCCGCTACTTGGACCGTCGCCGCAACGACCACGTACCGGATCGCGGGCACGGCAACGGCTTCGGATGGCGAGAACTATTGCCCCGGTTCGGCCTATCGCACGGTCACGTTCATATCTCCCTCTCCGACAGCCGATCTCGCCGAGGCCGCTCGCACCATGGGGCTGAGCGCGGCCAAATCGGGCTACAGCAATTCCACCGACGCCACCGCCACTCCGCCGACGTCGCTCACCGCTAAGGGCATGAACGGCAAGGCAGTTCAGGTCACCGGCACATGGCGACCCTCCCGCCCCGGCTGTACCACCACCACGTACGCCGTCCACACCTTCGCCTTCACCGCACCGAGCGGCTCGACGCTGGTTCTGGGCATCGTCGCCGACACCGGCACCACCGGCGAACTCACCCCGTCCGTCGCCCAGCAGATCCTCGGCAGCGTCCGCCCGCTCTGACCGCGGGCCGATAGTGGCAGCGCTTCGGCAACGGAGAATTCTCCCGTCGGCGGCTGCCGCGGCATCCGGTCGTGCCCGGCAACCGGTCCGCGCGTGCGATTCGTAACACCCGGTATCTGCGGGGTACGTCGGATGTGTACCGTCGAACAAGGATATCTATACGGTGCATACCGGTGTGCTCGCGGCCTGCGGGCCGGCGGGCCGTACGGGAGTGGCGGGCCGCTCCGGAGGAGGACCAGTGCAGACCGCAGTGCACGAGCCGATCTTCACGTCGGTGGACGATGTGATCGAGCGGCTGGCGAAGACCGGCTACCTGTCCGACAAGGCGACCGCCACCTCGGTGTTCCTCGCCGACCGGCTCGGCAAGCCGCTGCTGATCGAGGGTCCGGCCGGCGTCGGCAAGACCGAGCTGGCACGGGCGGTGTCCCAGGTCGCGGGCGCCGAACTGGTGCGCCTGCAGTGCTACGAGGGCATCGATGAGGCGCGGGCGCTGTACGAGTGGAATCACGCCAAGCAGATCCTCCGCATCCAGGCATCCAGCGAGAACGGCTGGGAGGACACCAAGGCCGACGTCTTCAGCGACGAATTCCTGCTCTCGCGCCCGCTGCTCACCGCGATCCGCCGCACCGACCCGACGGTGCTGCTGATCGACGAGGCCGACAAGGCCGACGTCGAGATCGAGGGCCTGATGCTCGAGGTGCTCAGCGACTTCGCCGTCACCGTCCCCGAACTCGGCACCATCACGGCGGTGCGGCGCCCGTTCACGGTGCTCACCTCCAACGCCACCCGCGAACTGTCCGAGGCGTTGAAGCGCCGCTGCCTCTACCTGCACATCGACTTCCCCGACGAGGAACTGGAGCGGCGCATCCTGGCCAGCCGGGTGCCGGAGCTGGCGCCCGCGGTGTCGGCACAGCTGGTGCGGGTGGTGCACGTGCTGCGCGGCATGCAGCTGAAGAAGCTGCCGTCGGTGGCGGAGTCGATCGACTGGGGCCGGACGCTGCTGGCCCTCGGCCTGAAGGACCTCGACGACAAGACCGTCCGCGCCACTCTGGGCGTGGTGCTCAAACACCGCAGCGACCACCAGCGCGCGCTGGCCGAGCTGAAGCTGGCCTGACCGTGTCCGGCACGCGCGGCACCCGCTCGCTGGTCTCGGCGGCGCTGCGAGGCAAACCGTCCGCGACGGAACCGGAACCCCTTGCGCCGCATGGACTGTCGGGGCACCTGGTCGGATTCGTGGAGGCGCTGCGCGGCCGCGGAATTCCGGTGGGCCCGTCGGAAACCGTCGACGCCGGACAGGTACTCACGGTGGTGGACCTGATGGATCGGGAGATGCTCCGCGAGGGCTTGGCCTGCGCGCTGGTGCGCCGCGCCGCGCAGCGGCCCACCTTCGACGGCATGTTCGACCTGTGGTTCCCCGCCGCGCTCGGCGAGCGCACGGGTGCGCAGGAGGTGGAGATCCCGCGCAAGCCCGACGGCGAGGTCGACATCATCGAACTGCGAAAGATGCTGGCGGAGTTGCTCGTTGCCGATCCCACGGGCGAACGGGCGCGGCAGCTGCAGGATCTCGCGGCGCAGATGGTCGAGCAGATGGGTCAATACCGATCCGCCAACGGACCGTCGTTCTCGGCGTATCAGACCCTCAAGGACCTGCAGCCGGAACTGCTCGTGAGCAAGATCCTCGCCGGACTCGCCGCGGGAATGGACAACTCCGACTTCGACAACGAGGTCGCGCGCCGCACCGCGCGGCAGCGCATCAAAGACTTCCGCGGCACCGTCGAATCCGAGACCCGCCGCCGCGTCGCCGAGCGCATCGGCCGCGAACGCGTCGCCACCTACGGCGTACAGCGCCAGGCCGAGGACGCCGATTTCCTGCGCATCTCGGAGAACGAACTGGCCGAACTGCGCCGCGGCAGCGAGCGGCTGGCGCGGGTGCTGGCCTCGCGGCTGGCGGCGCGCCGCCGCCGCTCCCGGCGCGGCGAGATCGATCTGCGGAAGACACTGCGCAAATCCATGTCGACCGGTGGCGTCCCGATCAAGCTGGCCGCCCGCAAACCGCGTCCCGGACGGCCGGATCTCGTACTGCTGTGCGATATCTCGGGTTCGGTGGCCGGATTCTCCAGTTTCACGATGCTGCTGGTGAACGCGCTGCGCGAACAGTTCTCCCGGGTGCGGATCTTCGCGTTCGTCGACCGGGTGGACGAGGTCACCGACCTGTTCGACCAGGTCACCCCGCTGGATCAGATAACGCGGCGGATCTTCACCGAGGCGCGGGTGGTCGGCATCGAGGGCCACTCGGACTACGGGACCGCCCTCGAGGGCTTCGCCGAGAACTTCCCGGACGCCGTCACCAGCCGCACCTCACTGCTGATCCTGGGTGACGCCCGCACCAACTACCGCGACCCGGCGCTGGGCACGCTGGAAGAATTGGTGCGGGTCGCCAAGCACGCTTATTGGCTCAATCCGGAGTCGGAAAAGATGTGGGGCACAGGCGATTCCGCCGCCAAACGGTACGCCGAGGTGATCGAGATGCACGAGTGCCGCTCGGCCCGCCAACTCACCTCCGTGGTGAGCCGCCTGCTGCCGGTATAGCACTCCCGCGCGGGACATTAGAAGTCGTTAAGCCGCCCGCAAGTGCGGCGGGCGACCATGCACGCGTGCCGAGCCGACCCCGGGAGACCGACGAGCGCCCAGCCGACCCGTCGCGGTTCGTATCGTCCGACGATTCCGGGTACGGCCCCGCCGAGCTGTCGGCGTTGATCGAGTTCGGCACGGCGCGACTGGCCGACACACCCGCGGTGGCCGAGGGTGCGTTGCGGCGGGCGGCGGGCGCCGGTGCGGGCGTCCTGCCCGCCGAACAGCTGGCTCGATTGCACGCGCTGATCGTCACGGCGATCTGCGGCCAGCCCGGCCGCGACGCCGATCTGGCCGCCGCCGCGCTCGTCGCCGCCGAACGCTGGCAGGGCTTGTCGGCCGCGGACGCCGCTCATCACACGCTGCTGGCCGCCCGCATCCACTACCGGTCCGGTCACCACCGCGCCGCCGCCCAGCTCTACGAGCGCGCCCTCGCCTGTCCCGACATCCCCTATCCGCCTCCCGAAATCGCCATCCTGCACGAACAGTTCGGTGCCTGTCTGGTCGCGCTGCACCGATACCGCCGTGCGGCAAAGGTTTTCGAGAGCGGTGCGCGATTCGCCGCACACGATTCCGACTGCCGGGACCTGCACGCCGACCTGCTCTCCGCCGCGGCCGCCGCCCGCACGGCGGCTCTCCCGGGCGCGGTCTTGCGCCGTCGGCTTTCCGCTCTCACTCGGCGTGGCGCGCGGGGCTCCCGGCGACGGGAAGCCCCGGCCGCCGAGTAGGGCGGCGGTGCCGGGTACTTTGTCGCGCGCCCAGTAAGCTCGGCATTCGTGCAAGAAACAGGTCGGCGCAAACTGGGTGTGATGGGTGGGACCTTCGATCCCGTCCATCACGGGCACCTGGTTGCCGCCAGCGAGGTCGCGCATCGCTTCGACCTCGACGAGGTTATTTTCGTGCCGACGGGGCAGCCGTGGCAGAAATCGAGTAAGCAGGTCAGTCCCGCCGAGGACCGGTACCTGATGACCGTGATCGCGACCGCGTCCAATCCGCGATTCTCGGTCAGCCGGGCCGACATCGACCGCGCCAAGGTCACCTACACCGTCGACACCCTGCGTGACCTGCAAAGTCAGCATCCCGACGCGGACCTGTACTTCATCACGGGTGCGGACGCGCTGGCCAGCATCCTCACGTGGCAGGATTGGGCGGAACTGTTCGAGCTGGCGAAATTCGTCGGGGTGAGTCGTCCGGGGTACGAGTTGAACATCGACCACCTCGCCGAACACCTGCGGGACATGCCGGCCGACGCGGTCACCGTCATCGAGATCCCCGCCCTGGCGATCTCGTCGAGCGAGTGCCGTCGCCGCGCTGCCGAGGGGCGGCCGGTGTGGTATCTCGTCCCGGACGGGGTCGTGCAGTACATATCGAAGCGGCACCTGTACGTGCCGGGAGGGAACGGGAGAGCTGGATGACGGCATCCGTCGAAGCGGTCGAGATGGCGCGGATCGCCGCGCGCGCGGCCGACGAGAAGCTGGCTTCCGACGTGGTGGTGCTCGACGTCTCCGAACAGCTGGTGATCACCGACTGTTTCGTGATCGCGTCCGCGCCGAACGAGCGGCAGGTCAACGCGATCGTCGACAGCGTCGAGGAGAAACTGCGGCTGGCCGGGCACAAGCCGGTGCGCCGGGAGGGCACCCGCGAGGGACGCTGGGTGCTGCTGGACTATGTCGAGGTCGTGGTGCATATCCAGCACAGCGACGAGCGCGATTTCTATGGCCTGGAACGGCTTTGGAAGGACTGTCCGCAGGTTCCGGTGGACGGGATCGGGGGCCCGCGCGGCGACGAGACCGAGGCCTCCGAGTGAGCCTCGGGTTCGGCGACGCCCTCGACGAGTCCGAGGAGCAGGGCGCCCGCTACGACAAGCATGCCAACGTGCGCCGCCTGATCCTGCTGCGGCACGGGCAGACCGAGTGGAACGCAGCCGATCGCATGCAGGGCCAGATCGATACGGAGCTGAGCGAGCTGGGCCGACGCCAGGCCAAGGACGCCGCCCGCGAGCTGCTGGGCCACGACGCGATCGCCATCGTGTCCTCGGACCTGCGGCGCGCTTACGACACCGCGGTGGCGCTGGCCGATCACACGACGCTCGAGGTGGTGCGCGACCGGCGGCTGCGCGAGACCGACCTCGGCGAGTGGGAAGGGCTGACGCACCTCGAGGTGGACGCGCAGTACCCGGGCGCGCGCCAGACCTGGCGGCTCAACGCCGACTTCACTCCGCCGGGCGGGGAAAGCAAGCTCGAGGTCGGCGCCCGGTCATTGCCGGTGGTTCGTGAGCTGTTCGCCGCGCGCCCGGACTGGCCCGGTCGTACCATCATCCTCGTCGCGCACGGCGGATTGATCGCCGCTCTGACCGCCGCGCTGCTGGAGTTGCCCCGGAAGAACTGGCCCGTGCTCGGTGGGCTGGCCAATACCAGTTGGGTGCAGCTGAGCAGTCACGGTCCGAGCATCGAGCAGCCCGGGTGGCGACTCGATGTGTGGAACGCGGCGGCGAAGGTAGCACCTGATGTCCTCTGAAAAGTCCTCCGACGACCGGGATGAACCGGTCCGGCAGGTTTCCGACGAATTGCTGCGCAAGGCGTCCGAGGTGCCCGTGCGGCGCCTACCGGACGCCTTGTTCGGCGGGCCCGCGCCCGCCGCAGCCGACCAAGACCCGGAACCGGAGGCCGAACCCGACTACGAGCGCGGCAAATCCGTGCCCGACGAACTGTTCCGCAAGGCGTCCGAAGCGCCGGTGCGGCATCTGCCGGACGTATTGTTCGGCGGCCCGGTGACGCCACCGGAGCCGGTTGCGGAGCAGGAGAGCAGTGTTGATGCGGCAGCCTCCGATGCCGAAACGCCGGTGGAGACACAGGCTGTCACCGCCGAGGCCGGATCGGGGGAAGCCGAGACGGCTGTGGATTCCGATACGGGGAGTGGTGATGTCACCGAGTCCGACAAGCAAGCGGTAGCGTCCTCGCCGTCGGATTCGGTTGCGGGGCAAGAAGGTGCCGACACTGCGGCCGATGGCGGTGCTGCGTCGACTGGCGCTGTGGCGGTAGACGAACCGGCCGACGGAGAAGCCGAGTCGTCGGATGTTGCTGTCGAGCAGGGCGATACCGATGCTGAGGATGCGGTCGCGGATACCGCCGAAGCAACCGAAGCGGTCGGTACGTCGGGTGATGCTGCGTCGGAGACGGTAGCGGAACAGGGCGATGCCGATACGGCAGCGGGCGTTGTGGAGCCTGGTGCGTCGGCGCAATCGGATTCTGTCGCGGCCGAGGAGAAGGCTGAGGCCGGAACTGACGTGGTGGCCGACGGTGCTGAACCGTTGGCGGACAATTCGATTGCGGGGCAGGAGAGTGCCGCCTCGGAGGCTGGTAGTGACGCGACATCCACCGAGATGTCCGGCGACGCGGAGAACGAAGCAGTTGACGGGGGCGATCCCGCTGCTGTGACGGCTTCCGATACCGATACGGAAACCACACCTGCCGCCGCCACTACGGCCGATGCGGGTGCGCCCGATACCGGTGCGACGGACGCCAGTGGGACGGATGCCAGTGGGACGGATGCCGGTGCGACGGACGCCGGTGGGACGGATGCCGGTGCGACGGACGCCGGTGGGACGGATGCCGGTGCGACGGACGCCAGTGGGACGGACGCCAGTGGGACGGACGCCGGTGCGACGGACGCCAGTGGGACGGATGCCGGTGTGACCGATGCCAGTGTTGCCGATGCCAGTGCGGCCGACGAAAGCGCGGCGAGCACCCCGGTGGGCGGTGAAACCGCCGCGGCTACGACTCCTGCTGCGCCGGAGGCGGATTCCGGTTCCGGCGGAGGGTTCCTGCGCAGAGCGGTATCGCGGTTGTTCCGAGGGCGATCGACGTGACCCAGTCCGGCCACGCCGACCCCGACGACCGCCCAGACCCGCAGCCTCCTTCCCCCACCGCAGCGTCACTGAGCGGCGCTGCGGTGCCGTCCGCCGATCCTCCGGCAGCGGCGCCTGAGGACGGCGCTGTGGCGGTGCCTGAGGACGGTGTCGCCGCGGGGTCCGGTCGGCCAGTTTTGCTGGTGATCGCGGATTCGCTGGCATACTTCGGGCCCAAGGGTGGGCTGGCGGCTGACGATCCGCGGATTTGGCCGAATCTGGTTGCGGCTGAACTGGATTGGGATGTGGAGTTGGTTGCTCGGATCGGTTGGACGTGCCGGGATGCGCACTGGGCGCTGATCGGTGATCCGCGGGTGTGGGCGGCGGTGCCGCGGGCGGGCGCGGTGGTGTTCGCCACGGGCGGTATGGATTCGCTGCCGTCGCCGTTGCCGACCGCGCTGCGCGAACTCATCCGTTACGTGCGGCCGCCCGCGCTGCGGCGGCGGGTGCGTACCGGCTACCAGTGGCTGCAACCGCGACTGTCCAAGCTGGGAAGGCCGGTCGCGCTGCCGCCGCACGTCAGCGTCGACTACCTGGAGCAGTCGCGAAACGCGTTGGCGCAGTTGCGGCCCGAACTGCCGATCGTCGGTGTGCTGCCGTCCGTGCACGACTGCGAGGCCTACGGCCGCGTGCACACCGGCCGCGAGCCGGCGGTGCGGGCGCTCCGCGCGTGGTCGGAGAAGTCCGGCGTGCCGCTCGTTGATCTCGCGGAAGCCGTGCGAGACAACATCTTCCACGGCGAGTCGAATCCCGACGGCATCCATTGGGGCTGGGAAGGCCACAGCGCCGTCGCCCGCGCCATGGTGAAGGCGCTGGCGGAGGTCCGCGCGCCCGAGGCCGGTGCATGAGCCGGATCCTCCTGGGACTCAGCGAAAAACACCGCTCGGCCACCCGTTGCCATCGACCACCGCTCGAGCGCTGCGGGGCTTCGGGGGTGGGTGAACAGGAGCTTGCCGACGGGTTGTGTCGGCGTCCGATGGTTCGTGACACGCAGCCGCTCGGCTCGGGAGAGGCCGGATAGCCGTGGCCGTCGTGGTGGTGACCGATTCGTCCGCCAGCCTGCCCGTCGCCCTTGTCGAGGAGCTGGGCATTCTGGTGGTGCCGCTGCACGTACTGGTCGATGACCGGGCGTACCGGGAAGGCATCGACGACGAGCCGATCGATTACGCGTCCTCGACCGTGACGACCTCGGCCGCCGCGCCGGGCGAACTGCGCGCCGCCTACGAGCGGGCTCTGGCCCTCAGCGAGGGCGACGGCGTTGTGGCCGTGCATATTTCGCGGCAGCTGTCGGCAACTTGGGAGGCGGGCAGGCAGGCGATCCGCGATATGGACGCCGCCGAGCGGGTGCGGCTGGTGGATTCGCTCAGCGCCGGGCTCGGCACCGGTCTGCCGGTGCTGGCCGCCGCGCGCCGGGCTCGCGAGGGCGCGGCGCTGGACGTCGTCTACGACGCGGCGGCTTCGGCTGCGGTGAGGGGACGGGCGTTCATCGTGGTCAATCGCACCGAGCAGCTACGCCGCGGCGGCCGATTGAGTTCGGCCGCCGCGTTTTTCGGCACCGAGCTGGTCACCAAGCCGATTCTGCAGATGGTCGACGGCCGCCTGGAGCTGCGTGAGAAGGCGCGCACGCGGTCCAAGGCGCACGCGAAGCTCGTCGCGGCCGCCGTCGGCGCGGCAGGGGAGGGCGGCGCCACCGTAGCTGTCCAGCATCTCGGCGCGCCCGAGGCCGCCGCCACCATCACCGCGCAGCTCAACGACCTCATCCCCGGCATCCGCGAGCTGGTCAGCGCGGAATTCGGGCCGACGCTTGCCGTGCATCTGGGGCCCGGCGCGGTGGGTGTGGTGGTGGTGCCAGGCGGTTGCGCCTGACCGTTTGCCGAATCGGCAACAATGTTTGCCGGAATGCGCACACGGTCGGCATTGTCGATGTCATGAACCACGACGATTTCGACTGGGCCGCGATGGCCGACATGCTGGTGGACGAGGGCGAGGCGTACAGCCCCTACCTGCACGGGGCATTTGATGAACTATCCGACCTGAAGCCGGAGCGGATCCTCGATATCGGTGCCGGTCCCGGCGTGGCGGCGAGCGTGCTGGCAGAGCGGTTTCCCGATGCCGAGGTGATCGCAGTGGACGGCACACCCGAACTGCTCGCCCGCGCGGAGCAGCGGGGCCGCGATCTCGGCGTGCGGGTGCACACGCGGGTGGCGCAGTTCCCGCAGGATCTGGGCGGGCTGCCGGAGGCGGATCTGGTGTGGTCGGCCAATGTGGTGCACCATGTCGGCGATCAGCTCGACGCCCTCACCCGCATGGCCGGACTGCTGCGGCCGGGCGGTGTGCTGGCCATCGCCGAAGGCGGCTTGTCGGCGCGCTGGCTGCCGCGCGACATCGGATTCGGTCGGCCGGGATTGCAGGTCCGGCTGGACGCTGTGATGGCGGAACGATTCGACCGGATGCGTGCCGAACTGCCCGACGCGGTCGCCGTCACCGAGGACTGGCCGGCCCTGCTGCGCGCCGCGGGCCTGATCGACGCCCACAGCCGCACCTTCCTCGTGGACCGCCCCGCCCCGCTGGAGGCCGGCCCGCGCCGCTCTGTACGCCAGTGGATCGAGCGCTACCGCGGCATGGCGGACGACCTGGCCCCCGACGACCGCACCACCCTGGACCGCCTCCTGGACCCGAACGACCCCTCGGGCATCGACCAGCGCCCCGACGTCTTCCTCCTGACCGCCAGAACCGTCCACTACGCCCGCCGCCCTCGAGACTGAGCGGGTAGGCAAGCACGCCGGGTGATTTCCGGTCGGATCGATACCCCGGTTCACTTACCTGGCCTGGTTGATCGAGCGGAGTACTCGACCCGCAGCGGTCCCTCGGTCGCGTAGGGACTTCGTGGCGTGGCGTGGTTGGTCGAGCGGAGTGGTCGGCTCGTAGTGAGTGGCTCTATCGGTGCGTGGGGTTCTTGCCTGGCGTGGTGTGGTTGATCGAGGAGTGGTCGTCATGGCCAGTGGCCCCTCGGTTGCATTCTGGTCTGGTCTGGCCTCGTGTGGTCGATGGAGCGGAGGAGTGTTCTGCGCGGGGCTATGGCGGGCGGATCTCCCGACATGCTCTGAGCTGTTGGATCGAGCGGAGTGACCATGTTCGTTGCGCCGTTCGGTGTCGTTGGCCCTGTGTCGCAAGCTGATTGCTACGTGGACCGAGATGTTGGGCGGACACGTTCGTGGGCTATCAGATCGGTGTGACAGGTTCGACTGTGGTGCGGCTGGTTGTGCACAGGGGATCTGTTGTCCCCAGGTTTGGCGAAAGGGCTTGTCGGCGGGGAGGTCTCGGGGTGCGGGGTGCATACGGTGGCTCGCATGGCGCGAAACGAGGAGCGGCGGCGGGTGCGGGAGCGGCTCGGGGCGCTGGCCGGTGAACCGGCCGGTACCCGGTCTGTTGCGGGTGGGCGTTGGGATCTCGATGAGTTCGAACAGGAGGAGGATCGGGGGCCGGAACGGTCCGCCGCCGACGACTGGGGCGAGGTGGTCGAGGGGCCGCGCACACCGCAGTGGCTGAGCGAGCCCTCGGGAGGTCTCGCGGCGTGGCACGAACGGCTGGTGCCGGAGCGGTTCCGCGGGACCCGGCTCGATCCGGGACGGCGGGGAGTGCTGGTGCTCGCTGTGGTCGGGGTGGTGGCGGTGATCATCGCGGGCGCGGCGGCGCAGCGGGAAAGGCCAGTGGCACAACCGGTTCCGCCGTTGCCGGTGGTGCGGACCAGCGCGATGAACGCCGACGTTGCGGATTCGGACTCCGATGCGCTACCGACCGCGGGCGCGATCGGCGCCGCCACACCCTCGGGTAGCCCTGGGGCCGACCCGGGCGCCG
The DNA here is from genome assembly GCF_029868745.1 of Nocardia wallacei. Taxonomy (GTDB): domain Bacteria; phylum Actinomycetota; class Actinomycetes; order Mycobacteriales; family Mycobacteriaceae; genus Nocardia; species Nocardia wallacei_B. Next base: position 21,171 of record NZ_JARWOP010000194.1, on the reverse strand, counting down.
CCACACAGGTGCCGTCGGGTAGCCGTGGCACCGGCTCGGGTGCGGCTACACAGGTGCCCGCGGGTAGTCGCGGGGTGGACTCGGGGGCTGTCACTCCGGTGCCTCGCGGGGCCGAACTGGTGGTCAGCGTGATTGGCCTGGTCGAGCGTCCCGGACTGCTGCACCTGCCGCCGGGTTCCCGTGTCGCCGACGCACTTTCGGCCGCCGCGACGCGCGACGGCGCCGACCTGGCGAGCCTGAATCTGGCCCAACGGCTGGCCGATGGCGACCAGGTGGTGGTCGGGCCGGCCGGATCGAATCCCGGCCCACCACAATTGGGCAGCGTCGTCATCCCCGGTAGCAGGCAGGCCCCTGGTCCCGGCAGCATCGGCGCCACACCACCTTCCCCGACCGCGAAAGTCGACCTCAACTCCGCCACCGAGCCCGAACTGGACGCGCTCCCCGGCGTCGGCCCCACCACGGCCCGCGCCATCCTCGCCTGGCGCACCGAACACGGCCGCTTCACGTCCGTCGACCAACTCTCCGAGGTCACCGGAATCGGCCCCTCCCGCCTCGCCCGCATCCGCGATTTGGTCACGGTATGAACATCTCCGCCTCCAGGCCTACCCTCAGCGCGCTTCGGTCACTGGCGACCACCGTGCGTCGAGTCCTTTCGGGCCGCTTCCCTTCGGGTCCATCCTCTTCGAGTCCGTCCCGGTCGCATCTGTCCCGTTCGAGTCCGTCCCGTTCGAGTCGATTCGCTTCGAGTCCGTCCCGTTCGAGTCGATTCGCTTCGAGTCCATCCCTTTCGAGTCGATTCCCTCTGAGCCCAGTGCCTGTGGGTTCAGCAACTGACTCCCGGGGCAGTGTCGGCCCGAGGACGTCCGCACTGCCGTCACGGCGGGAGGTCGGTGGGCGGGGCATGAAGGTTCGGTTGTCTCGTGTTCGTACGCCTTCGGCTTCCGTGGCTGTCGACGGCTCCGCCGGGTCCGGGTCGGGACGGAATCGGCGAGGGGTGGGCGATCCGGTTGTCGAGCCGCAGCCGCTGGATGTGCGGCTGGTGCCTGCGGTGGTGATGTGCTGGGGCGCAACGATTGTGGCCGTCACCTGCGGGTGGCGGGCGGGGCTGACGCTGGCAGCGGCGCTCGTTGTGGCCGGGGTGGCGCTGGCTGTGGGGGTGCGGCGGTCGCGGCGGGCCGGGAACCGAGGTGCGAGCGGCCGGAGCGTGGCCCGGCGACACCGTCGCGGCGTGGTGGTCGTGTCGGCATTGGCGGCGGTGCTGGCGGGTGGGGGATTCGCGGTGGCTGCCGCCTGGCAGGAGTATCGAGTGGCGACGCATCCGTTGCGAGCTGCGGCGGCGGGCACCTATGTGACGATCGTCGCCACACCGGTGGATGACCCGAAACCGTTGACCCGCAAAGCCTTCGGCGGTCGCCAATGGCTGGTACGGGCCAATCTGCGGGAGTATCGGCACGGTGAGGTGCCTGTGCGGGCGGGCGGAGCCGTGGTGATCATCGCGCCCGACAACGGCTGGCCGAGGGTACTGCCCGGGGAGACAGTGGAATTCCGCGCGCGGACCGACCGGCCGTGGCGGCGGGACCTGACGGTCACAGTGCTCCGGGCGCAAGGTCCGCCGCGAACGGTCTCGGGAGCGCGGTGGTACCAGGACATCGCGGGCGCGGTGCGGGCGAGATTCGTGGCCGCGTGCGATCGCGCCCTGCCCGATGATGCCGCCGGGCTGCTGCCGGGGCTGGTCGCCGGTGACGTGTCGCACCTGCCCGAACACGTGCGGGAGAATTTCGAGAAGACAGACCTGGCGCACCTGACGGCCGCGTCGGGCATGAACGTCTCGATCCTCTTCGCCGCCGTGCTGCTCACCGTGCGATTGCTGACTCTGGACGCCCGGCTGGGCATCGCGCTCGCGGCGGCGGCGCTGATGATGTTCGTGATCCTCGCGCGACCGTCGCCCTCGGTGCTGCGGGCGGCCGCGATGGGCGCGATCGCGCTGCTGGCCGCGACGACCGGGCGCCGGAAACAGGCGCTGCCCGCCCTGTGCGCGGCCGTGCTCGGTCTACTCGCGTACTCGCCCGCACTGGCCGTGAACGCCGGATTCGCACTGTCGGTGTTCGCGACGGCCGGGCTGATATTGCTGGCGCCGAACTGGGCGCTGTGGTTGCAGCGGCACGGCTGGCCTCGCCCGGTAGCCGAGGCATTCGCCGTCGCCACCGCGGCCTTCCTGGTGACGACCCCGATTATCGCCGCGCTAACCGGCCACGTCGGCCTGCTCGCCATCCTGGCGAACGTCCTGGTCGAGCCGGTGGTAGCGCCCATCACCATCCTGGGAACCGTCGCCGCGGCACTGTCCTGCCTGTACCAGCCCGCCGCCGTCCTGCTGCTCCACCTGACCGGCCCACCCCTGTGGTGGTTACTGGCCGTCGCCGAACACGGTGCCGCCCTGGACATTTCACTCATAGTCCCCAGCGGCCTCCGAACCGGCCTCACGGCCACCACCATCACCGGCCTCTTGATCCTCGTGCTGTACCGACTCGCCCTCCCATCAACCCGCCATCGAACTACGGCCCCGCTCCGCCCCGACCCCGCGTCCACCGAAGGATCGCCCCCGAACCAACGTGCGCCCACGGGTGAATTGCCCCTGGACCAACGTGCGCCCAGCGGTGGATCGCTCCCGGACCGGCCTGTGCCCGCCGATGGATTGCTTCCGGACCGATCCGTGCCCGTCGAACGATCGCTCCCGGACCGGCCCGCGCCGACCGACGGATCGCTCCCGGACAGGCCCGCGCCTGCCGGTAGTTCCCTCCCGGGCCGACCCGTGCCCGCCGAAGGATCGCCCCCGAACCAACGTGCGCCCACCGGTGGATCGCTCCTGGACCAACCTGTGCCCGCCGATGGATTGCTTCCGGACCGATCCGTGCCCGTCGAACGATCGCTCCCGAACCATCAACGCCGTAAGCCTCATCCGTCCACCAGCCATGAGAGTGGCCGCCAACATGGCCGAAGGTCTTCGGGGGTGGGGCGGGATGTCGGACCACACCCGTAGGATCGTCCGCGTGACCGAACGCCCCGGACCTGTCCATCTCGTGCTCGGTGAAGAAGAGTTGCTGATCGAGCGCGCGGTCGCCGCGATCGTGGCGCAGGTGCGCGCTGTCGCACCAGGTCCGGATGCACTGCCGGTGGATCGGCTGCGTGCTGGGGACGCGAGCAGTTCCGAGCTGGCCGAGTTGCTGAGCCCGTCGCTGTTCGCCGAGGATCGTGTGATCGTCCTCGAGTCGGCGGCCGAGGCGGGCAAGGACGCCGTCGCGGTGATCACCGAGGCGGCGTCGGCCCCGCCGGAGGGCGTGGTGCTGATAATCCTGCACACCGGCGGCGGCCGCGCGAAGGCGCTGGCCCCGGCCCTGCAGAAGGCCGGGGCGGTCGTGCATCCGTGTGCCAAGGTCACCAAGGCGGGTGAGCGAATCGAGTTCGTGCGCAACGAATTCCGCGCGGCCGGTCTCCGCGTCCCCGGCGAGGTGGTGCAGACGGTGCTGGAGGCCGTCGGTTCGGATCTGCGCGAACTAGCCGCGGCCTGCTCGCAACTGGCCGCCGACACCGGCGGCAAGATCGACGTCGCCGCCGTGCGTCGCTACTACTCCGGCCGCGCCGAGGTCACCGGCTTCGACGTCGCCGAACTCGCGGTCTCCGGCGACCGCCCGGCCGCCATGGAAGCGCTCCGCTGGGCCACCGACCGCGGCGTCCCGGCCGTCCTGCTCGCCGACGCCCTCGCCGATTCCGTGCACACCATCGCCCGGGTCGGCTCGGCCGGCCGCGGCGACCCGTTCAAACTGGCCTCCTCGCTGGGCATGCCGCCGTGGAAGGTCAAGAAGGCCCAAGGGCAGGCCCGCGGCTGGAACCCCGCCACCATCGGCACCGCCCTCCAGGTGGTCGCCGCCCTCAACGCCGACGTCAAGGGCGGCGCCGCCGACACCGACTTCGCCCTCGAACACGCCCTCTCCCGAATCCTCGACCTCCACGAAACCCGCTGACCCGCTGGCCTATTCGGGCGCAATGATCTCCAGAGCCGGGAAGTAGTTGCGGAAGTCCTTGCGGTTGCGAGTCAGCAGGCGATGACCGTTCAGCAGCGCGTGTGCACCGATATAGAAATCCGGCAGCGGCGAGGTCTTCGCCCCGCCCCGGTGCCGGTAATGCAGATAGGCCCGCCCGGCCAGAAATCCTGCCTCCCACGGCAGGGCCTCGCGGCGAAAGTCCGCCGGTGGCAGCGCCGCCTCGAGTGCTTCGATCTCCGCGAAGTGAATCGAGACCTCGGCGTACACGATCGGGTTTATCACCAAGCCGTCGCCGTCGATGGCCGCCTGTATCCGCTCGGTAGACCAATCTGCCCATTTCGGGTCGTCGCCCAGCATGTCGAGCAGGACGCACGTATCGGCCAGCGTCTTAGGCACCGCGCAGCAGTTTCATGAGCTCCTCGGTCGACATCCCCCTGGTCTCAGGGTTGTTCGCACTGCCGCGAGCGCGGCGGACCGCGCGCTGGCCCCTGGTCTCGCCCGCCGGAGCCAACGGGCTGGGGCGAGTGGCCTCGTGCTCGAGTAGCGTGAGCATGTACGCCTGCAGCGACAAACCGGCCTGTGCGGCATGGACTTTGACGGCCTGCAGCACCTCATCGGGTACATCGCGAATGGTCAGGGCGGTCATGTCGCCAGTCTAGCTGCAATGCCTGCATTGCTGCTATTGCAGATACCGGGTCGGCGCGATGTCCACCTACCCCGTGTTGTGGCGGATGATCTCCCCGACCAGCGCTGGACCCGGGAAATCCGTCATCAAGATCCCGGTCGGTGCGCCGGAGGTAGTGCGCAGGCGGTCGAGGGCGTGCTGGTTCTCGACGGTGGCGTAGCGGCGGGGGAGTTTGGTGGGGTCGGGGGCGCCGTTGGCGGAGAGGTAGTTGAGGTAGAGGGTGCCGGGGGCGGCGGTGGCGGCGCGGTCGAGGTGGGCGGCGATGGCGGCCCACTTCGCGTCCATGTCGGGGCCGTCCCAGAGGTCCTGCGCGTCGACGGCCAGACCGCGGCTGCCGCCGTCGGCGATATCGCTGAACTGGGTGACCACGATCCGCCCGCGCACCTCGCGCAATGCGGGGATCTCGGCACGGCCGCTGGCCGACGGCCGCCAGATCCGCGGCTGTCCGGCGAGGGTCCGGTCGATTCGGGCCAGGTCCGGCGGCACGCCACCGGCATCGGTGCAGCCGAAAGGCTTGGCGACGGTGGTGCATTCGGCCTTCACGCGCATCAGCACCGTCTCGAGCGGGTGCCGGGACAGGAAGTCGTCGACCACACCGAGCACGTCGTCGAAACTCACCTGCTGGAAGAAACCCCCGTGCTGCACGGCGAGCGAGTCGGTCTCGTCGCGGCGTACCCGCACGTCCAGCGCCCGGATACCGGCCTCCAACTGTATGCGCAGGCTCTGCCGTGAGGTGCAGCGGTCGTCCGCGCAGCCCTTGTCGAAGGTCTCCTGCGTGACGACCGCCGGACCCGCCTTACCGCCGTGCACGGCCAGGGTGTCGTGGGTGCCGGGAATCGAGATCCGGCTCAGCGGACGATCGTCGGGCAACGCGGCCATCCAGTCGGGATTGCTCGCGGTATCCAGCTTTCCGTGGGCGCCGGTCGACCCGAACCCCGGCAGCCCCGCCGACTCCACCGCCGTGGTGGCCGCCACCGGCTCCGGATGCGTTGCGGGAGCGGAAGATCCGCCACATCCGGCCAACGCCGCCCCCGCCGCGATCAGCACCGCTATTCTGCTCAACTCCCCACCGAACACCCGCTCACGGTATCCGACGGACCCGAGCCTGGCGAGTCAGCTTGCGGGACACGACAAAAGCCGCCGTGGTCGTCTGCTCTCACAGACCCTCTGCCACGGCGGCATCACGAAGTAGGTGCGCGGTAGTGCTACCGCGCGGGATCAGCCCAGCTTGTTGTAGGCCAGCGCCAGCGCCGACTTCTTGTTGGCGGCCTGGTTGGCGTGGATGACGCCCTTCGAGGCGGCCTTGTCGAGGTCGCGGCTCGCCGAGACCAGCAGCTCCTCCGCCTTGCCCTTCTCACCCGAAGCCGCGGCCTCGCGGAACTTGCGGATGGAGGTGCGCAGCGCGGACTTGACCGACTGGTTGCGCTGCCGCGCCGCCTCGTTGGTGCGGATCCGCTTCATCTGGGACTTGATGTTGGCCACGCCTGTTCCTCTGATTCCTGTCGTCAGTTGGTTTCGTGCTCTGAAGTCTCTGGGCGCGCCGCGCCAGCTGCGCAGCGCCTCGCCGACGATCGAGGTTACCAGTTGGCATGGTCCGGGGCGAAATCACCCCGGCCGGGGCCGTGCCGAGGCAATCCCGTTGTGAGGAATGCCGTGGCGAAGCTCACCCGGACCGCGTTCGCCGCTGCCGGAACTCTCGCGGCGTCTCACCGTAGCGGGCCTTGAAGGCGGCGGAGAACCAGGTCGCGGTGAACCCGCTGCGCGCGGCGATCTCGGTGATGCTGATCGAGGGCGGCCCGGGGCGTTCCATGATGTCGCGGGCGACCCGCAGCGCCTCCTCCCGGCGCAGATCGCGATAGGTGGTGCCGGCCTGCTGCAGCACCGCGCGCAGCTGTCGCGGCGACCAGCCGAGGGCGCGGGCGACCGCGGGCAGCCGCACGTCACCGAATCCCACCGTCTCGCGCACGTAGCGCCGGACCGTCGCCACCGTCTCGTCCAATTGTCCCCGCTGCGGCCGCAGATCGCCGAGCGCGAGCATGCACAGCAGTTCGCCGATCCGATCGCACAGCCCATCGAACTCCTGGTCACCGAGCCGCGCTTGTTCGGCGTGCACGCTGCGGATCAGCGACCCGGTGACACGGCCGAGGCCGGAGGTCAGGTCGAGCACGGTGCGCCGCGGCGCCGCGGCCGGGACCGCGTGGTCGATCTCGGTGCGGGGTAACTGGAGGGCCAGCGCGGTCGGCCCGGGCCGCATCCGGCAGACCTGATCCAGGCCCATCAGCAGGGCTCGGCCGGGCGGCACCGTCAACCCGTCGCCCTGCCAGCCGAGGGTGAAAGGGGCGTGGCGCGGGAGGACCAGCCAATAGAAGTCGTCGGCGGGGGTGCGCCGCACATGCGTGGGCGTGCGGTAGGCGACCCGGTCGCCCGGTTCGTCCCAGCGCAGCAGGCTGTAGGTGGACGTCTGCTGCACGCTCAGCGTGGAGGTCCAGCGTTCCGGCGCGCCGATCCGATGATCCATCGGCACGAAGGTGTTGGTGAGTTCGGTCCACTGCTGGGCGTCCTCGATGGTCAGCTGGTCGTATCTCATGGGTGGCTCGATCCTCGGCTCGGACGGCGACCGGTGCGTGCGTGAATTCTCCACCAGTCGCGACAGCGGCGCGAGTTATCGCCTGTCACGGGCGACTTACGTTTTTGTGCCGATGAATTGTTTTGGCGGGCAGGAGATCCCGCAAGAGCTACCGGCGAGCGCCCGGCACCACCGAGACTGCGGAGGAACAGCCGGAAAACCCTTGGGAGACATCATGTCCGACGCAGTCATCCAGCTTCCTACCGCTGGCGAATCCGTCCACGAGACCTACGCCCGCATTCGGGCCGCGGGCGAGGTGGTCCCGATCGAGCTGCCCGGGGGCGTGCCGGCGTTCGTCGCGGTCAGCTACCGCGCCGTCAGCGAGGTGCTCGACGACAAGCTGTTCGCCAAGAGCGCGGCCAACTGCCCGGCCCTGCGCGACGGCACCATTGCGGCCGACTGGCCGCTGCGCGCGCTGACCGATATGGATCACATGCTCAACCTCGACGGCCTCGAGCACCGTCGGCTGCGCAAGACGATCAGCCAGGCCTTCACACCGGCCCGGATCGCCGCCCTGGAACCGCGGATCGAGAAGATCACCGCGAACCTGATCGCGAACTTCCCGGCGGGCAACAAGGTCGACCTGGTCGCGAACTTCACCACCCCGCTCCCGGTCCGGGTGATCTGCGAACTGTTCGGAGTGCCCGCCGGCGTCGAGCAGACCCGGATCAAGGACTGGACCGCCACCATCGTGTCGGCCACGAGCACCGGCGAACAGGCCCAGAACGCGATGATCGGCATGATCGGCTACTTCACCGAGTTGCTCGATCGCAAGCGCCGCGCACCCGGCGACGACCTGACCACCGCCCTGCTGCAGGCCAACGAGGACAACAATCTGACCACCGAGGAAATGGTCAACATGCTGTGGCTGGTGATCGTGGCCGGGCACGAGACGACGGTGCACCTGCTGAGCACGGCCGTCGTGACCCTGTGCACCAATCCGGAGCAGCGCGCCAAGGCGCTCGAGGAGTCGCGGTGGGCCGATGTGGTGGAGGAGGCGCTGCGTTACGGGTCGCCGGTCGTCGGCGCGCTGATGCGTTATCCGCTCCGCGACGTCACGGTGGCGGACGTCGACATCCCGGCGGGCAGCATGGTGCTCTGGCACGGCGGCGTCGGCCGCGACGCGCGGCACTACCCCGACGCGGACACCTTCGACATCGACCACGATCATCGCGACCAGCTGGCCTTCGGCCGTGGACCGCATTTCTGCCTGGGTGCGCCCCTGGCCCGGCTGGAGAGCCGGATCGCCCTGTCGATGCTGTTCAACCGGTTCCCCCGGCTGGCGCTCGCCTGCGATCCCGCGGACCTGGCGTATGTGCCGCAGATCAGCACCACCGGGCCGGTCGAGCTGCCGATCGTGCTCGATTCCGCACGATGAGAGCGCCGCGCCGTTTTTGCCCGATTTCCGAATGTCCGGCGTGGCGGCGCGGTTTCCGTTGTGCCGGAGTACCGGCCGGCGTAGCGTCCGAAATCTCCGCGCATTACCTGGTCTCGAAGCATTCCGTTCGAACGGGAAGGGTGGCAGATACATGTCTCCGACTGCTCAGGAAGTTGTCGAGGAAGACGTCGAACGGCGGCCGGTGCCGCTGACGCGCAAGCTGCTGGCCGAGGCGATCGGCACATTCGTACTGGTGCTCGGGGGTGTCGGCACGGCGGTGATCGCGGGGGAGCGGGTGAGCGCGCTCGGCGTGGCGCTCGCGTTCGGATTCACGCTGCTGTTCCTGGTGTATGCGATCGGGCCGATCTCGGGATGCCACGTGAACCCGGCGGTGACGCTGGGCCAGCTGGTGCTCGGACGGATCAACGCGGTCACCGCGGGCTGCTACGTCGTGGCGCAGCTGATCGGCGGGTTCGCGGCGGGCGCGGTGGTGTACGCGCTGGCACAGAACCTGCCGAGCTACCACCGGGTGCGCGACGGCCTCGGCGCCAACGGGTGGGGCGCGCACAGTCCGTCGAAGCTGCAGGTGGACGGGCCGATGGGGACGCTGGTGCAGAACGGCTACGGCCTTGCCGCCGCCATCACCGTGGAGGTGATCCTGACGGCGCTGCTGGTGTTCGTGGTGCTGGCCTCCACCGACCAGCTGTCGGATGTGCCGCTGGCCGGGCTGTCGATCGGCATCACGCTCGCGGTGGCGCACCTCATCTCGATCCCGATCGACAACACCTCGGTGAATCCGGCCCGCAGCCTGGCCGTCGCGCCCTACCAGCCGGGTGCGCTCGCGCAGGTGTGGGTGTTCGTGGTGTTCCCGCTCATCGGTGGGCTGCTCGGCGCGCTGGTGTACGGGCTGCTGTTCGGCCGTTCCCGCAACATGGTCTCCTGATCGGTTTCACGGCTTGGCGGCGCTGAGGGCGTAGAGCAGCGGCACCCGCGGATCGGCCGCGGGTAGCCGCCACCATCCGCTCGCCTCGTCGCGGACCATGCGTTCCCAGCGCGGCCACGGCAGCAGTTCGGTCTCGCGCAGCCCGGTGATCGTCAGCCCCGCGCGGACCAGGGCGGTGACGACGTGGCCGAGGCCGTGCGCCCACTCGTAGACCCGCGTGGCGTCGGCGGGCAGGGCGGGACCGTCGGTGTAGGTGTGGGTGGCGTTGTGCTCGACGGCGCCGCGGCCCTCGAGATAGTCGTGGCGCAGCAGCAGTTCCGGGCCGTCGTCCGGGCCGGGTTTGGGGCCCAGCGAGGTCAGCAGGGGATGGAATTCCACGAGGTACAACCGGCCGCCGGGCCGCAGCAGGTCGCGGACGACCGCGGCCCAGCGGTCCAGGTCGGGCAGGTAGCACAGTGCGCCCTTGCCCGTGTAGACGATGTCGAAGCGCTCGGCGCCGAGTGCCTGGACCGCGTCGTACACATCGGATCGGACGTAGTCGATGTCGACGCCGTGCTCGTCGGCGAGGCGGTGCGCGTACTCGATCGATCGGCCGGAGATGTCAAGACCGGCCGCGCGGGCGCCGCGCCGGGCGAACGCGACGGTCTCGGTGCCCAGATGGCATTGCAGGTGCACCAGATCGCGGTCGGCGAGCGGGCCGAGATCGTCCCATTCGAACGGAGCGAACCAGGAGTCCGAGTCCCGGCCGGCGTAGAACCGGGACGCCACGTGGATGGGAGTGCGTGCGTCCCAATTCCGTTCGATGACCCGCCGCAGTGCCGCGGTGCTGTCCTCCGGTGTGCTGTCCACCGCGCCCCCTTGTCGTCGTCGGTCCGGTTCAGAACCAGTGGTACTCGGCGCACAGCCGGTGGGCGACCCGATCGAAGGTCTTCCGCGGCAACACGGCGCCCTCGCGGCGAATGCCCGCCTCGGGCACGTCCAGCACCCGGTCCAGCCGCACCCAACTCGGCCGCCCGGCGTAATCCCAAGGCCCCGAACCAATCTCGATCCAATGACGATCGTGACCGCGTTCCGGATTGGACGAAAGCATAAGCCCCAGCAATGTTTTCCGCTCCCGCCCCACCACCAGCACCGGCCGATCCTTGCCGTTGTGCGGATCCTCCTCGAAAGGCACCCAGGTCCAGACGATCTCACCGGGATCCGCCCGCCCGTCCAACTGCGGGCAGTACACGACCTGCCGAGCCCGCTCCCGCGTCGGCACCGGCGGCGACGCCGTCGGCCGCACCGCCACCACCGGCGCCTTCCGCCGCCCCAGCGCCCGTTCCCACACCGGCGACCGCTGCACCCGCCCGACCAGCTTCGGCGCCTGCTTCTTGACGATCTTGGGCCCCTGCTCCCTGGCAATGGTCCCCAACTGCTTGCCGAGAGAACTCCACGCACTGGCCATGAGTCGGACTATATCGGCGCAAGCACGCAAACTCACCCCACCCCAACCCCTTTGCGCGAGGGGCGAAATTGCCAACCCGAACCTCCGCGGACCAGTTCCGCGCCTAGATGCCCCAGACCACAAACCAGCGTTGCTGTGCCCGAGATCTCCTGGCAACCCCGTCGACCGGCCCCCGGGAGGAGGGCCGTTTCAACTCCGCCGACGCTTGCCCATAAGCTGAAACACAAGCGAACGGCCCCCGCCTCCCCAACGGTTTGCGGCGCGGCTCGGTTTTCGGTGGCCGCCGCGCAAGCGACGAAGGAGCAAGCGGCGGCCGCCGAAAACCGAGCCATAGGGCGCCGAAAACCCGCCGTGGCGGAGCCGCGGCAATCGAACACCGCAAACCCGCGACGCCGGAGGCGGCGCAATCAGAGAGAGGGTGGAGTGCCTAGCTTCGCCGATACGACGTTCACCGATCCCGCGCGGATCCGGAACTTCTGCATCATCGCCCACATCGACCATGGGAAGTCCACCCTGGCCGACCGCATGCTGCAGCTGACCGGCGTGGTCGAGGAGCGGCAGATGCGCGCGCAGTACCTGGACCGGATGGATATCGAGCGGGAGCGCGGTATCACCATCAAGGCCCAGAACGTCCGGCTGCCGTGGTCGGTCGACGGCGACGACTACGTGATGCACCTGATCGACACTCCGGGCCACGTCGACTTCACCTACGAGGTGTCGCGGGCGCTCGAGGCGTGCGAGGGCGCGGTGCTGCTGGTCGACGCGGCGCAGGGGATCGAGGCGCAGACGCTGGCCAATCTGTATCTGGCACTGGACAAGGATCTGGAGGTCATCCCGGTCCTCAACAAGATCGATCTGCCGGCCGCCGATCCGGATCGCTACGCCGCGGAGCTCGCCCACATCGTGGGCTGTGAGCCGGAGGATGTGCTGCGGGTGTCCGGCAAGACCGGCGTGGGTGTGCCGGAGCTGCTGAACACCGTGATCGAGAAGGTCCCGGCGCCGGTGGGTGAGTCCGACGCCCCGGCCCGCGCAATGATCTTCGATTCGGTCTACGACACCTATCGGGGCGTGGTCACCTACGTCCGCGTGGTGGACGGCAAGCTCACGCCGCGCGAGAAGATCAAGATGATGTCGACCGGCGCGACGCACGAACTGCTGGAAATCGGGATCGTCTCCCCGGAGCCGAAGCCGACGCAGGGACTCGGTGTCGGTGAGGTCGGTTATCTCATCACCGGTGTGAAGGATGTGCGTCAGTCGAAGGTCGGCGACACGGTGACCTTCGCGCGCGGCGGTGCCGCCGAACCACTCACCGGTTACCGCGAGCCGTCGCCGATGGTGTTCTCGGGCCTGTATCCGGTGGACGGCTCGGACTATCCGGATCTGCGTGACGCGCTGGACAAGTTGCAGCTCAACGATGCCGCGCTGACCTATCAGCCGGAGACCTCGGTGGCGCTGGGCTTCGGTTTCCGCTGTGGGTTCCTGGGCCTGCTGCATATGGAGATCACCCGCGAGCGGTTGCAGCGCGAATTCGATCTGGATCTGATCTCCACCGCGCCCAACGTGATCTACCGGGTGGTCATGGAGGACGGCACGGAGCATGTCGTCACCAATCCCTCGTATTGGCCGGAGGGCAAGTCGCGGGCGGTGTACGAGCCGATCGTGAAGGTCACCATCATCTCGCCGAGCGAATTCATCGGTTCCATCATGGAGCTGTGCCAGTCGCGCCGCGGCGAGCTGGGCGGCATGGACTATCTGTCGGAAACCCGCGTCGAGATGCGGTACACGCTGCCGATGGCGGAGATCATCTTCGATTTCTTCGATTCGCTGAAGTCGCGCACGCGCGGTTACGCCAGCCTCGACTACGAGGAGGCCGGCGAGCAGGAGGCCGACCTGGTGAAGGTGGACATCCTGCTGCAGGGTGAGGCGGTCGACGCGTTCTCGGCGATCGTGCACCGCGACGCGGCGCAGGCCTACGGTCGGCGGATGACCGAGAAGCTCAAGGAGCTGATCCCGCGTCAGCAGTTCGAGGTGCCGATTCAGGCGGCGGTCGGGTCGAAGGTCATCGCCCGCGAGAACATTCGCGCGATTCGCAAGGACGTGCTCGCCAAATGCTATGGCGGCGATATCAGCCGCAAGCGCAAGCTGCTGGAGAAGCAGAAGGAGGGCAAGAAGCGTATGAAGACCATCGGTCGGGTCGATGTGCCGCAGGAGGCCTTCGTGGCGGCGCTTTCCACGGAGTCGTCGACGGATAAGTCGAAGGGAAAGTAGCGGCGCGTTCGCGCTGGTCTGAGCGTGTGACCGGTTGGTATTGCCCGTTGATCTCGGGGCTTTCATACTGAAACCAGCACTGCCAGGATGTGGAGCGCACCGGCGTATGGTCGGTTCCCGTTCGGCGGTTCGAAGACGGCCGTGCCGACCGGGCCCAAAGGATGTGACAGGCCGGTTGTCCGGAAATAAGGTGTAAAGCGATCTGAATTGGCAACACCACCGTTCGGTTCGGACACCGAACACCTGAGAGCGGAGCTTGTATGACGCGTGACCTGCCCATCGAGGACGACGATCCGGGCGCGGGCGATCATGCGGGAGACGCCGCATATCGTGTCGCCACCGGCGTCGCGCGGGTGGCGCGGGCGGGCGCGTATGTCACCGGCGGCGCGCTGATCGCCTCCAACGGCTCCCCGGCGCCCACCAACGAGTCGCACACCAGCCGCATCACGGGCCTGGTTCCCGACGATCCGCAGCCCGACGCGCCCAGCCCGGTGGTGACCTATCCCGATCCGGATCCGGATTCCGTGCCGCCCCCGGTGCTCGGCCAGCCCGCGCCGGCCGAGCCCGCCGCCCCGCACCAGTGGACTCCGCCGCAGGACGGCGGCTTCGGGATGTCCACACCGGACGGCTCGTTCAACGGGGGCGGGTACTGGTACTCGGTCCCGACGGGTGACGGATATTCGCCGTCGGTGTCGTCGGGCGGTTCCGGGGGGCAGGCGCCCGGCGGGTCGCATGGTTCGGGTCAGTCCACGATGCCCGACTACGGCGATTCCGGTTCGCTGCCGTTCGGCTCGCTCAGCGATCCCGGTTTCGGGCTGCCGGGCCTGCCGGGCTTCAGTGACGAGGGCTTCGACCTGCCCGGTTATCTGACGCATCCGACCAGCTCCACGGTCGGCGACGTCGCCTCGACCGGTCGCGTGCTGCCCGACGACGAGGACGGGCACTGGTTCGGGCCGTTCGACGCGCACCCGCATCCGACGGGCGCGTTCGGGCACGGCCTCGGCCTGCCCGGCACCTACGGTCTCAATCTCCCGGGCATGAACGGGCTGGGAGCCAACGGCTTCGGCCTGCCCGACGGCACCACCGACACCGGCCACGCGTTCGACGGGATCGGCGACGGCCACATGATCGGCGTGTTCTTCGACACCCAGGCGACCCTCGACGCCCACATCGGTCTCGACGGCATCTGGGTGACCGGCGGCGCCCAGGTCGACATAGTCGTCGGGGATGTCGGCCACCAACTCGACCACTACAGTGACTGGCTCGGCGGCGTTGCCAACCCGTCGACCCCCGGCGACGGCCCTCTGCTGCCCGGCCTCGGCTCCCACGCCCCGGGCACACCACTCGATCCCACTGCCGCCGGCCCGCAAACCACGGATACGCACATCGGTCCGGCAACTGCTGCCCACCCGGAGGCCGGACCGGGTTCCATGATCCCCGGCTCGCACGGCGCGCAGTTCGGCGGTCCGGTAGGCGCGCAAGCGGCTGGTTCGGCAGGCGCACAGGCCACGGGGATCGACGGACACGCCGGTCCGGCAGCGTTCGGTGCGCAGCTGGGTACCTCGTCGGGTTCCGCGATCCCCGGTTCGCACGGTGTCGGCGCGCAGGGTACGGGTACCGACGTGTATGGCGGTTCGGCAGCGTTCGGTGCGCAGCCGGGTACCTCGTCGGGTTCCGCGATCCCCGGTTCGCACGGTGTCGGCGCGCAGGGTATGGGTACCGACGTGTATGGCGGTCCGGCAGCGTTCGGTGCGCAGCCGGGTACCCCGTCGGGTTCCGCGATCCCCGGTTCGCACGGTGTCGGCGCGCAGGGTACGGGTACCGACGTGCACGGTGGTCCGGTGGCGGCTGGTGTGCAGCCGGGGGCCGGATCGGGTTCCGTGATCCTGGGTTCGCATGGATTGCCGTCCGGTCCCGAAGGTGCGCAAGTCGCCGGTTCCGGTGTGCATGCCGCCGGTCGGGAGGGTGCGCAGTCTGCTGGTTCGGGTACACATGTCGCTGGCGCTGGGAGTGCGCAGCCTGTCGTGGGCGCGCAGTCCGCTGGTCCGGGTGTGCAGCCCGGTGGCGCGATGGGCGCCGCGCCCGCGGTGGGTAGTGCTCCCGCGGTAGGTGCGCCTGCGGTGAGCGGTGTCCCCGCGGTAGGTGGTGCGCCTGCGGTGGGTGCCGCGCCCGCGGTCGGTGGTGCCCCCGCTATGGGTGGTGCACCTGTCCCGGTTGCGGGTGGCCCTGCTGGAGTTCCCGCGCCTTTCGCCGCCGCTCCCGCGCAGTTGTCGGCTCCCGCGCCCATGCCCGCTGTGGCTCCCGCGCCTATGCCGAATGTCGCTGTGGCACAACCCATTACCACCGCGCCCGCGCCTATCGCGGCTCCGCCGGCTCCGGTGCCTCCGCCCGCGCCGGTCATCGCTCAGCCCGTTGTCGTGACACCGCTGCAGAACACCGTTCAGCCGGAGATGGCCGCGCACCCGGTCGGCAATGTCCTGTTCGCGCATCCGGGTTCGGTGCCCTTGACCGTGCCCGTCGTTGCCGGGCCGGCACTGTCCGAACGCGGTCCGGACCACGCCGGGTATCCGGGTTCGACTCGCCCGCACGAGGATTCGCCGGTGTCGTCGACGCCCACTCAGGCGTTGACGGGCAGCTCCGCGCCGTCGACCATGCCGCACGTCGGTCCGACCACTCCCGGCGGCACGTCGTCGCACAGCCCCGACCCCAGCACGCCGGGCCTGCCGATCTTCGGGCCGGGCCGGTCGACCACGGTCGTGCCGACCACGGAGCCGGGCACCACCAAACCCGATCCGTCGACGCCGGACAACACCAGGCCGGGAACGTCCACGAACCCGAGCGGGACCAGGGACACGGACCCCACCAGCGTCACTCCCACGGTCACCTTGCCGCGCGACACGGACTCCGATCAGCCCGCGAGCGGCGCGCACCGGCCCACCCCGTCCGACGGCGACGAGCCGACCGCGACGCTCCCGACGCACGACGGCTCGGGTCACGAACCCACCCGCGACATGCCCTCGCACGAACCGACCGGGTCCGCCCCCACTACCATGCCCAGTCATGCTCCGACGGTTCCCAGCATCAGCAAGCCGGTGCAGCCGGATCCCGGCGACAGCGGTGGCGTCGCGACCCACACGCAGCCGATGACCCAGCCGCACACGGTGAAACCGCCGACGACCATCGACCCGGCGCCCAACGGCGTGCACCCGGTGAAACCGATGTCGTACCAGTCGGATTCGGCCGACGCCGCGGCGTGGCCGGTGAGCCTGTCCGGCGGCGACCACCACGCGCTGTCCGGCACCCTGCTGCCCGGCCCGACCGGCGCGGAATTCGATCACCCGGTGCTGCACCCCGTCACCGACCACCACATCATGCTGTGACCGGAACGGCCGCAGTGGAATCCGCCGCCGCCAAGCATCCGGACGCGATGGCGCCGCTGCTCGGACTGCTCGACGACCTGCTCGAGCAGACCCGTACCGCGGGCCGGGCCGACCTGTCCGCCCGGCTGGGCATGGCCCGCGCGCGGGTGGCCGATCCCCGGGTGCGCCTGGTCGTGGTCGGCGAGCCGAAGAACGGCATGAGCACGCTGGTCAACGGCCTGGTCGGGACGGCGGTCAGCCCGACCGACAGCCCGATCAGCGTGCCCGCGATCGCCGAGTACGGCCCGCGGCCGACGGCGACCCTGGTCCGCGCGATCGGCGGCGGCCGCACCGAACGCCAGTCCGTCGACCCCCTCGACCCGGGCCCGGCACTCGCCGCCGCGGACGTCATCCGCGCGGAATTCACCGAGCCCAGCCCGCTGCTGGCCGAGGGCTTCGTGGTGATGGACGCGCCCGGCGCACCCGCCGACACCCCGACCACCTGGTCTCTGATCGCGGCCGCCGACGCCGCGCTGTACGTCGCCGACGCCGGGGCGGAGTACACGCCCGACCAGATCGCGTTGCTGCAGCGCATCCAGCAGGTCTGCCCGACGGTGATCTGCGTGCTCAACAAGATCGATCGGTACCCGTACTGGGCGCGGGTGCAGCAGCGCAACCGGGAACTGCTGGACGCGGCCGGGCTCGGATTCGCCGTCGCGCCCATCTCCGCCGAACTGCACCTGCGGGCCGGCGGCGATCAGCGCCGCGACCTCGAGTCGGGGGTGCCGCAACTGCTGGATCACCTGCGCGAGTACGTGCTTGCGCGCGCCGACGCGGTGGCCCGCGAGGCCGCGGTCCGCGACATCCGCACCATCACCGACCACCTGGCGATGGCGCTGCGCACCGAGGCCGAGACGCTGCGCGACCCGCGCCGCCGCAGCGCGCTCACCGAACAACTGCGCACCGCCCGCGCCGACGCCGACGAACTGCGGCAGCGCTCGGCGAACTGGCAGGTCACCCTGGCCGACGGCTGTTCGGAGCTGATGGCCGACATCGAACACGACCTGCGGCACCGGCTGCGCACGCTGATCCGGGAGGCCGAGTCGGAGATCGGCAAGCGCGACCCGGCCCGCCGCTGGCAGGAGTTCGGCGCCGACCTGGACGCCCGCATCTGCGAGGCGGTCGAGGAGAACTTCGTCATCGCGCACTACCGCTCGATCGAACTGGCCGAGCAGGTGTCGGAGAAGTTCCCGCACACCGAATGGGATGTGCCGCTGCCGGACATGCGGCTGGAGAATCCGGGCGAGGTACTCGAGCCGGTGGCGTCACTGGAACCGCTGGGCAGCGCGAAAGTCAGTGTCACCCAATCGGTTCTGAACGCCATGCGGGGGTCATACGGCGGCCTGCTGATGGTCGGCGTGCTCACCCAGTTGCTGAATCTTCCTCTGGTGAACTGGTATTCGGGTGCGGCCGCGGCGGCGCTCGGTATCAACGCGGTGTGGGAGGACCGCAAGATGCGCCGGGACCGTCGCCAGTCCGAGGCGAAGGTGGCCGTGGCGCGGCTGATGGACGACGTCATCTTCCAGGTCAGCAAGGAATCCCGGTTCCGGCTGCGCAACGTGCAGCGCACCCTGCGCGACCACTTCACCGAGATCGCCAATCAGACCCTGCGCACGGTCGACGAATCGCTGCGCGCCGCCGAGGAAGCCGCCGCCGTGCACTCCCCGGAGAGCCGCGACCGCCGCCTCACCGAGATCGAGAAGACCCTGGTCCGCCTCCGCGACATCCGCGAACGCGCCGACGCCGCCTAGTCCGCGGCGACCCGATCCGGGTGCTGCCGACAGGCTGGTGGGGTAAGTTACCTGGCCGAACGTGTTGTCGCGGGATGGAGTCGTTGTGCGCACCAAACTCGTCGCCGGTCTGCCGGTCGCCCTGTTATTGGGTTCCGCGGTGGCCGTGGTGGTCGCCCCGGAAGCCGCCGCCGTACCGACCTACAGTTGCACGGCCCAGGGTTACGACGGTCAGCAGTTGGAGCCCGTCGTCGTGGAGGCCCGCAACGGCACCTCCCAGGCGCGTTTGCGGGCGCGCCCGGAATGGCGTGGGCAAGCCGAGTTCGACACGATCAAGTGCACGCCGACGGGCGGGCAGTCGCCGGCCGACCGCTAGGGCTCAAGCGGTCCGGTGCGCCGGATGGAATTCGCCCGCGCCGACCGTCTCCTCCGCCCGGATCACGTGCATGACGGCGTTGATCAGCGCCAGATGCGTGAAGGCCTGCGGGTAGTTCCCCAGATGCCGCCCCGATCTCGGATCGATCTCCTCGGCGTAGAGCTTGAGCGGGCTCGAATAGCCCAGCAGCCGCTCCAGCAGATGCCGCGCGCGCTGCACCTCGCCGATCTCCACCAGCGCCGACACCAGCCAGAACGAACAGATGGTGAAGGTGCCCTCCTTACCGCTCAGACCGTCGTCGGTGGATTCGGTGCGATACCGCAGCACCAGGCCCTGCTCGGTGAGATCGTCGGCGATAGCCAGCACGGTCTTGCGCACCCGGGCGTCGTCGGGCGGGAGGAATCGCAGCAGGGGGACCAGCAGCAGCGAGGCGTCCAGGGTGTCGCCGCCGTAGGTCTGGGTGAAGACGCCGTCGGCGTTGACGCCGTTGTCGAGGATGTCGGCGTGGATCTCCGCGGCGATATCGTGCCACTTCTCGGCGTAGTCGTATTCGCCGTGCATCTCGGCCAGTTTCGCGCCGCGGTCCAGCGCCACCCAGCACATCACCTTCGACGAGGTGAAGTGCCGGGGTTCGCCGCGTACCTCCCACAGGCTGCGGTCGGGCTCGCGCCAGTGCTCGATCGCGGCCCGCACCTGCCGCTCCAGGATCGGCCACAGCGATTCCGGCACCTGCTGGCGCGACTTCACGTGCAGGTACACCGAATCCAGGATGGTGCCCCAGATGTCGTGCTGATCCTGCTGGTAGGCGTCGTTGCCGATGCGGACCGGCTGCGCGCCGTCGTAACCGTGCAGATGCCCGAGTTCGTATTCGGTGATCTCACGTTCGCCGCCGATGCCGTAGAGCACCTGTAGCGGCAGGGTGTCCCCGTTGTCGCTGTTGGCGACGTCGTAGAGGAAGGCGAAGAAGTCGTCGGCCTCGCGGTTGAGGCCCAGCGTGTAGAGGCCCCACAGGGCGAAGGTGGAGTCGCGCACCCAGCTGTAGCGGTAGTCCCAGTTGCGTTCGCCCCCAGGGGTTTCCGGCAGCGACGTGGTGGCGGCCGCGAGCAGGGCCCCGGTCGGCGCGTAGGTGAGGCCCTTCAAGGTGAGCGCGCTGCGCTGGAGGTAGCCGCGCCACTCGTGGTCCGGGAACTTCCCGAGCGTGATCCATTGGCGCCAGTACTCGGTCGTTGCCCACATCTTCTGCGCGGCCTCGGCGAAGGTGCGCGGCGGCGGCAGCGGCGACCAGGACAGCGCCACGAACACCTCGTCGCCCTCCTGCATGCGCGTGCGGGCCTGCGCCGACCGCCCCTCCAGCCCCAGCCGCATATCGGTGGTGAGGGTGAGTTCGGGCGCGCCCGGCACGTCCGCGCAGGTGGCGGTCGCCTGCTCGTACACCTGCCCCGTGTAGGCCCAGGAGGCCACGCCGCGGTGGTAGTCGAAGGACGGTTCGCAGGTCAGCTCCAACTCGACCACACCGTTCACACATTTCACCGTGCGCAGCAAAATATGCTCGGCATCCCAGTCCCGCGGCGTACGGCGATAGGTCCGA
Organism: Nocardia wallacei; assembly: GCF_029868745.1. GTDB lineage: Bacteria > Actinomycetota > Actinomycetes > Mycobacteriales > Mycobacteriaceae > Nocardia > Nocardia wallacei_B. Next base: position 671 of record NZ_JARWOP010000194.1, on the reverse strand, counting down.
CTGCGCTTGTCGTTGTTGTGCCACGGCCCGAGCACCAGCGCATCGCGGACGATCAACCACCCCGTCTCGGTCTGCCAGGTCGTCTCCACGATCATCCCGCCCGGCAGATAGCGCCGAGCCGCCGGCACATTCACCCCATACGGCCCCACCCGAAAATGCCCCGCACTCCGATCCAGCATCGCCCCGAACACACTGGGCGAATCCGGCCGCGGCAAACACATCCACTCCACAGCCCCATTACGCGCAACCAGACAACTGGTCTCACAATCCGACAAGAACGCGTAGTCATCAATAGGCGGATACGCCGACCGATGCGAGCCCCCCGACCCCCCCGGAATGAACCCCCCAGCAAGCGAAACATCCACCACATCCTCCAACGCATCCCGCGGAACAGCAGGTTCCAACGGCTGCCCCACCCCCGCCACGCCACTGATCGGCTCATCAAAGGACGACATAAACCCATCATCACGCCCCACCACCCCCACGTCCACAGCCCCCTCTCTCATCCACCTCCTCTCGCCCTCTCACCTCCTCTCGCCAACCCCCCCCCCCAACAACCCCACCCCCCCCCACAACCCCAAAACCCCCGCCAACAAAACCCACCCCCCCAAGGCCCACCCCCCCACACCACCCCACCACCCCCAGACCACCCCGCGGCGCAATGCCCCCCG
>NZ_JARWOP010000193.1 GCF_029868745.1 Nocardia wallacei | reverse complement strand
TTGCTTATTTGGCCCCTTTGTTGCTTTTGCATTTGGGGGTCCGGCCGTTTTCTTTGCGTGTCTTTCCGAGCGTGGTGCTGCTGGTAAGTTGTGATGGGTTGTGCTTGGTTGTTCTTGTTCAGCGACTGAACCCACACCCGGCCACTGGGTGGGGCAGGGGCTGGGCAACTGGGCGGGGCAGGGGTACAGGCACTGGGCGGGGCTGGGGCACGCACACGGACCCGGGCCGGGGCGCGGGCGCCGGCGCCGGCACAAGCAACAACTCAGGCATCGGCACGGGCACCAGCACGGACACGGGCACTAGCACGGGCAACAACTCAGGTACGGGCGCAGACAACGGCTCAGGTACGAATACAGAAACCAACACCTCCGATACGGGACGCTCCGGTGCGGACACCTCGGATATGGGGAACTCGGGCGCGGACAATGTCGGATCAAATCGACTCGACCCGAGCGAATTCCCGGAAGGAGAAGGGCCCAGCTCTCCGAGCGGACCGGACGGCGTCACGACCGCAGCCCCAGCCGCCTCCGCCGCAGGAGTCATTGGAGACGTGATGAGCTCTCTCCTCATGGCCGGCATCATTTCCTCGATCGCCGCAAACAACGCAGATGACGACGAGAGCGACTCCCATGAAGACAGGCCCGACGGTCCACCACCCGCCGCACCACCTCCTGCACCGAACTCGCCTCCGAATAGTCAGCCTGCTCCGGATAAGCCGACAGAGAAACGCGAGACCGATGCAGATGGCGAACCTTCGGAAGAAGATGCCCTCTCAACACAGGACGAACCCCATGCCGACAGCGAATCACCAGGAGAAGGCGAACCTCCGACAGAGGACCAGCCCCTCGTCGAGAGCGAATCGTCAGGAGAAGGCGAACCCGCAACGGAGGACAAACCTCACGTCGACAGCGACCCGTCAGGAGATGGCCGACCCGCAACGGAGGATCGACCCGAGAATGGCGGTGTCTGGAACTACGGGCCCTAGAGTGTCCGGCCCACAGCTCCATCGCGCCAAAGGTCGAGCTTCAGCGTGAGTACCATCGTGACCTATTTCGTCCGCATCTACGTGCAACCCGATCACCGCATCGACCAGGACGAAGCGGACCGGATGCTCGACTACATGCTGATTCCCGACGGCGCGAGGGGACGAGGAGGTTCGTATCACGTCTCGGTCCATCGCAGGATCGGAGCGGGTGGACGCTTTGTAGATCTACAGCACGGAAACGGGACCGGTGTGGCGGACTTCATGCACGACTTCTTCGACCGCACCCGTCACCTTGCCGCGTGGGTAAGGCTCGCGGGAAGAGGCTCTCGGTGTCGACCGAATCCGGTTCCGCTGGCGCGGGCTAATAGTGCACCAGGCCCAGTGGCGCCTCGACGAGGTGAATGGCTTCTCGTGGGAATATACAGCTCCGGTCGAGCGAGCACACCCCTCGAATAGAATTCTTCTCGCAGTTCCACCGCTCGCGTGATCTGCATCGGCACAGCGCGTCCGATATTCTCGACTCTGGGAAATCTGCGATATGTGGTGGATAATCGAACCATCGCCGGAGGAAGAAGGCGAGATGCAGAAGTGCGGCAGGTCGATCCCGACGCGTCCCGCACATATTCGCCTCGGGTATGCGCACTCGGGCGACGCCCGGTCGGCGCCCCGCCTGGTGGAAGTTTTGTCGAGCATCGGAGACGCAGTAGCGATGACGGAGAACTGGGGTCGCCATATGCACCCCGACACGGTAGCGGCACTGGAGTCCGGGCGGAATCTGGTCCACATTATCTATGACATGCTCGAGGAAGTCGACAGAGTTCGCGCCCGGCGTCCCTCCCCCTCGTCGCGGGTAATTCCGGAAATCGACGGAATAGGCAGGATGACGGACTTGTACATCGCACCCGGCACGATCGCGAGCTTCATGAACAGCCAGGAGTTGGTAGACGAGATCATGGCCGCTATCCGGGACAGCACCGCAGACGCGTTGCGGCAGCACGAGATTATCGTCCAGGGGACGGTGTGGCCGGATATACCATCACCGCGATGAATCGGGACACGGTGGAGAGCAGCGAAGCCGGGGCGCCTGATCGGCGCAACGCTATCTACGAGGTTTTCAACCCGGACTATTCCGTTGGCGCAGCCTGTGATCACAACGGCATGATCGTCGGTTTGCATGTGGGCGAGGAAGTGCGGCAGAACACTGATGATTGGCTCGCCGACGAGCTGCTTCGGGTTGCACGGCTGGCACATCTGAAATCCCAGGTCGGTCGGCGCGCGGAGTTGCTGCACAACGGCGCTTCGCCCGATGTCGCCGACGACCTGGGCCTGCCGACGGAGGCCGCGTACATCCTGCGGGAGAAGATCGAGTTCGGTACGGACTACTGGTCGTGAATCAGCGCACCGCCCAACGGGATTCAGACCCGCGGCGGGCCGCTCAGATGCGCCATGCTCACGACAGGTGGCGGTGATGCCGTAGCACCGGAGGCGCCGGTATCGGAACGGACATCCAGACCTGTCGGGTGAGAGTAACCGGTGAAATTTCCGTACTTCTCGATCATCGGCGGTTTGTTGGGATCCAAAGGGACAAGCTGACCGTTGTCCAGAATGTTCAAGCCGTTCTCGTTCTTGACGATCAGCGCACTGTGCCTCTCCCACTGCACGACGTCGCCGGACTGCAAATGTGCGACATCATTGACCGTCGCCCACGGGTGATCCCCTGTCGGTTCGCCCGCGGTTCCCGCATAGGCGGCCACCGCGTCGGTTCCAGCGTTCTGCGTCTGCCGGTGCAAAGCTTCCGCGACCGGTTGGGGTACCTGCACGGTCGAGTTGCCGATCGGAAAGTCGACCATTCGTCCCGGGATTGTCACCGGCGGCGGGGTACCCGCGTACGCGGGCGGCGTCACGCCGGGCGGAGGCGTTGGCGCACCGGCACCGGTGGTGGCCACCGACGCGGCAGCCTGCCGATCACGACGCCGATCGTCGCGCGCATCCCGATCCCGGTCGCCTTTGTCGTCAGCACCCTGGTTCGCAGTTTGCGCGGCGTTCATCGCCATCATCGGCCCGATCATGTCACCGAGCCCGTTGCCGGCGGGGGCCGCGGCAGTCGGCGGCGCCGGGGAAGTCGGCACAGCTGTGGCACCGCCGGTCACCGATCGTGGACTCGCCCCGTCACCGATGCTGTCCTCAGCCGCCGAATCGTCCGAGAGAGTCGCTGTGTCAGAGGAATCCGCGAGCAAGTCGTCATCTATGGCACCGACATCTTCGTTTCCGAGCGTCTCCACTTGTGTGGTGTCCTCGCTCACGGTCGGAGCGCCGTCGGTGTTTGTGTCGGCCGGTGGTGTTTCGGCAGCCTGCGCCTGCGCTGCCTGCTGAGCGGCCTGCGCTTGTGCTACCTGCTGAGCCGCCTGCGCCTGCGCTACCTGCTGAGCCGCCTGCGCCTGCGCGGCGGCCTTCTCCGCCGCAGCCGCCCTCTCCGCCGCCGCTTTCTCTGCCGCCGCCTTCTCCGCCGCGGTCTTCTCTGCCGCAGTCTTCTCCGCCGCAGTCGCAGCCGCAGCCTTCTCCGCATCGCTCTGCGGGGGCCGAAGGGCCGGCGGAAGTTGTTCGATCTGCCTGGTGTACTCGGTGAGGTCGTCGACACAGCCTTGGACCGCCTGCGCCATAACTTTATACAAAGGCAATTCGATAATCTGTTCCGCAGAGAGTGATGACAACGCCGGCGTCCCGGAAAAATCCGGCAGTGGCATAGTGGCCATTGTTTCTTTCATGGTCACGTGGGATTTACGCACTCTGTCATACATCTTCTGATATGTCGTCAGGTTCCAATTCGAAACCTTATCGACCAGTTTATCGAAATCCTTCTCCTGAGTTTTCAACAATCCTGCGAGTGCATTCAGCTTCAAATTCGCAGAATTAGCTTGATCCTGCGTCACTCCGACACCCAGAGTCGTCGCGTAAAAATTCTCCGCGAGATTGTCGTCACCCAGGTCTCCGAGATTCACCAGAAAAGCTGGCTTTCCAGGCTTCGCCTTCCCCAGCTGATCGGCAATATCGACCAGCTGGACATTGAATGCCGAGACGGCATTCCGATAGCCGGGCGAACCGACACCTGGCGGGATTCGAAACTCCAAGGGAAAATCTTTTATATTGGCGCCCGCCGGGATCTTGAAGTCATACCCCTCAAATACTCGAGCATCCACATGCTCGATAGGCTCGTAATACCACAAAACCTGCTCATTGGGCGGTCGGCCACCATCCCACGCCGCAGGATCTGCTATCGGATGCTTCAGGGCAATGAGCTCGCCGTTGTTTGTGAGTACGAACTGCTGAGCCCCCTTCTTCTCGTTGTTCGGATCCTGCCAATCATGAAACCACGCACCCCCCTTACTTCCGCCCGATTTATCCGCCGCCAGCTCCGAATCGACGGTCTTCCCATCGTCATCGACGAGTTGGAGTTGCTGTTGTTTGTCCGCCTTACCGACTTCATCCTCGAATTTTACTTTGGTGGCACCGCTACCATCCTCTCCCCAACTTCTCACCTCTTTGCCGGTTGGTACATGTTCGACAATCAAACGACCACTGCGCAGAACCATTCTGTACTCACCATTCTTGGAGTACATCTCCTGTCCTGCTGCGAGTTCCTGTTCCCGATTGATGACAGGCGGCGGAATGGGATTAGGCGGAGTGCCCATCGCTACAATCCCTGATCACCGGTGCGGCACGCAGATACCTGCGCGCCCCGTCCAGACATTATGAATACCACTGATACGCCACCACCAATCGCACTGCCGAATCATGCCTCCGGGATCGCCCTTCGCACTGCTGCGGCACCCTCGGCATCCGCGGCCTCGAACGTTTCGGCAGCGGCATAGCGGCCATCGCGCATGGCGATTCTGCCGTCTCCCACCGCGTTGTAGCCGCTACTACGCTCCAGAAGGTACTCCCGGACGTACATGCGGAATGGGTTAGCCGCCTTACCGAACATGTTCTCGAATTCGGCCTCCCACACGGGATCCCCCGCTGCCTGCTCATACGCCGGTCCGCTCCCAGCCCGATCGACATCGCCTTGTTTCCGCATATCCTGCGGATCCTGCATAAATTCCTCGGCCATATCGACGAACTCCTCCATACGTGCCGGCGCCCTCGGCCTTCGTTCCAAGTCCACCATGGACAATCACCGCGATCATGTGCCAGGTGAGTCACAATGGGCTCGGCGCATGCTTCCGGTCTGTGATAGGTAGCGGTGCCGACAGGCAATTCCGCGAGCCGGCGGGTCAGGCTGCAGGTCGTCCGCTCGGATCCGGGTCCGGCGACGACGCTTCGGCTGTTGCGGAGTCGTCGGACGCGGGCGGCGACGTCGGTTCGGCGCTGTTCCGCAACTCCTCGAGCGTGGCCAGAACCCGTCGAGCGTGTACAACGACTCGTTGCCCGGCCGGGGTCAGAGTCACCCTTCGGCTGGTGCGGTCGAAGAGCCGAACACCCAGTTGGCGTTCGAGCCGTTGGATCTGTCTGCCGAAGTGACCTGCCGAGACGTAGTGGAGCTGCGATGCCCGCCCGAAATGCAGTTCCTCGGACAAAGTGACGACCCAGCGGAGTGACTCGATCTCCACAGCTTCCTCCCATCGGCTGAGCCAGCAGCACGAACCTGCTTTCCTGCGCACCCGAAAATGGACCGGCACCCCACAAGCTCGCATCGGTAAGTTGCCGAAGGCATACGCATCCGTGCTACCTAACGCCGCTCCAGGGAGGTGATGTCGTGAGGCGTGCGTAGTCACGGTCGGCAACACCCCCATGGGCCCCTGATGATCGCAATAGTGACCGAACAGACCGATCTGTTAGCAGTCGCACGGCTATTCGTCAAGTCTGCGCGCCTTTCGCATCATGTCGCGATCGAGAAATGGTTCCAACCAGTCTGCATGGTTTCATCACTGTGATTGCTCATGTGATCCATCGAGCGCCGGCGATGCCCGGCTTTATCCACCGAGTTCGGAGTACACAGTGAAGGCACGTATCGTCGGCACCGGCGCGTCGGTTCCGCCTTTGGTTATCGATAACGATCGACTGCTCGAAATCTTTCCGGGTCCGAAGAAGAAACATTGGACTGCGGCGGAATTCGAGCAGAAGACGGGCATCCGGGAGCGCCGGTTCTTCTTCGATATCGATAATCGGACCGGTCGGGCAGTGGTACCGGCGGGGTACGGTCGACCGCCTGGCCCAGCCGGGACCCTTGCGGAACGGGCACTCATTGAAGCGTTGGAGCGCGCAGGCATCGAACCGGATAGGCTCGATGGACTGGTCTACGGCACGTGCACGCCGGACCTGCTGCATTTCGGCAGCGACGCGCAGATGATTCACCACCGCCTGGGCATGCGGACAGATGCGACGGTGCTGCAGGTGGACGTCGGCTGCGGGGGCGCCGCATTTTGTTTACAGTGGGCCAAAGAGCTCTTGATAGGGGGGAAACGGCAGCACATCGCCGTTGTCGTCACTCATGCGATGTCACCGCTCTACGACCGAACAGTTTATGCGGGAGCGATCCCGTTCGACGGCGGTGAGGTGGAGGCGTTTCTCACGCCTTTACTCTTCGGTGACGGGGCTGGTGCGGTCGTCTTGGAGGCGGTGGGCGACGATAGTTGTTCAGATATGGTTTCTTCCCTCACCGTCAATGAGTATTTCGAGATCGCTTCGATGGCAGGAGGCGGAAATCTGCGGCCGGCCGGGATGCCCGGTACGTTACCGGGCGACCATGCGTTCCACGTCGTCGGAAAACGGGTAGCGGAAGCGTATGTGCCCGTGCTGAAGAAAGCCATCGATCACGTAGTCGGTGGCGCTCGCGTGAGTCTGGACGATATGACGCGGATTTTCGTACATCAGGCCAATCTTCGCCTGATCGAGAAGCTCGCAGCCGCGACGGGTATCGAATCAGAACGCATGCCGACGAACGTGGACCGATATGGAAACACCTCCGCGGCGAGCGTTTTGATACTCCTCGCGGAGGAGGTACGTGCGGGTCGTGTTGTACTCGGCAGCGGCGACCCGGTCGTCATCGCGACAATAGGCGCGAACTTCCAATACGGTGCACACGTGATTCGTTTGTAACGGGGCTGCGGGCCGGCTACGGCGCCGACCCGGCACACGGATCGCTGCAATCGGTCATGTCGACGGCCCGGTAACTATATGATTTACTTTCAGAGCGCATCGATCGACATGTGGTGAAGCGCTTTCTGTAGGAAGTACGGTCATATGGTGTATTCTCGGCGCCCGAAACGGGTCGGCGGCGCTCCATCACCCGCCCCCGGTTTCTTCGGGCGCGATCGTGAACTGGAAGATATCAGCGCTCTTCTTCTGACGCCGGCGCGGATGATCACTCTCGTCGGTGTGGGTGGTATCGGGAAAACCCGCCTGGCCGCCGAGACCGTGAACCGGTTCCGGAACCAGGCGCGAGTGTGCTGGGTGCGGCTGTCGCGTCTGGCGGCAGGCTCGGATGTGGTCACTGTCGCGGAAGAGGCCGCGCACACTGTGGTCCCCTCCGATTACTCCGGGCGAACGGCAGAAGAGGCACTGGTCGATACGTTCACCCGCGTCGACTCGAACGGGCGAGTGCCGCGAACCATCCTGGTACTCGACAACTGTGAACACGTCCTCGCCGGAGCTGCTCGCCTCAGCGCTGACCTCCTCGACTCCATCCCGGGGTTGACCATCCTGGCGACCAGCCGCGAAGCCCTGGGCTGGAGCGACGAACACCTGATCACCGTGCCGCCACTGCCGCACCGACACGCGCTGACGCTCTTTCGCTATCGGGCCGAGCTCACCGGCCGAACCATCTCAGGAGCGGACGAGCCCACGGCGACAGCGATCTGTCGCCGCATCAACAACCACCCGCTGTATATCCAACTGGCAGCTGCACGATTGCGATATCAGCCGTTGACGATGGTCCTGCAGGGGCTCACCGGCCACGACGACGACGCGCGATTGCACTGGTCGCGTGGGCCGGCCGAAGGAACCGAATCGCGGCATCGAGCGGTCACCGACGTCATCGCTTGGTCGTACAACCTGTGTAGCGACAAAGAGCGTCTACTCTTCGACCGGCTGTCGGTTTTCGCCGCGGGCTATGCCGCCAATCCCGAAGATATCGACGGCGACGGTTTTCGGGACGGCGGAGCCTCTCTCGATGCGATACAGGAAATCTGTGCCGACGACTCGTACGCCTGCGACGAAAATAGCGCCCTCGGTGTCGGCAGCAATTCCGATGTGACCCTGGAGCGCCGCGAGATCGAGCGTCTGCTCGAACGACTCGTAGATAAATCGCTGGTCTCGGTCCATATGACGCCCAGCACCGTACGGTATTCGATGCTGGAGAGCCTGCGCGTATTCGCCCAGCAGCGGCTCCGCAAGCGTTCCACCGCAGCAATCGATGAGCCCAGCCGGCTTGCCGGACAACATCGCCGCTATTACCGCGACAAAGTCGTAAACGCGGCGGCGACCTGGCTCGGCCCCGCCGAGCACGACCTGCTGGCCGAGACTCGGGCGGCATGGGACAACATCTTGACTGCGATCGAGACCAGCATCGATACCCCGGAAGAAGCGGTGATCGGGCTGGAAATCTGTACCGCGCTACTCACCCTGCGACTGCCTCTGTTCACCGGCTCATTCCGCGAGATGCGCCTGTGGACCGAGCGCGCGCTGCGAGCAAGTCGAGGACTGACGCCGCAAACCGCCGAACTCCGAATCGGGGCCATGGCCTTGCTTGTATGGGTCACCCTGTGCCAGGGAGAGTCCTACGACGCCGAAGCGTTGCTGGGAGACTGTATCTTCACCAGTCTCCGCGAAACCGGCAGTGGGAGCGTGTGCACACCGGCAGAGCCCGAGACCGACGTCGGACTACCGGCCGCCGTCGAACTGGCATGGGGCACCGAATTGCTGTTGGCCCGCAGTGACGCACGAGCCGTCACCGTCCTCGGGCGCGCTCGACGAAAGTTCTCCGAAACCGGCGATCCGAGAGGCGAGGCCATGAGCCGCGCATTCGAAGTACTGGCGGCTTGTCTGCTGGGACCGCCCGAACAAGCGTTGAAACTCTCGCACGACAGCCTCGAACGGGCCACCGCGTCAGGGGCGGCGTGGCTCACATCCTGGGCTCATATGAGCTGGTCGATCGCCTTGACGAAGAACGGCGATCCCACCGAGGCACTGCTGTTCCAACGGCGGGCGCTGACCTACCTACTTTCCGCGGGCGATCCTTGGACCAGTCTGTGGGCAGCTCAGTTGCGAGCGTGGTCGCTGGCTCGAATGATCGATGACTCGATCACCGACAGCAGCACCAGCCGTGCCCAGCTCGTGGCCTGGGCCACCGAAATCGCCCAACTCAGCGGAGGTCTCGAAGTACAGCGGGAAGTGATCGGAATCCACATCGAGAAGTTGAGACCGTTCGCGACCGAGTCCGCCAAGGCTATTGTGACAGCCCAGAAAATCTTGGGCTCCGAGGCCTACGCCGAAGCGAAAGCCCAAGGCGCGCGCCTTCGTCCCGAATCGAACGAGGTGCAACATCTGGCATTGGGCACATACACCATAAGCAGATCCGATGCCGTCGAGACGAGATCGCTATGGCATCAGCTTACCCGCGCCGAAAGAGAAGTCGCTGTCCTGGCGGCGGCGGGATGGAGCAACAGAGCCATCGCCACCCGCCGCGGAAAATCGACCAGAACGATCGATTCCCAATTGGCCTCGGTTCTTCGAAAACTGGCAATATCGTCACGGGACGACATCATCGGCCACATACCCAAAGACACGATCGCGCGAGTCCGCAGCGAATACACGGCCGCTTCCTCCGGCAACGTGCGCTGACAGTCGACAGGCAACCGCGGAGGTCGTGCGCCCGCCGTCGTGTCGAGCCGACGTTCGATGGAGCGATCGAGCCGAAAGCATCGGTTTCCGGGCCGGAATCCGTCGCCGCGGGTTTGCTGATCCGCGTCGTGCGCGCCCCGGGCAACCGACAGCTAACGGTCCGCGATCCGCTGTCGACCCGCGTCGAATCTTGTACTGTCACTGGACAGATCAGATAACGACCCCGTTCGTGCCTCCCGCGCGGCGGCACGGTTCCGGGACCTCGACGAGGAGCCGACCCATATGCCGACAGGGCACAACACCGAGATCCGCACCGACATACCGCATTCCGCCCGGATCTGGAACTACTGGATGGGCGGTAAGGACAATTACGACATCGATCGCGAGGTCGGCGACGCCAGCCTGCAGATCGACCCCGACATCGGCACCATGGCGACCGAGAGCCGGCGTTTCCTCATCCGCGCGGTCACCCACCTGGCGCAGGACGTCGGCATCCGGCAGTTCCTCGACATCGGCACCGGGCTGCCCACCATGCAGAACACCCACCAGGTGGCCCAGAGTATCGTCCCGGATGCCCGAATCGTCTACGTGGACAACGACCCTCTGGTTCTCACTCACGCGCGGGCATTGCTGACCAGCACGACCCACGAGGGCGTCACCACCTACATCGAGTCCGACTTCCACGAGCCGGAGCAGATCGTCGCCGACGCCAAGAACATCCTGAACTTCACCCAGCCGATCGGCGTGATGTTCATGGGCGTGCTCGGGCACGCCCGCACCTACGACGACCTGCTGCGCATCGTCCACACCGTGCTGGACTCGGTACCTTCCGGCAGTCACCTGGTGTACTGGGACGGCACCGTGGACAGCCCCACCTACGTGGCGATGTGTGAGGAATACGCGAAATCCGGTGGTGCGCCGTACTATCCGCGCACCCAGGAGCAACTGCGCGCGGTCTTCGAGGGCTACGAACTGCTCGAGCCGGGCTTCGGGAAGATCACCCACTGGCGTCGGCCCGAGCACGAACTGGCCGGTCTGCGCGATATCGCCGCCTACGGCGGGGTGGCGCGGAAGCCCTGACCTCGCCCGACGACCCGGCGGGGCCGGCTTCGGCCGCCTTCGAGAACGCGGCGAATCACCCGGCCGTCTCCGACCCCGCCGGGCCGCTGACCTAGCATCGAGGCGTGGCAGCCGCAGACGTTCCCCCCGAACCGGCCGCCGGGACACCGTCCCCGGGCGAGCCGGTTTCCGCCGCTCGCCCGCGCCGCTCGAAGAAGGCCGAGGCGCAGCGACGCGGCCGCAGCCGCACGCCGCGACTCTCCTACGACGACTGGGTCGACGGCGCACTCGCACTGCTGGCCCGAGAGGGCGTGGGCGCCATCAGGATTCCGCGGCTGTGCAGCGAACTGGGGGTGACGAAGGGCAGCTTCTACTGGCATTTCGACGACATCCGGCAGCTGATGGAGGCCATGGCCGACCGATGGAGCGCCGTGCAGGCCGACGCCGTCCGCGCGCTCGGCGCCGTCGACTCCATCCCCGTCGAGCAGCGCATCGAGAACATGACATCGCTGCTGGTCGACCAGAGCACCTGGATCGTCGAGGCCACCGTCCGCGAGTGGGCGCGCAACGATCCGAAGGTGGCGGGCGCGGTCCGGGCCCTGGAACGCAAGATCTTCGACATCGTCGAACAGACCATGCTGGAACTCGGCTTCGACGAGACGCAGGCCCGGCTGCGCGCCGGGACCATGGTCTATCTGGGCATCGGCCTGATCCACGGCCGGGGCAGCCTGCCCACCCCGACCACCGAAGAGGCGAAGGCGGTCATCGATCTGCTCACCACGCCGTCGCGAACCGACGGACCCCCTCGCTCATCCCAGGAACGGCCGGAGTAGTTGCGCGCCTCGGTGTTTCAGCCAGTCCCGGAGGGTCATCAGGCCGGGGTGCAGTCGGCGCAGTTCGGCGATGTCCACGTCGATGTCGTCGAGGGCGCCGCTGTTGATGAGTTCGTAGCCGCGGGCGAAGCGCTCGTTGATGCGGCGTAGTTCCTCGATGGGCCGCTGGATGTAGGGAATGGTCCGCCCCACGGCCGCGCTCATCTCCGCGGCGACCTCGGGCGGCGTCAGCGCGTCGCCGACCAATTCGAGTGTCCTGCCGCGGAATTCGCCGGGTCGCGCCAGGGCGAGGGCCGCGAAGGCACCGATGTCGTCGAGGGCGATGAACTGCTGGCGCACGTGCGGGGCCGCGGCGGTGCGCAACGCACCGTCTCGCACTCCGACGGTGGCCGACTGCGTGACGAAATTCTCCATGAACGAGCTCGGCCGCAGAATCGTCACCGGCACACCGATTTCGGCGAGATACCGCTCCACCTCCCACTTGGCCTCCTGCCCGCCCCGGTCGGCCGCCAGGCCTGAGCTGTAGACCAGATGCGCCACACCATGTTTCAGCGCGGCATCGGCAATGCCCTTGCCCGACTTGGCCTCGTCCCGGTCCGGCGTCAGGGGGCCGGGATGCACGCTGAAGACGCCGTACGCGCCGGCCACCCCACGTTCTATCGCCGCCGGGTCTTCCAGCGAGCCCGCGACTATCTCGGCTCCCGCCGCCGCCAGCGCCCGCGCCGCGGCGCCGGCCGGGTTCCGGGTCAGCGCACGCACCCGCCACCCGTCCTCGAGGAGCCGGTACGCGACGGCTCCGCCCTGCTGCCCGGTCGCGCCGGTGACGAAAACAACCTGGTCCACTGCGGTTCCTCCTCGGCTTGCCGCCCTGCGAAATAATCGGAGAATTCTCTCCGATTGGCACTATACGGAGAGATCTCTCCGCTTCGCAATACCGCAGGTACGATCGACGCGTGGTCGACCAAGCTGCCCAGGCCTCCAAACCGATGCGCGCGGACGCTCGCCGCAATCGCGACCTGGTGCTGGCCACCGCCCGCGACATGCTCTCCGCCGAGGGTCTTTCGGTGTCCTTCGACGAGATCGCGCGCCGCGCCGGAGTCGGCGTCGGCACCGTCTACCGGCACTTCCCCACCCGGGAGGCCCTGTACGAGGCGGTGCTGCGCGGCCGCCTCGAGCAGTTCGTCGAGGACGCGCAAGGCCTAGCGGCGGCCGAAGCCGACCCGGGCCGGACCTTCCTCGACTACTTCACTCGACTGGTCGGCGAGGTAGCGCTGAATCAGGCACTCTGCGAGACGCTGGAGACGGGCACGGAAGCCGTTGTCTCCGAAGAGGTTCGGGATCAATTCCGCGCACAGTTCGACACCTTGCTCCGGCGCGCCCAGCACGCCGGCACGGTCCGTTCCGACCTCGATACCGCCGACGCCATGGATCTCCTCGTCGGCGCCGCCACCGCGGAACGCCGCGCCCACCGCCGCGGCGCCCCGAACCACGCCCTCACGGTCGTGCTGGCCGGCCTCCGCCCGTAGCCGCCTCAGTGCGGCGCGGCGGTGAGGTCGTAGACGGCCAGTCCGTTCATGTGCTGGGCGGTGTAGTGCTGGGATACCCAGTTGTAGATGTCGGTGTCGCCGACCGGATGCCATAGCTCGGCAACTGGATCTCCCTGCGCAACTGAGGATTCGGGTGGCGGCGCGGTCCGCCACGAATCGGGCAACCGCACCTCCGGGGCGAGGTAGTAGGTGACGCGGTGCTCGCGCACGAGGTCCTGGAACTGCGGCAGGGTCGGCACGGGGTCCGCAGAGGTGAAGCCGCCGAGGGCGATGACCGCTGTGCGACTTGCCAATTCGAGCCCGGCGGCGGGAGAGGAGCGGTCGATCGCGGCCGACCACTGCGTGGTGGTCGCTCGCAGCATGGCGATGAGCCGAGGATCGGTGTCGCCGTCGCCACGGAACGCGCTCATGGCGCCCCGGAAAGGCGAAGCGTTACCTGATGGTTCGGCGTGGGCCGGGCCGACGGACGGGCTTCCCCCGGTGTGTGATTGCGGCAGTGTGGCCGCCGCGTACGCGGTCGACCCGGCCAGGCTCGCGATCACGCCGGCCGCCAGCAGCATGGCGACGACACCACGCGGTACCCGCCGCGCTGCCACCGGAACCAGCGTCGTCAGCAGTCCGAGCACGACCGCCACCGCCGCCACCAGAACCACCCAGCGCAACCACGGCTGCCACCCGCCGTTGCGCTGCAACACCACGAAGGCCCACACACCACCCGCGAGAACCAGTGCGGCGCCACCGATCCGGCCGAACGCGGTGCCCCGCCGCTGCCAGACCTCGTGTACGCCGAGCGCGAAACAACCCGCGACAGCGGGCGCGATCGCCAGCGTGTAATAGGCGTGCATGCCGCCCCGCATCGTGGCGAACGCGACCCCGTCCACGAGCAGCCACAGCCCGAACAGCAAAGCCGCGCAACGCATTGGATCGGTACGCGGCGACCGGCCCCGGGATACCAGCACCAGCCCGAAGGCGACCACAGCGGCGGGGAGCAGCCAGGAGATCTCGAAACCGATCTCCCCGGTGAACAGGCGCGTAGGCCCGGCACCGGACCCGAATCCGCCCGGCCCGCCGAGATGCGGCATCTCGTACCCCGCCGGCAGTTCGAAGGGCCTGCGCCCCCGGTGCGAACGTCCGAGGATGCGCTCGAATCCGTTGTAGCCCAACACCAGATCCATGAACGTGTTGTTCCGTGAGCCCGCCAGATACGGCCGCTCCGACACCGGCCACAGCATAGTCAGCAACACGTACCACCCGGCGGAGACGACCAGCGCGGCGGCGGCAGTGAGCAAGTGCAGCAACCGTTTTCCCAGCGTCGTCGGCGCGGCCAGCAGATACACCGGTGCCAGCGCGGGCAGCACCATCAGTCCCTCGAGCATCTTGGCCAGGAACGCGAAACCCAGTGCCACCCCGGCGGCCGCCAGCCAGCGCACGTCCGCCCGCGGCAGCGCGCGGACCACGCAGTACGCCCCGGCGGTCATCAGCAGCACCATCACGGCGTCGGGATTGTCGAACCGGAACATCAACGCCGCCACCGGCGTCACCGCGAAGACCAGCCCCGCCAGCAGCCCGGCGCCGCGAGCGCCGGTGACCCGCGTGACCATCCCGTACAGCAGCGCCACGGTCGCCACCGCCATCAGCGCCTGCGGCGCCAGCATGCTCGCACTGCCGAAACCGAACAGCTGCCCCGACAAACCCATCACCCACTGCGACACCGGCGGCTTGTCGACGGTGATGAAATTGCCCGGATCCAGCGATCCGAACAGCAGGGACTCCCAGTTCCGCGACCCCGCCCACGCGGCCGCGGCGTAGAACCCGTTGCCCATGCCGTTGACGCCGATGTTCCACAGGTACGCCGCCGCGGTCACGCCGAGCAGGGCCGCCAGGGCCAGGCGATCCCGGCGGCGGGCGGGCGGCGGTTCGGGGAACACGGTCGCGGTCACAGTCACCGCGGGAGTCTCCCAATCCGAGCGGTGAGAAGCCTGGCCGATTCCTGGGAACCTGCTGCGAACCGGCGACACGCCCGCACGAACCCGCGACACGCACGTGGAGTTCGAATCCAGCCGATTCAAACAATGCCGCCGGTCGGCGAGATGTAGTTCCGTTCATGCCGTATCGACAGGGACGCGGGCGGCGAGCCGAGGCCGCACGCCCGCTCGACATCCGTATCCACACCGCCAGGAGACCCCGATGACCGACCCCGCCGCACCGGCCGACCCGTCCCAGAACTGGACCTTCGAAACCAAGCAGGTCCATGTGGGCCAGGTGCCCGACGGCACCACCAACGCCCGCGCCCTGCCGATCTACCAGACCACCTCCTACACCTTCCGCGACACCGACCACGCCGCGGCGCTGTTCGGTCTCACCGAGCCCGGCTACATCTACACCCGCATCATCAACCCGACCCAGGACGCCGTGGAGCAGCGGATCGCGGCGCTGGAAGGCGGAGTCGCCGCGCTGTTGCTGGCCTCCGGACAAGCGGCGGAGACCTTCGCGATCCTCAATATCGCGAACGCGGGCGACCACATCGTCTCCAGCCCGCGGCTGTACGGCGGCACCTACAACCTCTTCCACTACACGCTGCCGAAGCTGGGGGTCGAGGTCAGCTTCGTCGAGGACCCGGACGACCTCGAGCAGTGGCGCGCGGCGATCCGCCCGAACACCAAGGCGCTGTACGGCGAGACGGTCTCCAACCCGCAGAACCACATTTTCGACATCCCCGGCATCGCGGAGGTCGCGCACGCCGCGGGGCTGCCGCTGATCGTCGACAACACCGTGCCCACCCCGTACCTGATCCAGCCGCTGCGGCACGGCGCGGACATCGTGGTGCACTCGGCCACGAAGTACCTCGGCGGCCACGGCGCGGCCATCGGCGGCGTGATCATCGACGGCGGCACCTTCGACTGGACGGTCACCGACGCCGACGGCAAGTCCCGCTTCCCCGGCTTCACCACGCCCGACCCCAGCTACCACGGCGTGGTGTTCGCCGAACTGGGCGCGCCCGCCTTCGCGCTCAAGGCCCGGGTGCAGCTGCTGCGCGACCTCGGCGCGGCGATCTCGCCGTTCAACGCGTTCCTGATCAGCCAGGGCCTGGAAACCCTCAGCCTGCGGGTGGAGCGGCACGTGCAGAACGCCCAGGCCGTGGCCGAATTCCTCACCGAGCGAACGGAAGTCACCTCGGTGTCGTATGCCGGACTGCCGTCGTCGCCGTGGTACGAGCGCGGAAAGCAGCTGGCGCCCAAGGGAACCGGCGCGATCATCGGCTTCGAGCTGGCCGGCGGCGTCGACGCGGGCAAGAAGTTCGTGGACGCGCTGACCCTGCACAGCCACGTCGCCAATATCGGTGACGTCCGCTCGCTGGTCATCCACCCCGCCTCGACCACGCACTCCCAGTTGACCCCCGAGGAGCAGCTGGCCTCCGGCGTCACCCCGGGCCTGGTCCGCCTCGCCGTCGGCATCGAGGGCCTCGACGACATCCTCGAGGACCTGCGCACCGGTTTCGCCGCCGCTGCGGAATAGCCTCGCCCACAAGCCTTTTCGGCGCACCACCGAGCCGGCTCGACCTCACCCACCGAGTCGGCTCGGACCGTTGCCCCGTCATCAGGCTTGCCTCGAACCGTCGCCCCGCCACCAGCTTTTCCGGTGGCGGGGCATCTTTCGCGGGCGCAATGGTTATGCTCGAGCTCGACAAGGGCCCGGCGCGGCAAGCCGACAGTGCCGCTCGGGCGTACGCGAAGGCCACAACAGAGGCGGCACGTTCAGAGGAGAACGGGCACGATGGCAGGCAAGCGGACGGTGTTGACGGTCCAGCTCAGGCGATTGGCCGCACTTCTACAGGAGATGCGCGAGAACGCCGGGATCAGCAAGGAGGTCGTCAGCGCCCGCACCGGCATCAACGTCACCACGCTGTACCGCATCGAGACGGCGCAGGCGCGACCGCAGCGCCGCACTCTGATGGCGATGCTGGACCTGTACGGCATCGAGGAATCGCAGCGGTCGGACGCGCTGCAACTGCTCCAAGAGGCGCAAAAGCCCGGCATGTCACGGCCGTTCGAGGCGGCGGTCTCGGAGGTGTACGCCGCCTACATCAACTTCGAGACCGAGGCGCTCTCGGCCCGGCTGTTCCAGACGTCGTTCATCCCCGGACTCCTGCAAACCGAGCAGTATGCGTGGGCGGTGCTGGATACCGCGATGCCCAAGGTCGAGACCGCGGTGATCGAACAGCGCCTGCGCGCCCGCTTCGAACGCGCCAAGCTGCTCGCCAAGGAGGAGCCACTGGAGCTGTGGGTGGTGCTGGACGAGGCGGCGATCCGGCGCGTCGTCGGCGGCCGCGAGGTGATGCGGGGCCAGCTACTGCGACTGGTCGAGGAAGCGGAGAAGCGCAACGTCATCCTGCAGGTGCTGCCGTTCGACGCGGGCGCGCACCCGGCGATGGTCGGCTCCTTCGTCGTCCTGGACTTCCACGACCCCGCCGACCCCGAACTCGTGTACGTCGAGGGCATCGCCGGCGACGATATCGTGGAGGGCCACAACGAGATCCGCCGCTTCGGCGTGATGTTCGACCAACTCCGCGCCATGGCCCTGAGCCCCCGCGATTCCACCAACCTGGTAGCCCGAGTAGCCGACGACTTGCGATAGACCCGGCCGGAACTACCGCCGGCTCGCGCGCGTGTAGCCCAGGACGGCGGGCACCGCGAACACCACCATCGCACCCGCCGACCACGCGACCGTCGCCAGCAACGGCCCCCGCACCGGACCTCCCAGCGACAGCCCGCGCATGGCGTCGACCGCGTACGACATCGGCGAGTGCCCCACAATCGGTTTCGCCCACGCGGGATAGGCCGCCAGCGGCACGAACCCGGTGGAGAAGAACATCAGCAGCGACGATCCCAGCGAAATCGCCTCCACCAGCGCGGGTTTGGCGGTGTAGGACGCCACGGCGGTGACCATGGTCGCGAAACCGAGACCGTACATCAGCGGCACCCCCACCAGCGCCACCGCGGCCGGAAGTCCTTGGCGGAACCGGAATCCCAGCAGCAGGCCGACGCCGAACAGCACCAGCGTGCACGCCAGGATGCGCGCACCCTCGGCGAGAATGCGCGCCAGCAATCCCGACGCGCGGTGCACCGGCAGCACCCAGAACCGCGCCAGCAGACCGTCATCGCGCTCGCGGCCGAGCGTGATCGCCCCGGCCAGCGAGCCCGACATGACCGACACCAGCGTCACCATCGGCACCGAGCCGTACAGCGCGTCCGCCCCCGAGAACGCCGAAATCTGCCGTCCCAGCACGGTATTCAGCATCACCAGCAACAAGGCCGGGAACAGCAGCGACTGCGCCATCGTCAGGGGGTCGCGGCGCCAGCGGACCAGCAGCCGCCGCGTCTGCACGACCGTCTGCGGCAGCAGCAGCCGCCATGTCTCGGTCGGAAACGCGACCACCGGTAACTCGGTGGCCGACCCCGGCCGCACGTCCGCGCTCGTCGTCATCGCTGCCTCCGAACCGCCACCAGCACCGAAGCGCCGCCGAACGCGACCAGGCCGGCCAGCGTCCAACCCAGCCCCGGCCCCGCCGACGCCCAGTTCGCCACCCCGGCCCGTCCGGAACGGTCACCCGCCAGCACCCGCAGCGTGCCCACGAACTGCGACACCGGCTGATCACGCGCGAAGCCCCGGATCCAGTCCGGGAACTGGCTCGCCGGCGCGAACCCGGTGGACACCATGCCGAGGATCAGTTGCGGCAGCACCAGCACCTGCGTCGTCGCCTCCGGACTCTTCGACAGCGCGCCCAGCAGATCGCCGAGCTGGCACATCATCAGCCCGAGCAGCATGGCGAAACACAGAAACGCGGCGGTCTGTCCGGCACCGCCGTAGAACCGGAACCCGATCGCGTAGCCGCACACCACCGCCGCCGCGAGCGCGATCGCGACCCGGTACAGCGCCGCCGCGGTCCGGGCCACCAGCGGCGCGGCCGCGGGCATCGGCATCGTCGCGAATCGCGTGTCCAGACCGTCGCGCGCGTCGGTGGCCGACCGGAACGCCGCCGCGGTGCCGCAGAACGCCACCGCCTGCATCACGATCATCGGCATCAGGAATTGCGCATAACTGCTGAGTCCGTGCCCGGCGAAGTTCATCACCCGATCCAGCGGCACATAGAACCCGACCGTGAACACGGCCGGGGACAGCAGCGCCGTCAGCACCTCGCCGTTGCGCAGCGAGGGCCGCACCAGGCGTATCGCCAGTACCCAGCACTGCCGCAGCGCCGAACGCCGCGGTGGCTCGGTTCGCGTCGTCACATCGATCCCCATCCCCTCCCACCTCCCCGCGCCGACGGCAGCTCGTCTCATCTCACCAGACATACGGCCGGAAACGCGGACATCGTTCGACCCCACTGTTTCCGCGCGGCGTGTCCTGCAGAGCGATCCGTGTTCGCGCAGTTGGGCTGCGTGCGGGTGCGAGGTGTCAAGCGGGGTCACCGGCATTCGACCCGAACCAGCGCGTCGTCCGCGCGCCACCGCGGCCCGCGGCCACTATGCTGACCGCCGTGCTCGAACCCCAGCCGGCCGTCGCGCCCCATCCCGATATCGCCCACCTCGCCCCGCTCCTGGGCGTCTGGCGCGGCTCCGGCCACGGGGAGTATCCGACGATCGAGGCGTTCGACTACCACGAGGAAGTCCACTTCGGTCATGTCGGCCGCCCGTTCCTCACCTACCGCCAGCGCACCCGGCACGCCGAGGACGGCCGTTCGCTGCACGCCGAGACCGGCTACCTGCGCTGCGCCGGACCGGATCGCATCGAGCTGATTCTCGCCCACCCGACCGGGATCACCGAGATCTGCGAGGGCAGCGTCGACGTCGCCGACGGCGGCCTGCACCTGGAACTGGACTCGACCCAGATCGGCCGCACCACCACCGCGAAGCTGGTGACCGCGCTCGGCCGCTCGATCCGATTGTCGGGCGACACCATCGATTACACCCTGCGGATGGCCGCCGCCGGACAGCCGAAACAGCATCATCTCGCCGCCAGTCTGCGCCGGGCCGAATAACAAAAAGGTCACCGACACGCCCGTGACCTGCAGCGCGATTTTCGAGACCTGTGCTATTGCGCACCGAGGGGTTGTCTAGGAGATTGCTCGCGTTCTACCGTCGGTCCAGTCGGCAAAGTCGGCGACCAATAGTTCGAGCCCATTGGATCTCGCTCACCCTCAAGGGAGAAGACCATGAAGCGTTCGACGCTCACCCTCATCACCGCGGGAATGCTCCTAGCCGGCACCGGTGCCGTGGAACTGCTCGGGGACGCCTCCGCCGGAGCCACCTACCCCGTCGAGAACGCCGCCTCGACGGTCACGAGCGGAATGGAGGTGCACTCGCCATAAACCACAGCCGAACACGTTCTCTGCGACCGGACGACCGGATGCCTTACCTAGCCGGGCATCCGGTCGTCGTCGTTTGCCAGGAGTTTTCCGGAACGCTGTGGGAAATGTGCTCCACGGCGAGAGAGATTGCGACCCAATTCGTTCGAGACCGCGAATGTCATGCGGTGCCCGGCGGCAGTGCGGCCAGCATGTCGCGGGTGACGGCGACCGCGTTGTCCGAACTCCCGCCGCGCACCAGCAGGGTCGCGAAGGCGAGGTCGCCGCGGTAGCCGATGAACCACGAATGCGAGCCGCCGTCGACTTCCGCCTCACCGGTCTTGCCGTACACCTCGCCCTGATCGGCGATCCGCTCGGCGGTACCTCCGGTCACCACCTTGCGCATCATCATGCGCAGGCCCTCGGCCACCTTCGGGGACAAGGCCGGGCGGTCGCCGTCCACCTTGGTCTCGTATCCCGCGATCAGATAGGGCGTGGGCGCGGAGCCGTGCGCGACGGTCGCGGCGACGAGCGCCATCCCGAACGGGCTCGCCACCACCTTGCCCTGGCCGATGCCGTTCTCGGTGCGCTGCACCTGCTCCTTCGCCGCGGGCACCGACCCGGACACCGTCGGCAACCCGACCACCGTGTAATCCGGGCCGATCCCGAATCGGGCCGCCGCGTCGGTCAGCGCGTCCGCGGACAGTTCGCTGGCGATCTTGGCGAACGCGGTGTTGCAGGATCGCTCGTACGCGGTCGCCATCGGCACGTCACCGATGGTGAACAGCTCATAGTTCGGGATGGTGCGCTCGCCGATCACGATTCGGCTCGGGCACGGCACCACCGTCTCCGGAGTCGCGGTGCCCTCCGCCATCGCCGCGGCCGCCGTCACCGTCTTGAAGGTGGAGCCCGGCGGATACAACCCCGACGTCGCGACCGGGCCGTCGGCGTCGGCCGCGCGGTTCTGAGCCACCGCGAGAACGGCGCCCGTGGACGGCTGCAGCACCACCATCATGGCCTGCTCGGTCCGCACATCGACGGCCCGCTGCGCGGCGTTCTGCACATTGCGGTCGATGCTCAGCGAGAACGACGGCGCGGGCTGCGGGTCCACCTCGTGCAGCACGTCGACATCGGCGCCGTTGGTGTTCATGGTGACCACGGACCAGCCCGCCTTGCCGTCGACCTCGTCGGCGACGGTCTTGCGGATCTGCGTCATCAGATCCGGGGCGAAATGGCGGTCGACGGCGACCAGGTCCGCCTGCTCACCGGCGCGCACGCCGGGTAGCCCGATCAACTCGTCGTGAACCTGATCGAACTCCCAATCAGTCAGCGCCGCAACGGTATACGCGCCCGGACTCTTGCCCGCGGCGGTGCGGATGGCGTCCGCGGTGAGGGCTTCGTCGAACGGGTGCAGGGCATCGGAGAGGGCCGCAGCGACGTAACCCGGGTCCGGCGCGGCGCTCGCGGTGAACGAAATCGGATGCACCGTACCGGGTATCAGCACATCGCTGCCGGAGCGTTCGTTGACGCGGGCGCGCGGTGCGGGGGTGGCGCGCAACTCCATGGTCTGGGTGTCACCGAGTTTGGGATGAATGTCCGATGCCGTCCAGCGCACCTGCCAGCGGCCGTCGCTGCGGCCCATCTGCAGCTGTCCGGTGTAGGTCCAGATCCGGTTCTTCGGCAACCGCCACCGGTAGGTGTAGTCGACGGTGGCGGTGTCGCCGGTGACCCGGGCGTCGCCGGTGTGCGCGGTCAGCTCCTCGGCCTGCAGCTTGTCCCATGCCGAAGCCAGTGCGGCACTTGCCTTGTCGGGTTGGTTGGTGAGTTTCCCGGCGCCTGCCGGATCGTGCCGGGCGACCGCCGCCAGGAAGTCGTCGGCCGCGGGAACCGGGCCCTGCGAGCCGGAACCGCAGCCGCTCGCCGCCAGCACGAGCGCGACGGCCGACAGCAGTACGGCCGTGCGTCTTCGCGGCGCGAGGCCGCGCCCCACACAACGTCTTTCGGGTGTCGACATCGACAGCGATGGTAGTCAGCAGACCACGCGCCACCGGGGCGACACGACGCGGGCGCTCGCGCGATTTCCGGCCTCAGTCGACGAGAACCGTTGCGAACGTAGCGACCTGGCGGAATCCGACGTTGGCGTAGGCGCGCCGGGCAGCCTCGTTGTAGCAGTTGACATACAGGCTCGCGGTGCGGCCGGAGGCGACCACCGCGTTGGCCACCGCCGCGGTACCCGAGGTGCCCAGGCCGCGGCCGCGCCACTCCGGGTGCACCCACACGCCCTGAATCTGCCCGGTGCGCCGCGATATCGCACCCACCTCGGCCTTGTAGACGACCACGCCGTCCTCGAAGCGGGCCCAGGCCCGGCCCGCCTGGATCAGGCTCGCCACCCGGCGGCGGTAACTGCGCCCGCCGTCGCCCGCGCGCGGGTCGACGCCGATCTCCTCGGTGAACATCGCGATCGCGGCGACCAGGTAACGGTCCAGTTCGTCGGCCCGCACCCGCCGCACCCGCGGATCGGCCACGGCGTAGGCGGGGCCGTCGAGCGCGAGCAGCGGCTGGTCGGCCCGCAGGTCACGGGCCGGTCCCCAGCGGTCGGCCAGCATCTCCCACAGCGGCAGCGCCAGCTCCTGCCGACCCACCACCGACGAGCACAATCGTGGCCAGCGCGCCGCACGCTCGGCGAAGGCACGCAGATCGTCGGGCCCGCCGCGCAGCGGCACCAGGTTCGCGCCCGAGAAGCACAGCGACTCGGCCGGGCCGCCGCGACTCCACAGTTCGCCCTGTCCACCCCGGGTGTCCAGGCCGTACTCCTGCAGTCGCGCGGCGACCATACAGCTGGCCACCGGATCGGTGTCCAGTACTTCTTGCACCAGTGCCAGATCGCGATTCGCGAGCTGGCGGGCACCGGAGGTCCTCGTCCGGCGGCTCGGCTCCAGCACACTCCGCACGTTCACAGCCTGCCACGAACGCCGCGAACACGCTGCTGTTTGACCATCGCGAGCGATGAACCGCGCACGGCGACGCCCGATCTCACGCACGCACCTCGCTCACCCGGGACTAACCGACGGTGACCACCGGCTCGCCCGTACCGGACTCGCCCATCGACTCGGCGATGCGCATCGCCTCCTCGATCAGCGTCTCCACGATCTGATGTTCGGGCACGGTCTTGATGACCTCACCCTTCACGAAGATCTGACCCTTGCCGTTGCCCGAGGCGACGCCCAGGTCGGCCTCGCGGGCCTCGCCCGGACCGTTGACCACACAGCCCATGACCGCCACCCGCAGCGGGACCTCCATCCCCTCCAGCCCCGCGGTGACCTCGTTGGCCAAGGTGTACACGTCGACCTGGGCGCGGCCGCAGGACGGGCACGAGACGATCTCCAGCTTGCGCGGGCGCAGGTTCAGCGACTGCAGGATCTGGTTGCCGACCTTCACCTCCTCGACCGGCGGCGCCGACAGCGAAACCCGGATGGTGTCGCCGATGCCCTGGCTCAGCAGCGCGCCGAAGGCCGTCGCCGACTTGATGGTGCCCTGGAACGCCGGACCGGCCTCGGTGACGCCCAGGTGCAGCGGATAGTCGCACCGCGCGGCGAGCTGCCGGTAGGCCTCCACCATGATCACCGGGTCGTTGTGCTTCACCGAGATCTTGATGTCGCCGAAGCCGTGCTCCTCGAACAGGCTCGCCTCCCACAGCGCCGACTCCACCAGCGCCTCCGGCGTCGCCTTGCCGTACTTCTCCAGCATTCGCTTGTCCAGCGAGCCCGCGTTGACGCCGATGCGGATCGGGATGCCCGCGGCGCCGGCCGCCTTCGCGACCTCCTTGACGCGGCCGTCGAATTCCTTGATGTTGCCCGGGTTCACGCGGACGGCCGCGCAGCCCGCGTCGATCGCGGCGAAGATGTAGCGCGGCTGGAAGTGGATGTCGGCGATCACCGGGATCGGGGATTTCTTGGTGATCGCGGACAGCGCGTCGGCGTCCTCCTGGCGCGGGCAGGCCACCCGCACGATGTCGCAGCCGGACGCGGTCAGCTCCGCGATCTGCTGCAGGGTCGTATTCACGTCGTGGGTTTTGGTGGTCGTCATCGACTGCACCGACACCGGGAAATCACTGCCCACCCCGACCTTGCCCACCTGTAGCTGACGGGTCTTACGGCGGGGTGCGAGAACCGCCGCGGGCGCGGACGGCATACCCAATGTGATGGCACCGCTCACGGCCGTGCCTCGCTGACTGTCGGCGCAGCCTGTCGCGCTGCGTCGTCGATTCGCTCGCTGCGCTCGCTCACGTTCAGTTGCCTACTTTCGTGTGTGCTCACCGTTTCGGGGCCGAGTCTAGTGGTGTTGCCGGACCAGACGCTGTGAGAGCACCTACAACGACCGGTCGTGAGAAACGTCGTTGTCCATCCGGTATTCGTCGCGGTCCGGGGATCGGTGCAGTGTAAGTTGCTCGACCGGTCGGTCCCGGGCGTGTCGAACCTGGTCGGGCGGCCCGCGTCCGGTGTACGAAGTTCCCCCTCGGGCGTGCCGCAAATCTCGTCCGGAAATCTCGTCCGGGTTGCCCTGGATGTCCGGCCGATGGTGGAATCGGACCGAAGAGGGAACCGACCGCCGTCCCGCCGCGTCGGATCTGGCAGGGAACCGAATGGGGGAGGTGGCATGACCGATAGCGAGCGGGAAGCGATGCGCGCCCGCAACGAGGAGCTGCGCGTCCAAGTGGACTCCATGCTCGAGACCTACGAGCAGCAGCGACGTGAATTGGCCGACCTGCAGACGCGACTGGCGTCGACCACGGGGGAGGCTTGGTCGTCGGACAACCTGGTGCGGGTGGTCAGCAACGTGTCGGGTGTACCGCTCGAGGTGCACCTGGTTCCCGAGGCGTTCAAGCGCTCCACACCGGAGAAACTGGGCCGCTCGATCGCCGAGGCCGCGCAGTCCGCCGCGCAGTCCGCGACCGAGCTGTCGCAGCAGGCTGTCGCGCCGATCGAGGAATTGGCAGGCGAACTGCCCGATCTTTCCGACATCCTCCCGGGCGCCCCGAGCATCAAGGATCTGGTGCGGTCGCTGCTGCCCGAGCCGACCTCGGCCACCCAGGCACCGCCGCCGATGGACGAGGAGGAGGAAGACGAGTATTTCCGCAACCGCTCCTACCTCGACGACCGTCGCTGACGCCGTGGCAGGAGAGCTGCTCGATATTCGCTGGAACTCGAGCGGGTTCGCCCGCGTCCAACCCTGATGAAGCACCCGACTACCCGGAGGAGCCGCTGTGGACCCGTTGCGCGTCGACCCGGCGGCGCTGCGCGCCACGCAGCCCCGCTTCACCGACGTCGCCACACGGGTGAAGAACGCACTGACCCTGTTGCAGGAGTCGATCACTGCCGAGGGTCGATGCTGGGGCGATGACGAGGTGGGCAAGGCCTTCGAGACGAACTACGTCGGGATCGACGAGCTGGTGCAGTCGGTGAACGGCTTGTCCTCGCTCTTGACCGGAATCGGTGAGAGCATGACGCAAACCGCCGACCTGCTTTCCGGTCAGGACGGCGCCAACGCCGGCGGACTCGTGGTCTGATCCATGGGTCTCGAGATACCGGATTCGCTGCAGTGGGTGGCGAAATATGTAGTCGGCGCGGGCGATTGGCCCGAAGGCGACGAGACGGCGATGCGGCGCCTCGCCGATTCCTGGGACGGACTCGCCGAGACACTCGGCACGGTCGGCGAGGACTCCGATGCGGTCGTGCGCGATGTGCTGACCGCGCTGTCGTCGGGTGAGTCCCACGACGCGGTCGCCACCATGTGGTCCGCGATCGGGGGCGACGAGGGCGCGCTACAGGAGCTGATCAAGCGGTGTGAATCACAAGCCGACACCCTCGACAAGGGCGCCCTCGACATCGAGCACACCAAGTTCACGATCATCGCGGCGATGATCATCCTGGCCGCCGAGCTGGCGGTCGCACTGGCGACATCGTGGACCGGGATCGGCGCCGCTGCGGGAGCTGCCGCCCGGGTGGCGACCCAGCTGGCGATCCGGTCGCTCGTGCGCGGCCTGATCCAGCGCATCCTGTCCCGGGCCATTGCGCGCGCGGCCGCGATAGGCGCACTCGCAGGTCTCGCGGAAGAGGGCGGCTCTCACCTCAGCGGCCTCCTGCTGCAAATGGCCCGGGGCGACCGCGAAGGGCTCACTGCCAAGGACTGGCAGTCGCTCGGTCTGGTCTCGTTCGCCGGAACGGTCGGCGGCGCTGTCGGCGGCGGCCTGGGCAGCGGGGGCGCGCTGAACAATGTGATGAACATCGACAGCAAGCTAGGCCGCATCGGCGCCGTAGCCGCCGCCGACAGCGTCGGGGGCGTCGCCGGCGATGTCGCGGGCCAAGCCGCCACCGTCCCGTTCGGCGGCAAGTTCGAGCTCGGCATAGAGAGCCTGACCTCCGGTGTGTCCACCTCCGTAGCCACCACCGCGGCCAGCGCCGGCCCGCACGGGCACCTCAATGGAATCAACACGGCCGGCGAGCACAACAGCGGAGAAACGCCCCCAGCCGATAACGACTCCGGCGCTGGAACGAACGATCCCGGGGCGAGCAACCTCGGCTCCGGCAAGAACGACCCCGGAGCAGGCAACCCGAGTCCCGGCACGAGCGACCCCGCAGCGAGCGACCCCAGTGCTGCCACGAACGATCCCGGCGCGACCACCAGCCCCGCGGCACACGATCCCGGCGAGAACAACTCGCCGAGCCCCACCCCCGCCGACACCGCAAGCCCCACCACACCACCGAAAACCACTGACACTCCGGCACTTTCCGACACCGGCACCTCCCCCGACACCAGCTATTCACACTCCCAGAACCCGAGCCCGCACGATCCCGGCGCCACCCCCGCCACCGACACCGGTACTCCCGCACAACCTCCGAGCCCGAACAACCCGGCTTCCCCCGACCCCGGCCCGACCGACACGGGCAACCCCTCGGCCGCCCCCCACGACAGCGGCAACCCGAACCCAACTGCCCCCGTACCCCAAGAAAACACCACGGGCACAACCAATCCCGACAACACCCCGCCCGCCTTCCAAGACACGGGCAACAACAACCCGGTCCCCCACGACCCCACTACCAACCCGCACGAATCGAGCGTTACCGGACCCCACACCCCGGACCCGACGACCACCACGCCACCACCCACCACCCCCGTCGACACAGCCCCTCCCGCTGAGACGCACACACCCTCGACCACCGATCCGGCCTCCGCTACGACAACGCCTGCTATGGGCACACCAGCCATGACAGGCCAGACCCCGCACCACACCAGCAACCCCGAGACCGCGCAGCGACCTGGCACAGCGACCCAACCCCCGGCAGCGGACGGTTCCGCCGCCGGCACTCCGGCTCCCCTCCGCCCCGAAACTGTCGCTCCCCCAACAAGTCCCGACACAAGCAACCGCCCGGACAAGAGCCGGCCCGAATCCACCCACCGGCCCGAATCCGGCCGGACCGACACGCCGCCGCGGCCGAACACCACACCCGATGCCGCTCGACCGACACCACCCCGCGCGGCCGCACCCCCACCTCGCCCGGCAACCCCGTCGCGGAACACAGCCGAAGGACACGGCCTTCCACACGGCGCGCGGCCGGATCAATTCGCCGACCATTCCGACGCTCCGACACACGACACCCACCGCGAACTCGTACAAACCGGCGGCGCGATCGGCCTCCACGAACCAACCCACGACGTGGAGTGGGCCGAAGGAGCATACGAACGCTTCCGATCCGACGACAGCGACATCGCAGACATCGCGGACAACCTCGCCCACCAACCACGCCGGAACGGCGGCACCGGCTTCACCCGCGCCGAGATCGAGCAGATCAAAAACCATCTCATGCGCGACAGACACCTGCTCACCGACTGGGCAGCCGGCGGACTCAAACTCGGACGCTTCGCACCCTCACGCTCCATCGCAGAAGCCTGGATCCGACTACGCTCCGGAAACCCACTGCCACAAGACATCACCCTCCTCGAACACGAACTCGCAGAATCCCAATACCTGCACAACAACCCACGCGCCACCGCCGAAGACGCACACAACGCGGCGAACCAGGAATTCGACTGGCAAGCCGACATACCCGCCCGCACCGGCGAAAGCTACGACACGCTGTGGAAGGACCACAATGGCACTGATGGTGTTCTACAACCTGATTCGGGACGACCTGAACGAGGTGGAGTACCGCTTCGGGGCGACGGAGAAGCTTCTGGACCGCCGCCTGATCATCGACAAACAGACGAATCAGATCCGGGACCCGGACAACAAGGGGGACGGCCTACCCATGGAGACGGCGGGCCACATCTTCCACCGGTTCCGCAAGGAAGGAACCTGGCCGACCAGGGGTCTGATCCAGGCGTAGAGAGCTCCAGCCTGGACCTCCCTCCACACCAACCCGGTTCAAGTGATACCTACGCAGACAACACACCTCGGTACACAAGCCTCGACTTCGGGCCCGACACACACCACCCACGCGCCCCGGAAAACGCCACTCCCTCTGTAGGACATCCCGACGACGTTCGCCCCGGGCCGGAACGTGCGAATACGCCTCCTGGACAACCGGCACGGTGGGACATGCCGCCCCGCTCTCCGACGCCACCACCCGCCCAGCCGAGCGGTCCGTTCGCGGGCCAGCCGCCGCCAGTCGGACCGCCCTGGGCGCATCAGAACCCCAACCATCACGCCGATGCCACACGACTGCCGGATTGGTGGCCCCCCGCCACCAGCGGACCAGCAGCGACCCCCGACAACAGTCCCACCACAAGACATCCCAGCGCGCCCGGCACCAGCGCCCCAGGCCGAGCCACGCCTGCTCCCGGTCATCCCTACCCGCAACCGCACCCTGCCCCCGGCGAACACCTCACCCGCGCCCCAGAGTCGAATCCTCCTGCGCGTCCTGCCCCACCACCACACACCTCCCAGCCCATCGCCGACCGACCATCGACACCACCGCCCGCCACACGGCCGAATGGCCCAGACAGGCAACCACGTGCCGGTCTCCCACCACATCCGACACCACCCCACATACCTCTCTACGGCGGATCCGCCGCCCGCACGGCGCCACCGAACGACCCCGGCACACCACCACGCGCGGGACTCCCACCACATCCGGCGCGACCGGACACAACCGGAATGCCGCACGCCCATACGCCCAGTCTCGATTCAGCACCGACGACACCAATCCCCCACGCGCGCCCACCGCGTCCGGGTCAGCCTTACGACTCCTCATCACAACCGCCGCGTTCTACCCGGCCCCACGACCCCACCACCCGACCGCCACAGCCGTCGAACCGCGCCCCGTACAGCGGCCACAGCACGGTCCCACCCCGCCCGGAGCCCCCGTCACATCCGGCTCGTCCGATCGACCCCCGTACGCCGAATCGGGCGACCCACAATCCGACGCATCCGTCGGAGAATCGCGGGCGCCCCGAGTACCGGGGTGAGCCGAATAGCGCGCCCGGGCAACGTCCCGAGCATCGGCCGCCGACGGATCACACGGGGACACCGCCGCGTGAAACCACCGGCCGGCCTCAGGAGCCACATCCGGTCGGCAACCGTGCGCCGGCGCCGGATCATGTACCCGGTTGGGACAATAGGCGTCCGGACTCGCCGTCCGACCATCCCTCGAGGCGGCCCGGGGCGGAGCCGCAGCGCAGACCGGAAAGCGCTCCACATCCAGAACGCCGGGCGACAGAGCCCGCCTATTCGCGTACACCGGAGCACGCTCCTGTAGAGCGTGGTCCCCAACGACCGGATCACGCAGAGGAGAGCCCGAACCGGACGGATCCCCCGCCGCCGACTGACACTCACGACGATCCGGCGCCGCCGGCGAAAGAGCCCCGGCCGAAGTTGAGGGATCTGTTCCCGCCGCATGGTTTGCCGGTCGACCCGGAGCGGCTGCTGCCGCTGCTGCGGCGGGCGATCGATGGAAAGTACGGCGGGCTGATTGCCCGGGTCACGGAGGTTAGCGGCAGTTCAGACGCGCTGAACGTGGCGATACAAATATTCGATATAAACGGAATCAAGGTAGGTGATGCTACACGCACCTACTATCACAATAATGGGCAGCTGATCGCCAATCACGCCAATCTCTTCTTGCAACGGCATGTCCGAGGCCAAGGGTTCGCCACCGAGTTCAACAATGAAATGTTCGGCTGGTACCGGGAATCGCACGTAGACCACGTGCTACTACGTGCCAATATCGACGTCGGAAGCTACGCATGGGCACTACAGGGATTCGACTTCCGTTTCCGAGCGGAAGCCGTCAGCAATATTAAGCCACGATTGGCCCGGGAAGTCAATGCGATGCTCCGAGAGGCCCATCAACTATATGCGGAGTTGAAATCAATTCCCGACGGACCGGAAAGGTCAGAGGGGGTAAAGCGGTATGAGCAACTCCTCGCGACAATCAACGAAGGAAGGGGAATTCTCGCTCGTTTCCACGAAGGCTCGACCGATTTCCCTACCGCCAGAGAGATTGCACAGCTCGGCAGGCCTGCCGATGCCCTTCCAGGGCAGTCGAAGGATTTGTCATGGCCAGGTAAGCGAGTATTCATGGAGAGCAAAGTTCCCATCTGGTGGCAGGCTATCAAGAGACTCGACGAGGAGTAACAGTGAGAGATCCCAGGATCGCTCCGAAGGGCTGGCCGGCAAAAGAGCGCAACAGAGTCGGCATCAAGATCGGCCATTGGCACGACGACTGGGCCAGGCGATGGCAGCATCGCGCAGAGTTTCGGCCGGAAGGCCGGACCGTCGAGGACAGCGACTACAACCAGCACTACGTCGATATCGATGCTCCCGTGGAGGCCGAACTGGACTACGGCTCGCGATCGGACGAGGTTGCCGGCAGCGTGCCGGGGGGAACGAGACGACTGCCGATGCCCACAGGAGCCGAGCGGCTCCGAGGAGCTCTGGTCGCCGCCGGCATCGGCGATGCGTTCGCGTACGCGCGGGACAATTTCGGTTTGACCTCGTACATCTGGCACGCGGGGGGAGCAATAGACACAGAGGAAAAGCTCGTCGACTATCTGCCCTCCTCATATATGCGCTCGACTTGGATCACCCAGCTGATGGGGCACACTGCCGAGGGATTAATGCGTGCTCTCAGCGGGAGACGCACCGGCCGGCCGGTCGAGCCGGTATCGGCAGTACAGCACGCGTTTCAACGCTGGCTCTTTCACATGAAGCAGGACTTCGTGAGCGAGGCCAGCGAGTGGCGCATCTACGGCGGCATTTACGCCCATGACGCCGGTGATCATGATTACCCCGACGGGCTTGCCGTGCAAGCGACCGAATTCATATCCAATCGTGATCCGGATCCCGCGATCCTCGACGCTCTACTCGGCTTCGCCTCGACCGGCGTCATCTCCAGTCCCGCTGACCCACGCAGCGAAGCCCGCGGTGCCGACGTCTTGGTCCGTGCCGCCCTCGCCGCGGTGTGGTCGGAAGACCTTTCGGAGACATTCGATCTCGCTGTCGCCCTCGCCGCCCTCACCCACCCGCACCCGGACGACTACCTCCCTGCGGCCACTCTGGCCGTCATCCTGCACCAGCAGCTCCGCGATCGACCGTTCCTGGATTGTCTCGCCGCCGGCTACAGCCAGGTGTCCCTCCGGCCAGGCCACGAAAAGACCCGTGCGGTAATCGATACCGTGGTCGGGTTGATCCGCGACGAGTGGACTCCCACCCAGGCCGACAACCTCCGCCAGTACTTCCCCAACGGCGGCGCCGACGGCGTCGAAGCCCTCGGCATCGCCCTCTATTCCGCCATGGTCAGCGATTACGTCCGCGAGGCGCTGCTCCTGGCATTGAATTACGCCACCCACCGCCCCCAGGTCGCCGCGGTGGCCGGCATGCTCATCGGCGCCGAGTACGGAATCCAGGCGGTTCCCAAGGCAATCAGCGACCCGATCTCATCCCTCCCCACCCTCGACGCCTTCGCCCAAGACCTCGCCACCGAACTCCGCGACGTCCTCACCGACGCGGAATGGCTCCGCCGCTACCCGCCCACGTAATCCCGATCGCACGGCTGATATGAACTCCTCATGACGGCTCCCGTCCAGGCGATCCGGACCGGTGTCGGAAGCCCGGTAGAACTGCCCACCACACCCGCAGCAGCTGTCGAGATGCAAGAAGGGTTGCGAACGTCGGTCGACACGACCGATCCCCGTCCTCCGAATTTCCGCACCGTCGCGGGACTCGACTCCGCCTACGACGACGCGGGTCATGTCGTCGCGGCCGTGGTGGTCCTCGATGCCGACACCCTCGAACCCGTCGACACCGCCACGGCCCGAGGCACAATCACCTTCCCCTACGTCCCCGGCCTACTCGCCTTCCGCGAGCTGCCCACCACCCTCGCCGCACTCGAAAAACTCGGCACCACACCGGATCTCCTGGTGTGCGACGGGCAGGGTATCGCGCACCCACGCCGTTTCGGACTGGCCTGCCACCTCGGATTGATCACGGGCCTGCCGACCATCGGCGTCGGCAAGAACGTGCTGGGCGAGTGCGACGAACCGCCGGCCGAACGCGGATCGGTCAGCGACATCACACTGCCATCGGTCGGAATCGACTCACCACTGATACGGCAGGAACTTCCCGTCCAGCGTCACCACCACCCGATCCCCGGCAGGATCCTCCACCCGCTTGACATCCATCCGGAAATTGATGGCGCTCATGATGCCGTCACCGAACTCCTCGTGGATGAGTTCTTTGATCGCGGGTCCATACACCTGCAGCACCTCGTAGAACCGGTAGATCGTCGGGTCGGTGGGCACGGGACTATCAAGCGCACCGCGCGTGGGTTGCGCCCGCAGCGCCGACTCCACTTCACCGTCGAGATCCAGCATCGCCGCAATGGTTTTCGCCGCCTCCGCGGGCACGGGATGCTGCCCGAGCAGCGCGGCCACGGTCCACGCCGGCGCCCGCCCGATTGCCTCGGCCAACTGTCCCCAAGTCAACCCGAGCCGCTGCTTGGCCGCCACCACAGCCCCCGCCGCATCCTTCTTCGTCACCACCGCGTCTCCCTAGCTCTCGGAACGCCGAAGAACGTTACAGCCCACACATTCCCGCCAAGTTAAATCCGGGACAACCGCTCGCAGATACCCGTTCGGTGGACTCGGTTCTCAGACGAGCACCGCTCCGGTCAGGGGAAGAGTTTGATGGGGTTCACGATGTCGGCAACGAGAGTGAGAATCATATAAGCCCCGCCGATTACCACGACCACGTAAGTCGCCGGAAGAAGTTTCATATAGTCGACGGGGGCGCCGGGCGGCAGGCCTTTGCGCCCGCGCAGGACATTGCGTACTTTCTCGTACAGCACGACCGCGATATGCCCGCCGTCCAGCGGTAGCAGGGGCAGGATGTTGAACGCCCCGAGGAAGAAGTTCAGGCTCGCCAGCACCAGCACGAATACGCCCCAGAGCCCACGCTCGGCGGTTTCGCCGCCGATCTTGCTGGCGCCGTACACGCTGACCGGAGTGTCCGCGTCCCGCTTACCTCCGGTGACCGCGTGCCACAGGTTCACGACCTTGGTCGGCATCTGCGCCAACGACTGGAAGGTCTTGGCGAACATCTCACCGGTGAACGAAATCGAGGCCGGAATCGCGGGCAGCAGACCGTATTTCGTCGGCGCATAGAAATCCTGGCCGACCCCGACCTTGCTGACGTACACCGGCTCGGTCACGCGCTCGTCCGAATCCGGCTTCAGCGGATACGTGGCCACACGCTCCGGCATCACCGAGATGTCGAGCTTCTGCCCGTCCCGCTCGACCGTGTAAAGGATAGGGCCGGACTGACTCTCGGTGATCTTGCGGAAATCGTTCCAGCTGTGCACCGGCACGCCGTTGATCGCCTTCACCAAATCGCCGCGCCGCAGACCGGCCACCTGAGCCGGGCCGTCGCCGGTACACGGCGCCGCGCTGCCGTCCGGATTCTGCGGCGCCACACATCCGGCCGGAATGATCTGCGTATCCGGCGGAGCGTCCAGCCTGGGCAGCCCCCATGCCACGGCCAGCAAGACGATCAGCAGGAAGCCGAGGAAGAAATTCATCAGGATGCCGCCGGACATCACCAGCAACCGCTTCCACGCGGCCTGCCGGTACATGGCCCGGTCCACATCTTCGGGCTCCAGCTCGTCGAGCGCGGTCATGCCCGCGATATCGCAGAAACCGCCGAGCGGCAACGCCTTGAGGCCGTATTCGGTCTCACCTCGGCGGAACGAGAAGATCTTCGGCCCGAACCCTACGAAATAGCGGCGCACCTTCATGCCGGTGGCTTGCGCCGTCCACATATGGCCGCATTCGTGCAGGGCCACCGACACCGTGATACCGAGGGCGAACAGCACGAACCCGATCGCGAACCCCATGCGGTTTCGAACCCTCCTGCGTCAGTTACCCACGTGCGTGCGCGCACGCTGCCTAGCCCACGCGTCGGCCGCGAGCACTTCGTCCAAGGTAGCGGGTTCCGCGCTCCACCGGTCGGCCGACTCGACCACCTGCGCCACCGTACGCACGATGTCGGGGAACCGGATCTGCCCGTCCAGGAACGCCTGCACCGCGATCTCGTTGGCCGCGTTGTAGACCGCCGTCACACTACCGCCAGCCTTCCCGGCCTGCCGGGCCAGCTCCACGGCGGGGAACACGACATTGTCCACCGGCTCGAATTCCCAGGTGAAGGCCTTGCCGAAGTCGAGCGGCGCGAGCACCCCGGGCACCCGGTCGGGCCAGCCCAGCGCCAGCGAGATCGGCAGCTTCATGTCGGGCGGGCTGGCCTGGGCGATGGTGGAACCGTCGGTGAACGTCGCCATCGAGTGCACGATCGACTGCGGGTGCACGGTGACGTCGATCTTGTCGTAGTCGATGCCGAACAGCATGTGCGCCTCGATCAGCTCCAGGCCCTTGTTCACCAGTGTCGCCGAGTTGAGGGTGTTCATCAGGCCCATCGACCAGGTGGGGTGCGCCTTGGCCTCCTCCGGGCGCACCGAGTCGAGCATCTCGGTGGTCCAGCCGCGGAAAGGTCCCCCGGAGGCGGTGAGCACCAGTCGGTCTACCTCGCTCTCGCGGCCGCTGCGCAGGCATTGGGCCATCGCCGAATGCTCCGAATCCACCGGCACGATCTGGCCGGGCGCGGCCGCGCGAGTCACCAACGAGCCGCCCGCGACCAGGGACTCCTTGTTCGCCAGCGCGAGCCGCCGACCGGACTCCAGGGTGGCCAGCGTCGGCTCCAGCCCCAGCGCTCCCACCAGCGCGTTGAGCACCACATCCGCTTCGGTGCGGCGGACCAGTTCGGTCACCGCGTCCGGACCCGCAAGCGCCACACCGAGTTTCGCGGCGGCGGCCGGGTCGGCGACGGCGACGTTGCCCGTGCCCGTGACCCGGATCTGCTCGGCCAGCAGCTCGGTATTGCCGCCACGCGCCGCCAGGCCGACCACCTGGAACCGCTCGGGGTCGGCCGCCATCACCTCCAGCGCCTGTGTGCCAATGGAACCGGTGCTACCGAGCAGCAGGACTCTCACGATGTCGGACACCCTTCCATTGTTCCCGATCAGCCGCCGCCGACACCCGCTCACCCCGCTGGCTACGACGGGCGGTCGTATGCCAACATAGTGACGAGAGTGCGCACAGGTTGTGCAACGAACTGGAACGGATGGGAGCGAACGTGGCCGCCACGGAACTGGAGCCCGCCAAGAGCACCGTCGTCACCAAGGTCGATCCCGCCGAGGTTCCGTCCGCGGCCTGGGGCTGGAGCGGCGAGTCGCGGCGCACCTTCCGCGCCGCCGGCTGGGTGGTCGTGGTAATCCTGCTGGCCATGCTGTTCGAGGGCCCGCAGGGCGCCTCGTCGGGCACGGGCAACATCGGCTACCTCTTCCTCA
This sequence comes from Nocardia wallacei, assembly GCF_029868745.1. Classification (GTDB taxonomy): domain Bacteria; phylum Actinomycetota; class Actinomycetes; order Mycobacteriales; family Mycobacteriaceae; genus Nocardia; species Nocardia wallacei_B. The sequence continues at coordinate 279 of NZ_JARWOP010000193.1, read as the reverse complement.
TCGGTTTCGCCATCGCGCTCGCGGGTGTGCTGATCCGCGACTCGTTCCTGAAGAACAAGCCGCGCTAACGCCCCCGGCGGCGAGTCTGCTTGCCGCGGCCCGGATTCCTGCGTCGCGGGGGGCCCCCCGCCCCCGGGCGTTTTTTTTGCGGGTTGCTGGGGGGTGGCCTCGATCTTTGGCGCTTTTTGGTTGGGCGGCTTGCGGTCGGGTTTGTTTATCTCAACCCCGCCCACCCCGGGGTCGACCACCCGGCCGCCCATGTTCTCGTTGGTGTTGGTG
>NZ_JARWOP010000192.1 GCF_029868745.1 Nocardia wallacei | reverse complement strand
GGGGGGGGGGGGGGGGGGGGGGGGGGGGGGGGGGGGGGGGGGGGGGGGGGGGGGGGGGGGGGGGGCGCCGCCCCCCCCGAGTCCGGCGCTCCCGTCGCGGCTCCGGTCCCGCCGAAACCGGCCTGTGCGTTCGAGCAGACGGGCAGCCTGACCATCGGCAACGGCCCCGGCGACACCGCCAGCGGCACGGGCGCGATTCTCGGCTTCGAATACGCGTTCTACGCCGAACGCAGCGGCCGCAGCGCACAGGCCTTCGTCGCGCCCGACACGGTCAACGTCTCCCACGCCGAGGACATGCAGCGCGGGATCGACGCCGAGATCCCGATCGGCACCACGCACTGCGTCCGCGTCGTCGAACGCGCGTGGGACTCCTTCGACGTGGACATCGAGGAACGCCGCCCGAACGGCACGGTGAACGTCTACAAACAGCACATGCACACCGTGGTCCGCGACGGCCGCAATGTGATCTACGAGATCTCCGACCGATAGGCCTAGCCGTTCCCGACCACCCACGGATCGTTGGCGTTGAGGGCGACGAGCAAGTGGCGGATGGCCTCGACCCGGCGCTGCTTGCCGGGGAGTTCGTCCAGGGCGCATTCCGGGTCGGCGGGCGGGCCGAGATGGGTGCAGCCGCGCGGGCAGTCCTCGATGGCCTCGGCGAGGTCGGCGAAGGCCTGGATGACATCGTCGGGCGTGATGTGGGCCAGGCCGAAGGAGCGAATGCCGGGTGTATCGATGACCCAGCCGCCGTCGGGCAGCGCCAGCGCCACCGACTGGGTCGAGGTGTGCCGCCCCTTGCCCACCCCCGACACCACGCCGACGGCCCGGTCCGCTTGCGGCACAAGGCGATTGACGAGGGTCGACTTGCCGACGCCGGAGTGGCCGAGCAGGCAGCTGAGCTTGTCGCGCAGCAGCGCCTCGATGTCGTCGAGGGGGTCGTCGCGGCCGCCGAAGACGATGGTGAGATCGAGATCCCGGAATTCCGTGGCGAATTCGGATTCGGCCACCAGATCGTGTTTGGTGAGGCACAGAATCGGTTCCAGCCCACCGGCATACGCGGCCGCCATGGCGCGCTCCACGAAACCGGTGCGCGGCGGCGGGTCGGCCAGTGCCACCACGATGAACAACTGCTCGGCGTTGGCCACCACCACCCGTTCGAACGGATCGGTGTCGTCGGCGGTGCGCCGCAGCACCGTGCGGCGGTCGGCCACCCGCACGATCCGGGCGAGCGTGTCGGTGCGGCCGGACAGATCGCCGACCACGTCGACCTGATCGCCGACCACGATCGGGGTGCGGCCCAGCTCCCGGGCCCGCATCGCCACGATCGGGCGGTCCGGGTCGCTGTCCAGCACGCAACTCCACCGGCCCCGGTCGACCCCGATGACCATGGCCTGCTCCGCGTCGCGGTGCTCGGGCCGGGTTTTCGTGCGAGGACGCGAGCCCCTGCCCGGGCGCACCCGGACATCGGACTCGTCGTACTCGCGGCGTCTCAGCGCACCGCTCCCGCCGGGCCGGCGTCGACCTGGCCGTCGGACAGCATGGCCTCCCACAGCTCCACGAAGTTCGGCAGTGTCTTCGCCGTGGTGCCGATGTCCTCGATCGTCACGCCCGGCACCCGCAGGCCCAGGATGGCGCCGGCGGTGGCCATGCGATGGTCGGCGTAGGAATGCCACTGGCCGCCCCGCAGCGCGGTGGGCTCGATGTGCAGGCCGTCCTCGGTCTCGGTGACCTTGCCGCCGAGGCGGTTGATCTCGGTGGACAGCGCCGCCAGGCGGTCGGTCTCGTGGCCGCGCAGGTGCGCGATGCCGCGCAGCCGCGACGGGGAATCCGCCAGCGCCGCCAGCGCCGCGACCGTCGGGGTGAGTTCCCCGACGTCGTGCAGATCGATATCGATACCGGCGAGCCGGTCCGGGCCGCGCACCACCAGTTTGCCGTCGGAGCGGCGGGCCTCGGCGCCCATGCGCACCAGGATCTCCCGGATCACGTCGCCGCCCTGGGTGGTCAGCGACGGCCAGTGCGGAACGGTCACCTTGCCGCCGGTTACCGCCGCGGCGGCCAGGAAGGGGGTGGCGTTGGACAGGTCGGGCTCGACGTCCCAGTCCACGGCATGGATCGGGCCGGGCGCCACCGACCAGACCTGTTCGGCGCGCGGCCCACTGGGCGCCTGCACCTCGACCCCCGCCTCCTGCAACATCTGCACGGTCATCGCGATGTGCGGCAGCGACGGCAGCGGCGCGCCGTCGTGCCGCACGGTCACGCCGTGCTCGAAGCGCGCCGCCGACAGCAGCAGTCCGGACACGAACTGCGAGGAACCGGACGCGTCGATGGTCACCTCGCCGCCGCGCAGCGTGCCGGAGCCGTGCACCACGAACGGCAGCGAATCGCCGTCGATCTCCACGCCGAGCTGCCGCACCGCGTCCAGAATCGGCCCGAGCGGGCGCAGCCGGGCCTGTTCGTCGCCGAAGAACGCCACGTCACCGTGGGCGAGCGCGGCCACCGGCGGCAGGAAGCGCATCACCGTACCCGCCAGCCCGCAGTCGACGGTCGCATTGTGCAGCGCCTCCGCCGGGGTGACGGCGAGAGTGTCACCGTCCCCGTCGATTTCGGTACCCATCGCCCGCAGCGCCGCGATCATCAGATCGGTGTCGCGGCTGCGCAGCGCACCGGTGATGGTCGAGGGGCGGTCGGCGAGCGCGGCCAGAATCAATGCCCGGTTCGTGATCGATTTCGACCCGGGCAGGGTCACAGTCGCGTGCACGGAGTGCTCGGTATGGGGCGCGGGCCAGAAACTCACGCCCCTATCTTCTCCTACGACCGGTCGGAGACACCCCCCGGTCACGAACTCGTGACCGGGCGAGTTCAGAATTCGAGTTCGGACCAGGGGATATGGATCGGGAAGGGGTGGTCGATCACGATGCCCTCCACGTCGGCCGGAGACCATTCGCCGATGGCGAGATAGTTGGCGGGGTGCAGCGGACGCACTCCCTCGGGAAGCTGCCCGGGCCGCGTTTCCAGGGCATGGGCTCGGACGGCATGGATCGCACTGTCATCGCGAGCCAGGTGGACTTCCCAGTACCACGGAATTCCCGCGTCCGCGTAACGCCCCTTCTTCGCATCGATATCGACCGGCGTGTTGGACGGCGAGAGCACCTCGCCGACCAGCAGCACCTCGTCGGCTCGAATGTCCTGATACGGCCCGTCCGAACACCGCCGCACCATGAAATCCGGTGTAGCGAAGTCGGACTTGCCGGTACGGCCGAAGAAGATGTTCGTCTCGAAGCTGGCACGCCAGCAGCGCTCGGGATCGTTCGCCATATCCTTCCGCGCCGCCCGCTCCAGCGCATTCCACAGCCGCCCGATGAATACTTGGTGCTCATCAGGGCCACGACGAAGCCACACCACGCGGCCGTCCCACAACTCGATCTGTTCCGCGATCTCGTCCGGGAGCTTCTCCAGTTCCTCCCACGTCATGTATTCGGGAAGGTCCGGCCGCTCGACGCGAGGGACTGACATGTGCCAATGGTAGCCGGAGGGGGGGGGGGGGGGGGGGGGGGGGGGGGGGGGGCGGGCGCCCCCGGCCCCGCGGCCGGCGGGGGGGGGGGGGGGGGGGGGGTGGGGGCGGGGGGGGGGGGGCGGGGTTGGGGGGTGGTGGGTTGGGGGTGTTCTCTCATGATGAGCGTCGCTCGGGGGTGGGGGTCTGGGTTGCGCTTGCCCGGGGGGGGGGGGGGCGGCCACGACCGCGGGTCCACGGTCGCACTGTGGGGAC
>NZ_JARWOP010000191.1 GCF_029868745.1 Nocardia wallacei | reverse complement strand
CGCCCGTTTTTACTTTGTGGGGGGCGCGTTAGCCGGCCCCCTGGCCCCGCCTAAAAACCGCACTGGGGGGCGCGGGCGGGTATGGCGCCCACCGCCGGACCTGGGAGAGTGGCTCGTGGGCATGCGCCCCCCGGGCGCCGTTTTTCAACACCCCCCCCCCCCCCACCCGGGGGGGCCAAACCTGTCCCCCCCCCCCCGGTTTCGGACTCCCGTGCCGGATGATCAGGCAGCCAGCTCCAGCTCCCGCTCCGAGTCGGACACCGGCGCGGGTGCCGATCGCTTGGGCAGGAAGTGGGTCAGCGCCACCAGCGCGCCGACGATGCAGACCACACCGGCGAAGATCAGGCCGGGACGGTAGGCGTCGAGCACCGCGCCGGGCGACGTGTCGGTGTGCGGGGCGGAGGAGATGATCGCGGTGTTGATGGCCAGCACGATGGCCGCGCCGACCTGCATCGAGGTCTGCAGCACGCCCGCCGCCAGGCCCTGTTCCGCGTCATCGATGCCGTTGGTGGCCTGAATGTTGATGGCGGGGAAGCCGATCCAGCCGATACCGATCAGCAGCACCGCGGGCAGGATCACCGCGAGATACGAGGGCGTGGTGTCCAGTCGCAGGAACAGCAGGTAGCCGATGCTCATCACGACCATGGTGACCGCGATGATCGGGCCGGTGCCGAACCGGTCGACGATCTTGTCGGAGAACACCGACGACAGCGCGACCAGCAGGCCCACCGGCAGCAGCCCCATCGCCAGCTCCAGCGCCGACCAGCCCAGGGTGTCCTGCAGGAACAGGGTCACGATGAACTGCCAGCTGAAGTAGGAACCGGCCAGGGCGACGATGACCAGGCTCGCCCGCACCAGCGACACCTTGCGCAGGATGCCGAGCCGGATCAGCGGGTGCCGCACCCGGTTCTCCACCGCGACGAACGCCACGAACAGCGCCAGCACCGCGGCGAACGAGCCGACGGTACGGGCCGAGGCCCAGCCCGCCTCGGGCGCCGAGACGACCGTGAAGACCAGCAGCAGCATGGCGGCGGTGGAGAACAGCGCACCCAGCAGGTCGTGCCCGCCCTCCTCGGCCGGCCGGTCCTTGGGCACCAGGAACGCGGCGGCGACCAGCGCGGCGATGGCGATCGGCACGGGCAGGAAGAACGTCCAGCGCCAGCCGAGTCCGGTCATCAGGCCACCGAACACCAGGCCCATCGAGTAGCCGCCCGCACCGAACACGGTGTAGATGGACAGCGCCTTGTTGCGGGCCGGGCCCTCGGCGAAGTTGGTGGTGATGATCGACAGGCCGGTGGGCGCGGTGAACGCCGCGGCCAGGCCCTTCACGAAACGGGTCAGGATCAGCAGCGCGGCGGAGCTGACCAGGCCGCCCGCCAGCGAGGCCACCGCGAACACGGCCAGCGCGATCAGGAAGACCTTGCGCCGCCCGAGCAGGTCCGCGGTGCGCCCGCCGAGCAGCAGCAGGCCGCCGTAGCCGAGCACGTAACCGCTGACCAGCCACTGCAGGGTCGAGGTGGTCAGGCCGAGTTCGGAGCCGATGGACGGCAGTGCGACACCGATCATCGACACGTCGAGACCGTCGAGGAACAGCACGATGCACAGGGTGATCAGCATTCCCCACATGCGTGCCGGCCACCGGGTGGCCGCCTGGGCGGCGGCCGGGAGTGTTGCCGTGGAAGTCATGAGTTGGGACAGTACATGCATGCGCATCTAATGCGCAAGCATTTAATGTAGTTGCATGATTTGAGGTCGGGCACTAGGATGGCCCCATGTCAAAGCCGTCGACAGCGTCAGTCGACCGGCCCGGTGTGGAGTCGCTGGATCAGGCAGTACCAGCCGGACTGGTGAGCAAATGGCGCGATCTGCTGGACCAGCACGCCGCCGTCTCCTGTGCGCTGGAGAAAGAGCTACAGAGCCGCCACCGGATCGGGCTCAGCGAGTTCGAAACGCTGGACCGCCTGGTCGACGCCCACTGCGAGACCTATCGCATGAGCGACCTGGCCGGCGACATCTACCTCAGCCAGAGCGCCCTGTCGCGGGCGGTGGCCCGGCTCGAGCGCGACGGTTTGGTGAGCCGCAGCATGTGCACGGACGACCGGCGCGCGATCTTCGTCTGCCTGACCGACAAGGGCCGGGCCCTGCACGCCGCCGCCGCGCCCACCCACCGCGACGTGCTCACGCACACCCTGCACTGACCGCTCAGAACGCGGCCAGGGCCTCCTCGATGGCCGCGCGGGCATCCACGGACGCGGTCCGGATACCGCCGAAAGCCGCACGGTAGCGCGCGATTTCGGCCTCCTTGTCGAGATACGTGGAGCCGGTGAAGTTTTCGATGTACACCACCGGCGGCTCGCTCAGATCGCTTGCGGGCTCGGGGAATTCGAGCAGCATAAAGCGCCCCGTCTCCATCCCGTCGTGGTAGCCGCAGTCGTTGGGCACCACCCGGAGATCGACGTTGGGCCGCTCCGACATCCGGCGCAGGTGGTCGAGCTGGGCGGCGTGCACGTCGGCGCCACCGATCCGGTGCCACAGCAGCGACTCGGCGAGCACCGCCACCAGCCGCACCGGCGAACGCGGGCGGGTCAGCACGTTCTGCCGGGCCACCCGCAGCGCCACCCGGCGCTCCAGTTCCGGGCCGGGCATGTCCGGCCGCGCCGCGGACAGCACCGCACGGGCGTAGTCCTCGGTCTGCAGCAGGCCGGGCACCAGATCGTTCTCGAAGGTCGACAGCCGGTCGGCGGCCTCCTCGAGGCCGATGTACACATCGAAACCCTCGGGGATCACATCGCCGTATTCGGCCCACCAGCCGCGCGACTTGGTCTCCCGGGCCAGCGCGGTCAGCGGTTCGACCAGCTCGGCCGGCGCGCCGTAGATCTTGCACATGGCCTCGACATCGAGGCCGCGCAGCGAGGTCTGGCCGGTCTCGATGCGCCAGATCTTGGCCTCCGACCACTCCAGCCGCTGGGCCGCCACCCGAGTCGTCATGCGGGCACGGTTGCGCAGGTCGCGAAGCTGCCGCCCCAGCTGCCGCCTGGGCATCGTCGACCCGGTGATCCCGTGCGGTAAAGCCATGCCTTCCCCCTCCGTACCGTGCCGATCCTACCGCTCGACGCGAACCCGCCGAAGGGCGTGGAACGTCACCGAGCGTCCCGGCCGAATTGGACACGCGACTCGGATTGTTGCACAGGCCAACGACTCTCGGATACCGCCAATGGACCCGAATTTCGGAACTATTTCCGGGGCGGGCGCCGGCGGAACCGCCAGAACTGCACGGCGCGAACGTCTTCGGAGAGTTGGTTGACCGGTTCCGCCATCTCCGACAGCGCCTGGAACAGGTCGTCGGCGAGATCGTTGATGTGCTCGACGCGATCGGCCAGCCGCGCGGCGTTCACCAGGAATTCCAGGGCCAACCGCACCGACGCGGCGATCGTCAGCCCCAGCGGCACCGCCACCACCACCGCGAACACCAGCCCCAGCGGCATCGATACATGCCACAGCAACACCGTGAGCACGATCGGCACGCCGCCGGCGAAGGCCAGGCCGAGCAGGTAGGCCAGCGGCAGCAGCGTGCGCGTCGCCGACCGATGGAACTGCAGGTCCAGCAGGGCCCGCAGAGCGGCGAGCGCCCACGCGAGGAACGCGCCGGGGCTGCGGAACGGCTCGGCCGGGCGCTCGTCGGCCGGGTCGTCACCCACATGACGTGACAACCTTCGGCCGGTGGACTCCTTCCACGCGAGGAATCGGGGTTCTGCCTCGTAGTCGTCCGCGGGGTCCGCGGGCGGCCCGAGCGGCTCGTCGGTCATGGCCCGATCCTCTCCCGGCCACCGGCCGCGGGCAACGGGTGGGCCACAAGAGTTCTGTTGGGAAACTTTCAGCCACAACAGCTTCGATTCACAGGTACGGACACGACCGTGGTGCTCGGCCCGGCGGCGCCCCGCCACCGCGGTGGACTCGATAGCGAGGCGGAATCAAATGGTGAACCTGTGATGAATTCGACGGCGGGCAAAAAAGTTTCGCAGACCTGTAACACGGCGTCCTATGTGGCCCGATACGTCCCATGAACACCAACGCAGGACCTAGTTTTACCCGGGGAATGGAGAAGACAGTGCGTACGACGTTTCCGACTTCCGTCTCGGCGGCTACCTTGGCCGCCAGCGCGCAGGACTACATCCGGCGCGGTTGGACGGTCGCCGAAACGGCCAACGGCATCTGCCTGATCACCGACGAGGACGTATCGGGCATCGAAGTGACCGGCGAACTCGCGGCGACCGTGCGCCGGTTCCTGCGGGCGAACAACCTCACCGGGCCGGTGATCGAGATTCCGGGCGCCGAGCGCCGCGAGATCCACCTGGTGACCGGCGTCCGCAAGGCCGAGATGGCGCTCGAGGCGCTGCGCGAGGCCGGCGCCACCGTCTACACCGACGGTGCGGGCATCCCGCTCCCGCCGACCCAGCTGTCGGCCGCCGGTGCGGCCGGCTGGGGCGTCGCGCCGGGCGAGGCCCGCTGGCTGCCGCCGGTGGTCGCGATCGCCGCGGCCGTCCGGTCCGCCCGCTCGGGCCGCAAGTCGCAGGTCACACGGATCGCCAGCTAGCCCGCCGGCGCCGCCGCGCCGCACAATCGCATACGACCGGAAACCGCGAGGGCCCAATGGCTCTCGCGGTTTCCGTGGTATCCGGATCGCACTTGTCGGTGGGCCGGGTGATGATGGTGCTATGACGCGCGTCACGGACGGTAACCGCACCCTGTTCCGCACCTGCCCGCTGTGCGAGGCGGTCTGCGGGCTCGAGATCACCCTGTCCGCCGAGGATCGGGTGGTCGGCGTGCGGGGCGACCGGGAGGATCCGTTCAGCCGCGGCTTCATCTGCCCGAAGGGCGCCAGCCTCGGCCGCCTCGACGAAGACCCGGAACGGCTGAGCAAGCCGATGATTCGCGACCGCGCCACCGGCACCTGGCGCGCGGCCTCCTGGGAGGAGGCGTTCGACCTGATCGCCGAGCGCCTGCCCGCCCTCGTCGCCGCCCACGGCCATCAGGCCACGGCCCTGTACCTCGGCAATCCGAATGCCCACACCGTCGCGGGAGCGTTGTATCTGCCCCCGCTCATCCGCGCGCTGAGCACTCGCAACGTCTATTCCGCCAGCACCGCCGACCAGATGCCCAAGCAGGTGGCCAGCGGGCTGATGTTCGGCGACCCGCTGACGGTCCCGGTGCCCGATCTCGACCGCACCGAGTATCTGCTCGTGCTCGGCGCCAATCCGCTGGAGTCGAACGGATCGCTGTGCACCGCGCCGGACTACCCGGGCCGGTTGAAGGCGTTGCGCACACGCGGCGGGCGGCTCGTGGTGGTCGACCCGCGCCGTACCCGCACGGCGAAGCTGGCCGATGAGCACCTGTTCATCCGGCCGGGCAGCGACGCGTACCTGCTCTTCGCGATCGTGCACACGCTGTTCGCCGAGAACCTGACGACCGTCCGGGTCGAGGCCGAGGGAATCGACGAGGTGCGCACCGCCGCCACGGCCTTCCCGCCGGAGCGGGTCGCCGAGCGCACCGGCATCCCCGCGGAGACCATCGTGCGGCTGGCCCGTGAGCTGGCCGCCGCGCCGACGGCCGCCGTCTACGCCCGCATCGGCACCTGCACGGCCGAGTTCGGCACCCTCACGCAGTGGCTGGTGGATGTGCTCAATGTGCTCACCGGCAATCTGGATCGGCCGGGCGGGGCCATGTTCGCCACCGCCGCCGCGCTCGGCATCGTGCGCACCCGGCCGTTCCGGCTGGGCCGCTGGACCAGTCGGGTGCGGCAGGCGCCCGAGACCATGGGCGAGTTCCCGATCGCCACGCTGGCCGACGAGATCCGCACGCCGGGCGAGGGCCGGGTGCGGGCGTTGGTGACGGTCGCGGGCAATCCGGTGCTGTCGGCGCCCAGCGGCGCGCGGCTCGGTGCGGCGCTGGGCGAACTGGAGTTCATGGTCAGCGTGGACCGCTACCTGAACGAGACCACCCGTCATGCCGATGTGATCCTGCCGCCGCCGCGCACCCTGCAATCGGCGCACTACGATTTCGCGCTCCTGAACTTCGCCGTGCGCGATTACGCGCGCTACTCGCGACCGCTGCTGCCGCTGGACGACCGGCCCTCCGAGTCGGAGATCCTGGCGCGGCTGGCGATCGCGGCGTCCGGTCAGCAGCCCGAGCCCGGCCGCGACCCGCTCGCCGCGGTGGACGAGCTGATCATCGCCGGCACCCTGCACAAGGCCGGTCTGCTCGAACGCCGCGCCGAGCTGCTCGGCGACAACAGCACCGAGCAGCGCATCGACATGATGCTGCGGCTCGGCCCGTACGGCGAGTGGAATCCGCAGGCGCGGCCCGTCGAGCAGGCGGGGGTGTCCGGCGGGCTGAATCTGCAAGTGCTGCTGGACCATCCGCACGGCCTCGACCTGGGTCCGCTGCGACCGCGGCTGCCGGGCGTGCTCCGCACCGCCTCGAAGCGGGTCGAGCTGGCCCCGCGGCCGCTGCTGGACGATGTCGAGCGGTTGCGCGCCCGGCTCACCGAGCAGACCGCGGGCATGGTGCTGATCGGGCGTCGCCAGCTGCGCTCCAACAACAGCTGGATGCACAACGTGCCGAGTCTGGTCGGCGGGTCCAACACCTGCACGCTGCACGTCCACCCCGACGATGTGCGGCGGCTGGGCCTGCGCGCCGAGGCGGTGGTGAAATCGGCGGCGGGCATCCTCACCGTGCCGGTCGAGCCGACCGAGGAGATCATGCCGGGCGTGGTGAGCCTGCCGCACGGCTGGGGCCACTCCGACAGCGCGCAGTCGGTCGCCCGCGCGCACGCCGGAGTGAATGCCAATGTGCTGACCGATGATTCGATCGTCGACGTCCCCTCCGGCAACGCCGTGTTCAACGGAGTGCCGGTGACTTTGACCCCGGTCTGACCGGTCCGCCTCCGGCAAGGGGGATTACGCACCGGTCAAGATCGGGCGCGGTGCGCGAAATTGCCAACGCAATATTGCGAATTGTCCTCGCCCGCAGCCGAAAGCGGGCCACCGGGCCACGTCGGCACGCCAGTATCGTTGCAGCTACCCATGTTTCGTGTCTTGCGGCACCGCCGCACCCGGCGCATTCTTCGGTGACCACTGCTTCGGCGCGACGCCCGTGACCCGAGCCCCCGTCGCCGAATACTGGATCCGCCGGTCCCGGCCGCAATGGTGCTTCTCCGGGATCGGCGGGTTCGCCTCACCGGAGCTTGAAGATCACCAGGCGCTGGACGACGAAATTGATCACCGTGGCCGTGCCCTGCGCGACGATGAAGGCCAGCCAGATACGCCACCATTCGTCCGGCAGCACGTGGTAGAGCACCTGATTGATGCCGACCTGGACGGCGAAGGTCAATGCGTACAGCACGACCACGGCCAGGAAGCGCGCTCGGCTCGGCGCCGCCTGGAAGGTCCAGCGGCGATTGATCAGATAGGCCGTCGTGGTCCCGGCGATGAAACTGATCGACTTCGCCGCCGCTACCGGCCACCCCACCACCTGCAACAGCAGCGTGTACAACCCGAAGTCGATGATCGCGGAGAACCCGCCGGACAGCGCGAAGCGGATGATCTGAGTCTTCAGATCGACACTCGTGCCGCCGGGTTCGTCGACCAGAGGCAACTCGGGTGGCAGTGGCAGATGGGGTTCCGCGGTCACGCGCACGAGCGTAGCGGGTTGCCCCGCGACGCTCGTGACACCGGGACCGATGTCCGGTCATACCTGTAGCCTCTATGCCGATGTCCACGAAAGCTCAGACCTCCACCGCCGCGGGTCCTGCGAAAACTGCGGGCGACGGCGCTGCGTCACAGAATGACAGCTCAGGGTCGTCCGAACGTTACGACCTGCCGACCAGCACCCGCCGGCTGACGGGATGGGGCCGCACCGCGCCCACCTCCGCCGAAGTGCTCTCGACCGGCGATCCGGAAGTGATCGCACGGGCGGTGGCGATGGTCGCGCAGGACAACGCCGACAAGCCCGCCCACCTGCGCCGCGGCGTGATCGCCCGCGGGCTCGGCCGCTCCTACGGCGACAACGCGCAGAATGCCGGCGGCCTGGTCGTCGACATGACCGCGATGAACAAGATCCACCGCATCGATCGCGACACCCATCTGGTCGATGTCGACGCCGGGGTGAACCTGGACCAGCTGATGAAGGCGGCGCTGCCGTTCGGCCTGTGGGTCCCGGTGCTGCCGGGCACCCGGCAGGTCACCGTCGGCGGCGCGATCGGCTCCGACATCCACGGCAAGAACCACCACAGCGCGGGCAGCTTCGGCAATCACGTGCGGTCGATGGAACTGCTCACCGCCGACGGCACGGTGCACCACATCACGCCGAAGCGGAACGCGAAACTGTTCTGGGCGACCGTCGGCGGATGCGGGCTCACCGGCATCATCCTGCGGGCCACCATCGAGATGACGCCGACCGAGACCGCGTACTTCATCGCCGACGGCGATGTCACCGCGACGCTCGAGGAGACCATCGCCTTCCACAGCGACGGCTCGGAGGATCGCTACGAATACAGCTCGGCCTGGTTCGACGCGATCAGCCCGGAGCCCAAGCTGGGCCGGGCCGCGATCTCGCGCGGCAATCTGGCGAAGCTGGACGAATTGCCGAAGAAGCTGCGGAAGGATCCGCTGAAGTTCAACGGCAAGACCTTCCTCACGCTGCCCGATGTCTTCCCGAACGGCCTGGCCAACAAGTACACCTTCACGCCGATCGGCGAACTCTGGTACCGCAAGTCGGGGTCCTACCGCGGCAAGGTGCAGAACCTGACGCAGTTCTATCACCCGCTGGACATGCTGGGTGAATGGAACCGCGGCTACGGCTCGAACGGTTTCCTCCAGTACCAGTTCGTGGTGCCGCCGGAGGCCGTCGAGGAATTCAAGAGCATCATCCGCGACATCCAGGGCTCCGGGTTCTACTCGTTCCTCAATGTTTTCAAGTTGTTCGGCCCGGGTAACCAGGCGCCGCTGAGCTTCCCCATGCCGGGCTGGAACATCTGCGTGGACTTCCCGATCAAGGCGGGGCTCAACGAGTTCGTCACCGAATTGGACCGGCGCGTGCTGGAATTCGGCGGGCGGCTCTACACCGGCAAGGATTCCCGCACCACCGCGGAGTCCTTCCACAAGATGTATCCCCGGATCGACGAGTGGATCAAGACCCGCCGAAGTGTCGATCCCACAGGCGTTTTCATGTCCGATATGGCGAGAAGGCTGGAGCTGCAGTGAGCGGTGAGTGCACCAAATGATCAATGCCGTTGGTAACCCCCAGAACATCCTGCTGCTGGGCGGCACCTCCGAGATCGGCCTGGCGATCTGCGCGGAATACCTGAAGAAGGGACCGGCCCGGATCGTGCTCGCCGCTTTGCCCGACGATCCGCTGCGCGCGGACTCGGTGGCGCAGCTGGAGGCGGCCGGCGCCTCGAAGGTCGAGGTGATCGACTTCGACGCGCTCGACACCGGCAGTCACCCCAAGGTCGTCGAACAGGCTTGGGCCGACGGGGATATCGATGTCGCGATCGTGGCGTTCGCGCTGGACGGCGACGCCGAGGAGCTGTGGCAGAACCAGCAGAAGGCCGTGCGGGTCGCCGAGGTCAACTACACCGCGTCGGTATCGGTCGGGGTGCTGGTCGGCGAGAAGATGAAGTCGCAGGGCTACGGGCGGATCGTCGTCATGTCCTCGGTCGCCGGTGAGCGCGTGAAGCGCGCCAACTTCGTCTACGGCTCCACCAAGGCCGGCCTGGACGGCTTCTACCTCGGCCTGGGCGAGGCCCTGCGCCCCTTCGGCCCCCGCGTGACGGTGATCCGCCCCGGCCAGGTCCGCACCAAGTTCTCCGCCCACGTCGACGAGGCCCCCCTCACCGTCAACAAGGAGGAGGTAGCCGCCCTGGCGGTCGCCGCCTCCCAAAAAGGCAAGGAAATAGCCTGGGCCCCAGGAACTTTCCGCTGGGTCATGATGATCCTCCGCCACGTCCCCCGCCCGATCTTCCGCCGCCTCCCCCTCTGACCGCCGGATTTTCGAGCCGTAACGGCCGGTAGCGAAACGCTGCCGACCGTTGTCGATGCGCCCGGGTTGCCCGGCTCTGACTAGAGTGACGCTCGGCTCGCGGTCAGTGCAGGCGATTGAGGAACCGGAGGCAGCGTGCGGGTACTTGTCCGGCAGGTCGGTGGGGGTCTTGGGGAGGCGGGGCTCGCGGCGGTGGTCGCGGGGGCGGTGGCGGCCGTGGGGCTGGTGGCGTTCGGGACCGTGCAGTGGCCGGCCTTCAATTCCTCCAATGTGACTCGGGCGCTGACCACGGTCGGGCAGGTGGCGGCGGTGGCGCTGCTGGTCGCGGCGGTGGTGCTGGTGCGGCTGCGGCGGTGGTCGTGGCTGGCGAAAGTGCTGTCCTGGGTGGGCATTTCGGGGTTCGTGACGGTGACGCTGGGGATGCCGCTGGCGGCCACCAAGCTGTATCTGTTCGGGATCTCGGTGGACCAGGAGTTCCGGACCGAATACCTGACGCGGCTGACCGACACCGCGGCGCTGCACGACATGACCTACATCGATCTGCCGCCGTACTACCCCGCCGGGTGGTTCTGGATCGGCGGGCGGGTGGCGAACCTGCTCGGCATGTCCGGGTGGGAGACGTTCAAGCCCTACGCGATCGCCGCGCTGGCGGTGGCGGCGGCGCTGGCAATGGTGTTGTGGTCGAGGCTGATTCGCGCCGACTGGGCCGTAGCCGTAGCGGCCGCGACGACCGCCGTGACGCTGGCGTTCGCGTCGCCCGAGGCCTACAGCGCAGTCCTGATAGTCCTGTTCGCCCCCGCCATGCTGCTGGCCTGGGGAGCGCTGTACCGCCCGGCGGAGTACGCCACCGGCCCGGCGCCAGGCCGTCCGACCACGGACTCGGCAGCGGTCACCGGCCCGGCTGTCGCGGCATCCGGCGCACCGGCCGAGGAAAATGTGGCCGCGGCAGACAGTGCCGTGGCGGTCGCCTCCACCGGCGAGCCTTCAAGGCCGATCGGTGCGGCCGAGTCAGGTGCCGCTGGTGCGGGTGCTACCGCGAAGACCGCGGGTGGATGGGGGGCGGCGGTCGGGGCCGGGTTGTTCCTCGGCGTTTCGGCGATGTTCTACCAACTGTTCGCCGGTGTCGCGGTGTTCACGGTCGTGTTGATGGCGGTCGTCGCGTGGGGTGCGCTGCTGTGGCAGCGGCGCGCGGACGCGGTGCATCGGCCGCGGGCGGTCGCGGCCGGGCCGGGCGCGCTGCGGCTGCTGGCGCCGATCTTGGCCCGGCTCGTCGTGATGGGCGTGATCACGGCCGTGCTGGCGCTGATCACCTGGGGGCCGTGGCTGGCGAAGGCGCTCACGGGGGCACGGTCGGGATCAGGGACCGCGCTGCACTATCTGCCGGAGTCGGGGGCCCGGCTGTCGTTCCCGATGTTCGACTTCGGCGAGCCGCTGCTCGGCGCGCTGTGCCTGATCGGCACGGTCTGGCTGGTGGCGCGGGCGGCGAGTTCGCGGCGGGCCCAGGCCCTCGGGATCTCGGTGGTGGCGATCTATCTGTGGTCGCTGGCGTCGCTGACCGTGACCGCGGCCGGATTCACCGGGCTGTCCTTCCGGCTCGAACCGATCCTGCAGACACTGCTGGCCGCGGCCGGAACCTTCGGCTTCGTCGAGGGCGCGCGAGCGATCTACCAGGCGATCAACGAACCGCGGCGGTTCCGGCCCGCCGCCGTGGCGGTCGCGGTGATCGGCGCGCTGGCCTTCGCCCAGAGCATCCCCAGCATTCTGAACAGCGAGATCACCACCGCCTACACCGACACCGACGGCAATGGTGAACGCGCCGACCAGCGCAGCCCGTCGGCGGTGTCGTACTACCGCGAGATCGACGCCGCGCTCACCACACAGACCGGGCGGCCACGCGACGAGTCGGTGGTACTCACCGCCGACACCAGCTTCCTGGCCTACTACCCGTACTACGGCTTCCAGGGCCTCACCTCGCACTACGCGAATCCGCTGGCCGACTTCGCGGCGCGGGCGGCCGAGATCAAGCGCTGGAGCGGGCTGCAGTCCCCCGCCGAACTACTCGACGCCCTCGAGCACACCCCGTGGCGGGCGCCGGATGCCTTCCTGTTCCGCGGCAGCGGCGACAAGTACACGCTGCGACTCGCCGAGGACGTCTATCCGAACGATCCCAACGTGCGGCGGTACACGGTGTCCTTCCCCAAGACGCTGTTCGAGGACCCGCATTTCCAGGTGACGAACATCGGCCCGTTCACGCTTATCGTCCGCCATTGATGTGAACAACCCGCCAAACCTGTGGATAAGACTGTGGAATACCTCATTTTCTGTGGATAACTCCCGCTTCGGCGCGCGCTCTCTCAGGAAACGGCGGTAGCGTGGGCCGCTGAGTTTGTCCAGCAAGAGGGAGTTGTACCTGTGGTACCCGGCGGGGAATCGGATCGCGACGAACCGAAGCGATCGGGGGGAGCCGCGACCGTTGTCCTGGACCCGCCGGCCCACGCCGGCGGGGCGGCGACGCTCGGCACCGCCACCGATTCCCGCCGCGCCGGACTGGTCCGGCGGCTGCGGTCCTCGCGCACCGATCTGCTGATCGGGACGACGTACCTGCTCTTCGCCGTGATCGTGCTGTCCGGCCAGTGGCGCGACACCGGCAACGGCTACCTGATCAAGAGCGGCCAGGACCAGTCCATGTGGGAGTGGTTCTTCGCGGTGACCGCGCATTCGGTCGCCCACCTGGAGAGTCCGCTCGGCACCACCCTGCAGAACTTCCCGGCCGGGGTGAACATGATGGCCAACACCGCCATGTTCGGTGTCGGCGTCCCGCTGACCCCGGTCACCATGCTGTTCGGGCCGACCACCACCTACGTGCTGGTGCTCACCGCGGGCCTGGCCGCCACCGCCTTCGCCTGGTACTGGCTGTTCTCCCGGGAACTGGTGCGCTCGCGGTTCGCGGCGGCCGTGGGCGGTGTGTTCTGCGGATTCGCCCCGGCGATGATCTCGCACGCCAACGCCCACCCGAATTTCGTGCTGCTCGCGCTGCTGCCGGTGATCGCGCTCGTCCTCATCCGCCAAGCCCGGCGCGCGACGAGCGAACCCGCGCCGGGCCCGGCGAGGCGGGTCCGTGCGGCGGTGACGCTGGGCCTGCTGGTCGCGTTGCAGATCGCGCTGGGCGAGGAGCCGCTGCTGATCTTCGCGCTGGCGTTCGGCCTGTTCACCCTCGTCTACTACCTGCACCGGCCGCGCACCGGGCTGCTGGTGGTGCGCCGGGTAGCGCCCACGGTGGGGCTCGCGGCCCTGATCACGCTGGCGCTCACGGCTATTCCGCTGTGGTGGCAGTTCTTCGGCCCGCAGAGTTACCGGTCCATCGATCACGGCCCGACCGGTAACGACCTGAAGGCGCTGGTGCAGTTCCCGGCGGAATCGCTGGGCGGCATGTTCGCGCCGGGCCAGAACGTCGGCATCAACCCGACCGAGGACAACTCCTACTTCGGCTGGCCGCTGCTGGCGCTGCTGGCCGTCACGGTGGTGCTGCTGTGGCGGCGCGGTCCTCGCGTGGAGCCGTTCAACCACTACCGCGCGGCGCGGGCGGCCACGGCGGTGATCGTGGTGTTCACGGTGCTGTCGCTGGGCGTGATGGCGACGATCGGCAAGCGGCCGCTCGGCGTGAGCCTGCCCTGGAAGTGGCTGGAGCAGGTACCGCTGCTGAACACGGTGCTGGAGACCAGGTTCAGCATGGCCGCCGTGCCGGCCATCGCCGTGATTCTGGCGCTCGGCACCGAACGCGCGATCGCCTACGCGCGCGAGTCGCTCGGTGATCCGCGGCCGCTCATCTGGTTCGGTGCGCTGACGCTGGTGCTGGTGCCGCTGGTGCCGACCATCCTGCCCGTCACCGAGCGCACCCCCACCCCGGCGTTCTTCACCGACGGCACCGTGCGCGACTACGTCAGCAGCGGTTCGGTGGTGATCGCGCCGCCGCCGTCCACCGTCGACGCCCGCGCCCTGCGCTGGCAGGTCGACTCGGGTCTGCAATTCCCGCTCGCCGGTGGGTATTTCGTCGGCCCGGCCCCGGACAAGAAGGGTCGGTACGGCCCCGACATCCGCCCGACCGCGCTGCTGATGGCACAGGCCCAGCAGACCGACCGGGTCCCCGAGATCGATGACACCACTCGCGAACACGCCCTGGCCGACCTGAACTTCTGGAAGGCCGACGTGATCGTGCTGCCTCCGGTCGAGCACGGCCGGGCCATCCACGCCACCCTCGACCAGCTCCTCGGATTCCCCGGCCGCTACGTCGACGGCGTGTGGGTGTGGGACGTGCGCGGGCTGGTCTGACCGGAGAACGGCGGGGGTGGCTAGCATCAGGCACCGTGCGCGCAGACTCCCCAGCGTTTTCCCCGGTTCGCCTGATCGCCCTCGTATCGGGTGTGCTCGCCGCGCTCTGCGCGGTGCTCGCACCCCTGCTGCCGGTGCGGGAGGACCGCGCCACGCTCGACTGGCCGCAGCCGCAGTCGGTGAACGTGGACGCGCCGCTGGTGTCCTACGTCCCGCTGGATCTGCAGGCGAGCATTCCGTGCGCGGCATTCCGCGAACTGCCGAGCGGCACGGTGCTGTCCACGGTGCCCGCCGACGCGCCGGGAGCGAGCGCGAAAGGCTTGCTGGCCAAGGTGACCGACGACGCCGGCGCCCGGCGGCTGTCGGTGCTCCAGCGCGACATCCCGCTGCTGTCCGCGCCGATCGATGAGATCGGCGGCTGCACGGCGCTGACCGTGCACTCCACCGCGGGCGCCACCGACACCGAATTCACGGGCGTCACGCGCGCCGACGGCACCCCGTTCCGCAACTCGGTGTCCGGCGATATCCGCCCGCAAGTGGTCGGCGTCTACACCGATCTGGATCGAGCGCGGCTGGGTGACGCGCACCTGCACGCGGACATCGACTCCCGCTTCTCCTCCACGCCGAGCCCGCTGAAGCTGGCCGCGATTATCGCCGCGGTCGTGCTCACCCTCGTCGCGCTGATCTGTCTGCACCTGATCGACACCGCCGACGGGCGCCGTCCCCGCCGTTTCCTGCCCGCGCACTGGTGGCGTTTCAAGATCGCCGACGGGGTGGTGCTGGGCACGCTGCTGCTGTGGCACGTGATCGGCGCCAACACCTCCGACGACGGCTACATCCTGAATATGGCTCGGGCGTCCCGGCATTCGGGCTATATGGCCAACTACTACCGCTGGTTCGGGGTGGCCGAGGCGCCGTTCGGCTGGCCGTACGAGGTACTGGCCTGGATGACCCGAATCAGCGATGCCAGCTGGTGGATGAGGCTGCCGTCGCTGATCGCCGGCATCGTGTGCTGGCTGGTGATCAGCCGGGAAGTGCTGCCGCGCTTGGGCGCCCGCGTGCGCCGCGACAATATCGCGCGCTGGACGGCGGGCCTGGTGTTCCTGGTCGCCTGGCTGCCCTACGACAACGGCCTGCGCCCGGAGCCGTTGATCGCGCTGGGCGCGCTGCTGACCTGGTGCTCGATCGAGCGCGCCATCGCGACCGGTCGGCTGCTGCCCGCCGCGATCGCCGTGCTGATCGCCGCCTTCTCGCTGGCCGCGGGACCGACGGGTCTGATCTGCATCGCCGCGCTGATCGCCGGATCTCGCCCGGTGCTGCAACTGATCATCAAACGGGCCCGCGGGCGCATGGATTCCGACGACGCGACGCCGGACAAGCGGGCCGGACGTGGGACGTTCGCCTCGGCGATACTGCGCTACGGCGCGCTGCTGGCCCCCGGCGTCGCCGCCGGAACCCTGGTGCTGGTCGTGGTTTTCGCGGATCAGACGCTGGCCTCGGTCATGGAGGCCACCCGGGTGCGCAAGATCATCGGGCCGAACGTGGCGTGGTTCGACGAGCGCACTCGCTGGGATTCGCTGCTGATGCTGTCGCCCGACGGGTCGCTGGCGCGGCGCTTCGGGATTCTCGGCATGGTGCTGTGCCTGGGCGTGTGTGTGCTGGTGATGCT
Source organism: Nocardia wallacei (assembly GCF_029868745.1). Lineage (GTDB taxonomy): Bacteria > Actinomycetota > Actinomycetes > Mycobacteriales > Mycobacteriaceae > Nocardia > Nocardia wallacei_B. The sequence continues at coordinate 1,789 of NZ_JARWOP010000191.1, read as the reverse complement.
GCGCAAGAGCGGGCGGATTCCGGGCACCTCGCGCGGACCGTCGGCGCGCATCCTGGGCATCGTGTTCATGTCGCTGCTGCTGATGATGTTCACGCCGACCAAGTGGACCCATCACTTCGGGGTCTACGCCGGTCTGGCCGGTTCGCTCGCCGCGCTCACGGCGGTCGCGGTGGGCGTCAACGGGATTCGCGCGGCGTATAACCGCTCGCTGTTCGCCGCGGCCGTATTCTTCCTGCTCGCAATCACTTTCACCGGTTCGAACGGCTGGTGGTACGTGTCCAGCTACGGAATCCCGTGGTGGGACAAGGCGCCGCTGCTGGCGGGCAAGGGCTTCTCGACGATGTTCCTCGGCCTCGCGGTGCTGTGCCTGCTGCTGGCCGCGTGGCAGTACTACCGCGAGCCGTACCGAAAGGCGGGCGGGCGCAAGCGGTTCGACAAGTTCGCCGTGCAGCCGCTGACCATCGCCGCCGCGGCCATGGTGCTGTTCGAGGTGGCCTCGCTCGGCAAGGCGGCCGTCACGCAGTACCCGGCCTACTCGATCACCAAGGCGAATCTGCGTGCGCTGGGCGGCGATTCGTGCTCGCTCGCCGACGACGTGCTGGTCGAGACGAACACCGCGGACTCGCTGCTGCAGCCCTACACCGGCGCGGCGGCGGACGGCCTGGCCGCGGAGAACGTCGGCTTCACCCCCGACGGCGTGGCGCGCGACCTGACCGCCGACGCCGAGGAGACCGTCAGCGGCGGCGCCAACTCGGTCGACACCAAGTCCGAGAACAAAACCACCAACACCACCGGATCGGGCACCGGCGGCGGCAGCACCGACCGGGCGGGCATCAACGGCAGCACGGTGAAGCTGCCGTTCGGCCTCGACCCCGCTCGCACCCCGGTATTGGGCAACTACACCACCGGCGACAAGCAGCAGGCCCACCTGACCTCGCAGTGGTACCGGCTCGACCTCGACGCCGCCCGCGACGATCCCGCTTACCACCTACTGACGGTGAGCGCGGCCGGGCGGATCAAATCGGTGAACAAGGACGGCGTGGTCACCTACGGGCAGGATCTGCGCGTGGAGTTCGCGCACCGCGCCGACGACGGTTCCGAACAGCCGCTCGGCTCGTTCCAGCCGCTCGATATCGGCGGCGCGCCCTCGTGGCGCAACATGCGCGTGCCGCTGGACCGGATTCCCGACGGCACCAACGCGGTGCGCCTCGTCGCGGTCGCCAACGACCTCACCCCGCGGCAGTGGCTCGCCGTCACCCCGCCCCGGCTGCCGAAGCTGGCCACGCTGGACACCGTGGTCGGCCGCGAGGACCCGGTGCTGGAGGACTGGCACGTCGGGCTCGCCTTCCCCTGCCAGCGCCCGTTCGATCACAAGGACGGCGTCGCCGAGGCGCCGCGCTGGCGCATCCTGCCCGACCGGGTCGGCTCCGACGCCTCCAACGCGTGGCAGGACGACATCGGCGGCGGCCCGCTCGGCTGGACCGGCCTGCTGGCCGAGGCCCAGACCGTGCCCGGCTATCTGAACGACGACTGGGACCGCGACTGGGGCTCCCTGGAGCGGCTCACGCCGTATGTTCCGTCCGCGACCCCCGCGACGATCGGCGTGACCGTCGAAACCCGTTCGGGCCGAGCCGAAGACGTCCCCATCCGCGCCCGGTAGCCGATGGGTGGCGGGGGGGGGGGGGGGGAAGGGGGTTGTTTTGAACGGCAATTTTATTGTTTAAATTGTTTTTGGGCAAAAACTTATTGAAGGGCATGGGGTTTTGTTTTAAGTTTCCGTTGTCCACTC
>NZ_JARWOP010000190.1 GCF_029868745.1 Nocardia wallacei | reverse complement strand
TTTCAATCAGCGGCCGAGGCGTCCAGAACGACGGGGCGGCCACTCCTCGCAAACCACCCAACGGCAAGAACCGATCAGCCACACCCCGCCGCCCTGGGCATCCAGAGCACCTTGCCCTGGACACCTACAACCTTATGGAGGACCGGTGAGTACCACGGCCACCGAAACGGTCGTCGCCGACGCGGTGATCGCCGGGGTCGCCGCCCGCGCCGCGGCCTCCGTGCCCGGCGTGCTGCGGCTCGAACCCGGCGTGCTCGGCCTGGTCGGGCAGCTGGCGCGCTCGGGTCTGCAACTGCTGACCCGGCAGGAATCGGCGTCCTCGGGTGGCGTGCGGGTCCGCCGCGCGGGTGAGTGGCTGAAGATCCACGTGGATCTCACGATCGCGGCCGGCGGCCACGTCGGCGAGGTCGCCAGAACCGTGCAGCGCGAGATCGCCCGTGTGGTGAACGAGCAGACCGGCGTCCCCGTGGACGAGGTCTCGGTCTGTGTTCTCGACATCGAACCGGGGCGCTCGTGACGGCGGAGGGAGAGCTGATCGATGACATCGTCGGCGCGATCGACACGGTGGACGGACTGCGACCCGCGACCCCGCCGGTGCCGCAGAACGCGACCTGGCTCCCGCTCGCGGGCAACCGATACGCGGTCGATCTCGGCTCGGCGGTGGTGGAGGTCCGCGTCGTGGCCACCGCACTGCCGCTGCCGCCGCTGGTCGACAAGGTCGCCGCCGCGATCCGGCCGCTGCTCGAGAACACCGAGTGGGCGCGGGCGAGACTGCGCGTGGTAGTCGCGGACCTGACCGCCGAGGCGGTCGGCGACATCGCGGTTACCTAGCTCACACACAGCGGCCGTGACGAACTGCGCGGCCTCGTGTCTTACCGATGAAAGGTCGTTATCCGCTGTAACGCAAGGGAATCGGAGGAATCATGACGAGCACGGCAACCGACAAGCCGGCCGGTAACCCCGGAAATGCCAAGTCCGACAACTCGAATGCGCCCGCCAAGGCCGACCGCAACGCCACCGGCCGCCCGGACGCGCTGGTGACCGATCAGGGCACCACCACCATCGCCGACACCGTCGTGCAGAAGATCGCCGGGCTGGCCGCCCGCGAGGTCCGCGGCGTGCACGAACTGGGCGGCGGCGCGGCCCGCGCGTTCGGCGCGCTGCGCGATCGCATCCCGGGCGCGTCCGCCAGTGTGGGACAGGGTGTTTCGGTCGAGGTCGGGGAGCGGCAGGCCGCCGTCGATTTGGATCTGGTCGTCGAATACGGCGTCGCCATCGCCGAATTGGCGCGGGTGGTCCGGCGCAATGTCATCACGGCCATCGAACAGATGACCGGCCTCGAGGTCGTCGAGGTCAACCTCAATGTCAACGACGTCTACATCGAGGGCGACGACGATGCCGATCAGCAGCAGCAACCGCCGAGCCGGGATCGGGTGCAGTGACATGAGCGCCACCACGATCTGCCTGATGTGCGGCCTGGCTCTCGGGTTCGCCGCGGCCTTCGGCGGTTTCGGCGCGTTCTTCGTCGTGCTGGTGTTCGGCGGGCTGGGCCTGCTGATCGGGCGCTGGCTCGACGGCGACGTCGATCTGGCCGGGCTGGTGCGATCGGCGCAGGATCGGAGCCGCCGATGACCGCCGCCACGGCATCCCCCGGCGCGCCGCCGCGCGAGATGGAAACGCGCGGCGTCACCGTGGTGGGGGAGCGGGCGGTGCGGCGGATCGCGGCCCGCGCCGCCCGCGAGGTGGCCGGGGTGGAGCCGGACGTGCAGGTGACCGCGCGTGTCGTCGGGGACGCGACGGTCCTGCGCGTGCGGCTGCCGATCCGTTACCCGCTGCCCGTCGCCCGGATCACCGACGCCTGCCGGGCCCACCTGATCGAACGCACCCGCGAACTGTCGGGACTGGCGGTGCCGCGAGTGGACATCGAGGTGTCGGCGCTGCCGACCGACGCCGAACCGGGGCGGGTCCGATGAGGCGCCGGCCGCGCCGGGTGATCCCGGCCGTCGTGGTGGCGCTGGCACTGGTCGCGGTGTGCGTGCTGGTCGCCGTGTCGGCGATACAGAAGCTCAGCGACACAAAGGAACTCGTCTCCTACGACAGCGTGGCGACGCGCCTGCACGACACCACGTGGGGCAGCGCCTGGGTGCTCGGCGGCGGCATCACCATCGCGGTGCTCGGATTGTTGCTGCTCGCGGTGGCGCTGTGGCCGGGACGGCCGGTCGTGCTGCCGCTGGAATCGACGGAGGGTGTGGACGCGGGGATCACCCGGCGCAGCCTGCGCGCCGCCGTCCGGGACGCGACCGACTCGGTCGACGGTCTGGAATCGTCACGGGTTCGGCTGGGACGCAAGAAGATCCGGGTGAAGGCGCGCACCCGTCGGCCCGAATCGGAGGTCGGCTCCGCGGTGCGCGCGGCGATCGATGAACGCCTGGCGCTGGTGGGTCCCCGCACGCCGCATACGGTGCGTACCCGGGTGCGCACGGTACGGACAGGAGAAGCCTGATGAGTACGGTCAACCGCCCCGCCCGGCTGAATCGGACGCTGCTGGCACTGATCGGCCTGGCGCTGGTCGCCGCCGGCGCCTACGCCATCGTCGCCTGGACCGGCCGACTGAGCTGGGCGGACCCGGATACCACCCTCGTCCCCGGCACCGCCGCGCCGCCGCGCTGGGTGCTGATCGCGGTCGCGGTGGGCGCGGTGCTGATCGGCCTGGCCGCGCTGCGGTGGCTGGCGGCGCAGGCCGCCCGGCTGCCGCGGCGGACGATGTGGCGGATCGGCGCCACCGATGCCGCGGGAACCACGGTGCTCGATTCCGGCGTCGCGGCCGCGCCGGTGGTCGCCGATGTCGAGTCCTATCCGCAGGTCCGCTCGGCCGCCGCGCGACTGTCCGGACCCGCCGCCGCGCCGGAACTGCACCTGGTCGTGACCGCCGAACCGGACACCGACCTGGCGGCGCTGCGCAAACACATTCTCGGCCATGCGGTGGCCCGGCTGCGCGAGGCGCTCGAGGCCGAAATCGTCCCGGTGACACTGGAATTGCGCCTGGCCGATCGCGGTCGGCTCGCCCGCGCCCGCTGACGCGGATCGGGGGGGGGGGGGGGGGGGGGGGGGGGGGGGGGGGCGGGGGGGGGGGGGGGGGGGGGGGGGGGGGGGGGGGGGGGGGGGGGGGGGGGGGGGGGGGGGGGGGGGGGGGGGGGGGCAAACCGGGGCCGGGGGCAACCGGATCCGTGGGAGTGGGGATCGTCAGTTC
>NZ_JARWOP010000189.1 GCF_029868745.1 Nocardia wallacei | reverse complement strand
CAGCTTGCGCACCTGTTCGACGATGGCGAACCCGGTACGCCACTCCGAGATCTCGGCGGGCGCAACGATTCCGGCGGCCATGTCGATCGGGCCGGCCGCCCCGGGACCCCCCCCGGGGGACGCCGGGGTTGCCCCCGGGGGCCCCCACACGTGCCCCGCAGGGGGCCCCACCCCCCCCGGCGGGGCCCCCCCGCGTGCCCCCAACCGGGCCGGGGCCCCGGCGGCGTTGCCGTGTATGGGTGTGCGATCGATCGGACCGCCTCAGTCCAGTTGAGCGAGCTTGCGCTCGTACACCTTTCGCTCGCGCTCGTTGCCGCAGAGCTTCGCTGCTCGCTCGAGTTCGATGCGGGCGTCGGCGGTACGACCCAGGCGTGCGAGCAATTCGCCACGGACACTTGGCAATAGGTGCGAGTTCGGCAGTGCGTTGGTGTCGATCAGATCATCGACTATGGGTAGGGCGGCGGTCGGCCCGTGGGCCATGGCTACTGCCACCGCGCGGTTGAGGTCGACCACCGGGGAGGGCGCCAAGCGGCCGAGCGCCTCGTACAGCAGCACGATGCGCGGCCAGTCGGTGACTTCGACCGAGGCCGCCGTGGCGTGGCATTCGGCGATCGCCGCCTGCAGACCGTAGGCGCCCAGTCCGCGGCCGACCTGCTCCGCGCGTTCCAGGGCCGCTCGACCGCGCCGGATGGCCGCGCGATCCCAGCGGCGGCGGTCCTGATGCTCCAGCAGAATCGGCTCGCCGTCGGGACCGGTGCGGGCGGGGAAACGCGCCGCGGTCAGTTCGAGCAGCGCCAGCAGGCCGTGCACCTCCGGCTCCTGCGGTATCAGGTGAGCCAGCACGCGGGTGAGGCGCTGTGCCTCTCCCGCCAGGTCGAGCCGGATCACGTCGGCGCCGGAGCTGGCCGACGAACCCTCCGTGAAGATCACGTACAGCACGCTCAGCACCGACCCGAGCCGCTCGGCCCGTTCCTCCGGCGACGGCACCCGAAACGGCACCCGGGCCGCGGCGAGCGTCTTCTTCGCCCGGGTAATGCGGGCCTGTACGGTCGCGGTCGGGACCAGGAACGCCTTGGCGATCTCGTCACTGGTCAAGCCGCCGACCACGCGCAGCGTGAGCGCGACCCGCGCCTCCCGGGACAGCACCGGGTGGCAGGCGGTGAACATCAGGGCCAGGACGTCGTCATCGATCTGATCCGGATCCCACAACACGTCCTCCTCGTCCGGGCGGACCGGCGGGCTGCCGGCGGCGATGCCGCCCTCGCCCAGGTCGCGGGCGAGAGCGGCATGCCTGTCGTCGAGGGCCGCGCGGCGGCGGAAGCCGTCGATCGCGCGACGCCGGCCCACGGTGAGCAACCAGCCCGCGGGGTTGCGCGGCACACCGTCGCGTGACCAGGTCACCAGGGCCTCGGCCAGCGCCTCCTGGGCGAGGTCCTCGGCCAGGGCGAAATCGCCGGTGTAGCGCGCGAGCGCACCGACGATCCGGGCGGACTCGATGCGCCACACCGCGGCGACGGTCGCGCGGCTCGCGGGGTCGACCATTGTTCGGCTTATCGGTCGATCAGAGCTGACCGGTCGCCTCGCGCCACGCCCGCTCCTTCTGGACCCACTGATTGTCCTGCGGGAACTCATCGATCGTGGGCACCCGGCGAATCTCGGTCTTGAACCCGGGCCCGGCCATCGGCAGCCGCTTCGCCCACTCGATGGCCTCTTCCTTCGACGCCACGTTCAGGATGTAATAGCCGCCGAACAGCTCTTTCGTCTCGCCGTACGGACCGTCGGTGACCACCGGAGTCTCCGACGAGTAGTCGACGACCACGCCCTCCGCCGGATCCTCGAGCCCCTCCGCGGCGAGCAGCACCCCGGCCCGGATCAGCTCGTCGTTGAACCGGCCCATAGTGTCGAGCATCTCGGCGAAGTCGACGTCGGCCATCTTCGCCATGCCCTCGTCGGTAGCGCGCATGATCAGCATGTACTTCATGGTTTTCTCTCCTCGGCTGTGGGCCCCCGTCGGACCCTTTCACGCATAGGTCGAACAGGGAAGTAGCGGATCGACACGGCACCGAAAATATTTTCCGAGTGCGGCGACGGACGTAAGTTGATGTTCCGGCAGCGGCGGAGACTCGAGCACGGCACCACTGCCGGATGTGCACGCCCTAGTTCGGCGGATCGGAGTTATATGTCGTCGTCGGAACGCCCGGACTCGCCGTACCTGGTGATCGCCGCGGAGATCCGGGAGCGGATCACCAGTGGTGCGTTGCGCCCCGGCGACCGGGTCCCCTCCATCCGGCAGATCGTTCAACGCTGGGGTGTCGCGGTAGCGACGGCGACCAAGGTGACGGCGACCCTGCGCGACGAAGGCCTGGTCGAGACGAAGGTCGGGTCGTGGACCGTGGTCAGCTCGCCCGGCCACCGGAAGCAGCCGAGGCCCTCGCCCGAGTCCCGCCAACCCGCTGCTCCGGAGCGCGCTCTGCAACGAAAACAGGTGCTGCGCAAGGCCATCGAGATAGCGGATGGCGAGGGGCTCGACGCGGTGTCGATGCGCCGCCTGGCGATCGCACTGGGCACGGGGCCGATGTCGCTGTATCGGCATGTGGCGAACAAGGACGAACTGCTCACCCGGATGGCCGACGAGGCCTTCGGTGAACTCGACCTTCCCGCACCGGGTACGCGCGGCTGGCGCGCGGAGCTCGAATTCAGCGCCCGGCAGCACTGGCAGCTGTGTCGGCGGCACCTCTGGCTGCCCCGAATCGTCTCGTTCACCCGGCCCCTGTTGGCGCCGAACATGATGGCGCAGACGGAGTGGGTGCTCGGCGCGCTCGAGGGGCTGGGGTTGCCCATGGCGATCCGAATGCGCGAAGCGCTCACCCTGCACGCGTTGGTCCTCACCTTGGCGCTGTCGGTGGCCGAGGAAATCGAAACGGAACAGAACACCGGCGTCTCCCACGACGGGTGGCAGGTAGCGCAGCTGGCACGGGCCCGTGATCTTCTCGACAGCGGCCGATTTCCCCTGCTGGCGGAGGCGCCCGGCGACATTGCCGTGGATCTGGACGAACTGTTCGAATACGGGCTCGCGCGCCATCTGGACGGATTCGCCGTCTTGGTAGCGCAGGCATAGCGATATTCCCCAACGCCGAGTGCACTAGTTCATTTCCCAGCGCCCTAGTGCACTATTCGGCTCCACAACTGGTGTTTATCACGGCATTTCGCCTACGCTGAGCACCGAGACCAATACATCGTACGCACGCCCCTAGTGCGGTCCCTGCACAGGAGTAACCGATGAAAAACCAGAGCATCCTCATTTCCGGCGCCGGAATCGCCGGACCGGCCCTCGCGTACTGGCTGCACGAATACGGCTTCCGGCCGACCGTGGTGGAACGCGCCCCAGGACCTCGCAGTGGTGGTCACGCGGTCGATATTCGCGGTACGGCCCGGGAGGTGGCCGCGCGGATGGATATCGTCGCGCGGGTTCGGGCAGCGGGCACCGGGGCACGCGGTATGGCATTCGTCGACAGCGCGGGCAAACGGGTCGCGACGATGGGTACCGACGTGTTCGGGCATTCGGGCGGCCCGGTCGCCGAATTGTCCATCCGGCGAACCGATTTGGCGCGGATTCTCTACGACACCACCAGCGACGCGGTCGAATACGTCTTCGGCGATGCGATCACCGCCGTCGAACAGGACGGCGACGGTGTCCGCGTCCGATTCGAACAGGGTGCATCCAGGGAGTTCGACCTGCTGGTCGGCGCCGACGGTGTGCGATCCGCTGTGCGGCAGTTGATATTCGGGCCGGAGGAACGCTACCTCCGCGATCTCGGCTCCTATATGTCGCTGTTCACCGCGCCGACAGAGATGGAATACGACGGCTGGCGATTGATGTACACCGTGCCCGCGGGCGGCGGACGGCCCGGCCGCACCGCGGCCTTCTATCCGCAACTCGAGCCGGGCACCGCACTGACCGGGTTCTTCCTGCGCTCGGCGCCGCTGCCGGACGTTCGGAGCGATACCGACGCGCAGCGACGCATCGTGATCGACGCCTTCGAGGACGACGGGTGGCTGGTCCCCGAAATGCTCGCGGCCATCCGGGATGCGCCCGATTTCTATTTCGACAGAACGGTGCAGGTCGACATGGACGTCTGGTCGCGCGACCGGACAGTACTGCTCGGAGACGCCGGTTACTGCGCGTCACCGATGTCCGGTATCGGCACCAGCCTCGCACTCGTCGGCGCCTACATCCTGGCAGGCGAACTCGCCACCGCCGGCGGCGACCACACCCGCGCCTACCCCGCGTACGAGCAGAAGATGCGGCTGTTCGTGCATCGAGCCCAGGAATTCGCCCGCCGTGCCGGCGACGGCGGTCTCATGCCCGAATCACACCGGCAGCTGCGGCTGCGCAACCAGGCGATCCGAATGCTGCGGTTCCTGCCGAAACGCCTTGTCCGACGCGGCATGGAGAAGGTGGCCGACACGGTCCAGCTCGATGAATACCACAGAGGAAAAACCATGCGAGCGAGCACATTCCTGTGGTTCGACGGCCACGCCGAGGAAGCCGCCGACCACTACACCGGCCTTTTCGCGGATTCCGCGATACTCGACCGGCAACGCGACGCGGACGGCCGCGTCACCACCGTCGTTTTCGAGCTGGCCGGACAACGCTACATCGCTTACAACGGCGGACCGCAGTTCGCCTTCTCCGGTGCGATCTCGCTGTATCTGGAATGTGACACCCAGGAGGAAGTCGACACCGCGTGGGCGGCCCTCACCGAGGGCGGGCAGGAAGGCCCGGGTGGCTCGCTGACCGACCGATTCGGGGTTACCTGGCAGATCGTCCCGAATATCCTCGGTGAACTACTGGCCGAGGCGGAACCCGAAGCCGCGCAACGCATTCTCACGGCGGTACACGCCATGACGAGGATCGATATCCGGGCATTGGTCGATGCCCGCGACAATAGACAGCCCGAAAGCCCTTCTCACGCATAGGCAGATCGACACGGCTCCGAGAATCTCCGACTATCGCGGGTGTACGGCTGATGGTCAGGTGCTGATGCGACGGAGCGCGGCCGGCGTATCCAGGTCGGCGTAGGCGGTCGAATACCGCTGTGCGAGAGCGAGAGCGATGTCGGGGCGCTGCCAGAGTTCGCCGGCGCTGGCGGTGGCCAACCATAGGGTCAGGCCGTGGGCCACCGACGCGCTGTAGCGCAACCAGATCTCCTCCGCGGTCGGTTTCTCGTCGGCGGGCAGGGCCAGCGTGTCGCGGTATTCGGTAAGCAGAGCCCGCTCGCTGCGGCGGCGGTCGGAGACGGTCAGCGCGCCCTGCAGGAAGTAGCCGACATCGAGCGACCAGTTGCCGCGACGGACGACTTGCCAGTCGAGGAAACCGATCTCGCCGTCGGGGAGCAGGTAGGTATTGCCGATGTGCGGGTCACCGTGCAGCAGTGTGGGCGCGGTGGTGGTGAGGGTGTGGATATAGGGCTCCCAGACGTCATCGATCAGGGAGTCGACGGTCAGGGCCGTCACCTCCGGCGGCGCGTCGGCGCCGAGTCGTTCGAATGTCTTCTCGATCGGTGCGGCGCGCATGACGTCACCCCACGGCCGGAAGGGTTCGAGCCAGTGCAGTTTCGGATCCCGCACGCGGTCACCCCAGTAGGCGCTGTGCAGCCGCGCGAGCGCGCGGACTCCCGCCGCGGCCTGTTCCTCCGACAGCGGTGTAGTCGCATCGAGCATCGTCGCGCCGCGGGCGGGCAGGTCCTCCATCACCAGGCAGAACCGGTCGGCCGCCGTGTCGATGGGTGCGGCGTACACCGTGGGATGGTCGACCGGCAGCGGCACACCGGCATCGAACAGGCGTGGCTCGTGGAACAGTCCGCTGGTCAGCTTGTGCAACGGAGTGTGGGCGGGATCGGTCGCCTTGACGAAGACCGTCGCGGGCCCGGTCCCCTTCGCGTACGTCAGAGCCAGGCGCGCGCGGCGGTTCGTCCCGTCGTCACGTAGCCGCACGCGCACTTCGCCGATCTCGGCATCGGGATGGCGGCCACCGAGTGCGGCGGTCATCCATTCCGGCGTGATGTCGTCCCAGTCCTGCGGCACGGTCAACTCGGCACGGTCCACTTGCCCGACCTCTCCATCGAATGTGGTTAGTATACGACCCGTGTCGTATCTCATGGAGGCTACCCGCACTAGCGGACGGTTCGGGGCGAATCGCGCGAATACCCGCGACACACAACCGCTTTCGCGCACTACCGTCGGTCACCACGCAGACGATGGATACGCTTCCAGGCATGTCTGATGAGCGCGGCGGCAGACCACGCGACGCGCGGTTGCACGACCGCATCCTCGCCGCGACCCGTGAACTGCTGGCCTCGGGCAGCTATACGGCGTTGTCGATGGAAGCCGTGGCGGCTCGCGCCGAAGTGGGCAAGAAGACCCTCTACCGGCGATGGCCGTCCAAGGCGCCGCTGGTGGCCGAGGCGGTACTCGACGCGTACGGGCGCCGAAGTTCCTTCCGCGTCGCCGACACCGGTGATCTGCGCGCGGACCTGTCCGCGTGGTTCGCCGAGCACGCGGAATTCGTCGCCGACCCGTCGTCCGCCGCACTGATTCGAGCCATCGTCGCCGCGGCGGCGGCCAGCCCGTCCGACAGCGACGCCCTCTACCAGCAACTCAACGCTCCCCAGCGCGAGGGATTGATCTCCCGGCTGCGGCAGGCCGCCGAACGCGGCGAAATCCGCGACGGCGTCGATGTCGAGGCCGTCGCGAACGCCATGATCGGCAGCCTCCTCCTGCACACCCTGTCCGCGTCCTACGATCCCCACCGGTCCGCACCGGTATTCGACGGGTTGGTCGATGTGCTGCTGCACGGCGTGGCTGTTACGTAAGTTGGTGGTGCCGCGCTCAGAAGGCGTCGCATTCGTTCCACCAGTTGACGAGTTTGTCCATTTGGGCCCGGCCCATCCAGGCCGGAGTCAGGTACATCAAGTACGCGGCCCGTTCCGGGTCGTCCGGGAAGGTGGTGATCATGACCGCCGACTCGTTACCGTTGCGGTCCTTGTTGAAAAGCTTGTAGTTCGTATAGGAACGGCCATCTTTGGCATCGACCGAACGATCGGCGCCCAGAGCGCCGACCGCACTTTGTACATCGTCCGGAGACCGGTACGAAAGTATCGTGAATCCCGCGTCTCCCTTCCCAATGCAGCGCCAACCCCCGACCCAATTTCCGTAATCCACCTCGCCGGGTGCCACATAAGGGCGCCAATACTTGCCGATGAAACTACACTCGCGTCCCCCATAGCCGATGGGCTTGCTCCCGTTGGGACCGGTAATATCGGGAGGAACCATCTTCGGAAACGCGGCACTGATCGCCTTGACGGCCGCAATAAGCTCCGCTTCGTCCTTCGCCTTTTGCGGATCGGCAGTCGGCCCGGCCGAGGTAGTTTTCGGCGCGGCAGCCGGTGACGTGCTCGTCTGCGTTCCAACCACGATGCCGATACCGACACCGAGCACGACGACCAGCGCGATACCCGCTCCCACCAGAACGGATGACCGGGAGAAAGGTCGTTTCGGCGCCTCGGAAATCGGCGGCGGCGCGTGCTGCACCCGTACGGGCTCGGGCGTCGGCATCGGGGCGGGGGCCGGGACGACCGGCACGTAGCCGGACGGCGCGACACCTCTGGTCAGCGCGTGCCATGCCGCCGTGGAGAATTCCGTGCAGGATGCGAAACGATCCGCCGGCCGTTTCGCGAGCCCTCGAGCGAACACGATATCCAGGGCAGCGGGAAGCCCCGGCCGCACCGCGCTCAACTCCGGCGGAGCCTCTTGTAGATGCCCTTTGATCACCGCGGCGGAATTCTCCGACTGAAATGGTGCGCGGCCGGACAGCAACCAGAACAATGTGCACGCCAGAGAATACTGGTCCGCTCGATGATCCAGAGCTGCTCCGGTCAGCTGTTCGGGCGAGGCATAGGACAACGTCGCGTTGATCGCGCCGGCCTGCGTCAGATAGCCGGTCTCGCCGCGGAGCCGGGCGATCCCGAAATCGGCGAGAAAGGTGCGTCCGCCGACACCGTTGGCGCGTGGGATCAGGATGTTCGCGGGCTTCACATCCCGGTGCAGGACGCCCACACCATGGGCATAGTCCAGAGCTTCCCCGGTTCGACCGATTATCTGCACGGCATGATCCGGCGGCAGTACGGCCGGATCGATCGTCCCGGCATCGACGCCGTCGACGTACTGCATCGCTATCCATGGCTGGTCGCCCTCGACGCCGCGGTCGTACACCGCGACAATCCCCGGGTGATCCAATCGAGCCACCAGATCGGCCTCACGCTCGAATCGAGTTCGCATCTCGTGATTCGCGAAAAGGTCACTGTTCAGTAGTTTCAGCGCGACGAGGCGGCGCAGCCGAGGATGCCGCGCAAGATAGACCGAACCCATGCCTCCTCGGCCGAGAACACGCTCGATGACGTATCCCGCGCACACGTCCCCTGCGTCGAGCACCCGACCCCCTACTGCGATCCAGACCCGGACTTCGCTCCGGCCATAGGCCGACCATGCCCGCTGACCGGCCAACCGACCATACAGTAGGGTGTCTGCCAGGGAGTCAGGGCGGGAGGTACCCTTACGTGGGTCAATCACTGAGAGACGGTGAGGTTTTCGCCGGATTTCGCATCGAGCGCCGACTCGGCTCGGGCGGTATGGGAGAGGTCTATCTCGCACACGATCGTGACCTGCCGCGCTATGTCGCGCTGAAAGTTCTCGGTCCCAGCGTCGCCGGTGACCCGGACGCACAGGCGCGGTTCCTACGCGAGGCCGACACCGCCGCTCGGCTGTCGCACCCGAACATAGTCACCGTCTATTCCCGTGGCCGAGAGGGAAATCGGCTGTGGATGGCCATGCAGTACATCGAAGGCACCGACGTGGGTGCCTTGTTGCGCAATGGCCCGATCCGCCCGGAGTCGGCGGTCCGCATCGTGGGCGAGACGGCCAAAGCTCTTGATGCCGCCCATGACTCGGGAATCCTGCATCGAGATGTGAAGCCCGCCAACATCTTGCTGGCCAATAACAAGCTCGAACAGGTGCTGCTGGCCGACTTCGGTATCGCGAAGGCTCTCGACAGATCCAACAACCTCACCCGGACCGGCGAGCTGTATGCCAGCTTTCAATACGCCGCACCGGAGCAGTTCGACGGCCATTCCCATGTCGATCATCGAGCCGACGTCTACGCGCTGGGCTGCACGCTTTATCACATGGTCACCGGGGTGATTCCATATCCCGGCACCAACACGGGTCAGCTGATTCACGGTCATTTGAACCTGCCCATTCCACGGCCCAGCCAGCAAAACCCTTGGCTGCCACCACCCTTCGATGCCGTGATCGCTCGCGCGCTCGCTAAGAACCGAGATGAACGATTCTGGAGCTGCGGCGAACTTGCCCATGCTGCGCAACAGGCACTGACGAGCCCGGCACCTACGCCCCTACCGCCCCCGCCCGCGAAACGCCCGCCGTCCCGCACGACCGCCAAGATCGCGGCCGGTGCGGCCGCCGGTCTTCTGATCGCCGGCGCGACAACGGCAATCGTTGTGCTGTACAACAATTGGAGCCGGGACCACGAACAGGTCGCGCTGAATCAGGCTCGCGATGCGGCGAGTGACGCGGCATGCGCCTACATACAAACGATGTTCAACTACGACTACACCGACCTCGAGCCGTACCGAACGTCGGCCATCGACGGCGCGACCGGTGACTGGAAAACCCAGTTCGAATCGTCCTGGCCAACCCTCAGCAAGACCATGACCGACTCGCACGCACATTCCAAAGCCACCGACCCCCAATGCTCGGCCAAGTCTTCGGAGAAGAACAGCGCCGAGGTCTCCGCGGTCATGAACGGCCGGTTCAGCAATGACAACAACGGCCAAGCCAACAGCGCCAAGCAGATGACCTTCAACCTCACCATGGAAAAGGTCGATGCCCGATGGCTGTGCAGCAAGTTACAGAACGTGGAGTCCGGCAACTGAACCGACCGAGTTAGCGAGCGCCTCAGCGGTCGAAGACTCCGCGCCGCGGATCGGGAGGAAGGCGACCTCGCCATCGAGCCTGCGCACCCTCTCACGCCCTTCCCACCGACGAGGGCCTACCGTCGCGTAGCCGCACCACGCGCAGCGTGCCGCCGAACGGGGGCGAGAATTCACCCCCTCATCGCTGCCGACCCGTGTCATGCACGTCAGCGGAGAGAACGCCACCGACACGACCACTCCGCAACCCTCGCGGCATGAACTTGTGCAGCACGGGACACCCGGCAACTCGACCTACCGAGACCCGAGACCTCAGCGGTCGAAGACTCCCCGCTGCGCCGCCGAGGTGAACGCCGACCACTCGGTGGTTGTGAACACCAAGGCGGGGGCGGGGTGAGCCTTTGAATCTTGAATGGCGACAAGGTCGTTCGAGAGGAAGGCAACCTCGACGCACTCTTTGTCGCCACCGCTGTAACTGCTCTTGAACCACTTCACACGCGATAGATCGATCATCAGGCTTCGTACTCCTCTACTACCTGCCGGAGTAAGGCTCGACCGGCGACAAGATCCAATGCGCTTCGCCGAAGACTCACCCGCCGAGACCGCGAGCGCCTCAGCGGTTGAAGTCCCCGCGCTGCGCCGCCGCAGTGAACGCCGACCACTCAGGACCGCTGAACACCAGCGCGGGACCGGAGCGGGCCTTCGAATCCCGCACGCCGACAAGGTCGTTCGGGAGGAAAGCGACTTCCACGCAGTTCTTATCACCGCCACTGCGGCTGCTCTTGAACCACTTCGCACTCGATAGATCGACCATCAGGACGCGTACTCCTTTGCCATTCGCCTCAGCAAAGCCCGGCTGGCCGGGGCATCCATCGCACTCCGTCTGAGGCTCTCGTACGCCTGATGGTAGCGCTGGACCGCGCTCGGTTTTGCAAGATAGAGATCCCCCGTGAAGGATTCGGCGTAGACAACAGGCGGCTCGATCGTCTGGCCGCTCCGGTCCGAGCCGAAGTCGAGAACTACGAACGGCCCGATCGCGACGCCGAGTGGAAAACCCGCGCTGAACGGCAATACATGCAGCGTGATGTTGGCCCGAGTACTGATATCTGCCAAGTGCTTCAGCTGCGCTGCCATGATCTTCGGTCCACCGACCATGGGCTCGAGGACCGACTCGCGCAGGATGACGTCCAGACTCGCCGGCTGATGCTTCCGCGTGACCCGGAGCTGTCGGCGCATGCGCAGTTGCACTCGCCGGGCATGTTCTTCCGGACCATCATCCGGATAGACCGATCGAATCAAAGTGCTCGCGTAGCCCGGTGTCTGCAGCAGTCCGGGCACCAGTTCGGGCTCGTAGGTTACGAGGCGCCGTGCCGCGGCCTCCAATCCCACATAGAAGTCGAATGTCGGCGGCATCAGGTCACCGAAATCACACCACCAACTATCTTCGTTGCCCTGCGCCGCAAGCACTTTCATCGCAGCCGTGCGTTCTTCACTGAAGCCGTAGAGTTTGCAAAGGGCCTCCAGGTCCACCTCGCGAAGATGCGCTACCACGCCCTTCTCGATCCGCTGCAACGTGCTGGCGCTACGTTCGATCAGCGCACCGGCTTGTTCCAGCGTGAGTCCGCACTCTTCCCTACCCTCCCGCAAGTACTTGCCCAGCTGCCGCCGCGCCAGAGTCGATCCAGTCTCGGACATGCTCCGCCTCCCTTCGAGTTCACGTCCCGCCACCCCATCACCCTGAAAACCCCCACGCCCCCGCCACCGCGGAATCTCATTCAATCTCCGCATAACCCCAGGAAGCATTGCATTCTCGGCCCCACTCGTACCCGAAATCCGCAACAGAGGGAACCAAGTCACCCGACAGTGCGTCCAGTAAGGTAAGCCGTCGAGCACGAAGGGAGGGCCTGTCGATGGATGTGGGACAGTCGACAGCGATCGGGCTGTACCAGCAGGCGGTTGCGGGCACGTTCCAGATGGACCGCGACGCAGCCCGCAAGTGCGCGGAGATCTATCAGCGGTTCGCAGAGTCAGTGGACAAGATGGTCAAGGACTCGAACCAGCTTCAAAGGCTCAGCGGGTTCGGCAGTTTCGCCTCATCCCTTGCATTGCAAGCCGGGTTCGAACGTAAGGGCGCGGCGCTCGCCGAGGCTTTGCTAGGCATCCAGGAAGCAGCCATCAGGATGGCGGCCGCATATCTGCGGGCCGGCGGCCATATCGAGGAGGCAGAAGGCATGAACACACTGGCGATCAAAACAGCGTCTGGCCTTTCGCAGTGACGCCCATGCGATGGATCGGGTGCTCCGCAGTGTCAGCGGCTGCGCTTGCCTTGGTCGTCGGTTGTACGTCCGACACCAACGACTCCACGGACTCCCAAGGCGCTCCCAGCACCACCGCCGCAACCGGTGCGAGCTCGCAACCCCGCCCGCCGCATCCGACGTTGACGGCCCCGTCGTTGCAACCCCCGCCGCAAAAGAATTACGGACGTCCGACAGTCGCATTCGACCCCTGCACCTGGATACCTGATGACGTAATCGCAGCCACCGGTTTCGATCCCGTCAGCAGAGCGCGCTCCGGGGACCAGGTCGCCGAAGTCACTTTCCTGAATTGTGACTTCAAGTCGAAGACTCGCGGATTGAGTGTGCTCTCCGGCAACGCAACATGGGACGAAGACATACAGAAGAACAGCGCTTGGAGTCAGCCCATCACCGTCAACGGTAGAGAAGCGATGTGGGTGCACGATCCCAACCTTGCCCGCGCCTGCGACATCCACCTGCGAACTAAAGTCGGGTTCGTCGACCTCGGTACCACAGTGACCCTTGCTGGTGTAGCTCAGGACGTGGCGCCCTGCGACGGCCTCCTCGACATCGCCACCGCCATCGAGCCGACGATCGGCAAGGACAACTGATGACCGGTGAGACCACGCCTCTCAACCCACAGCAGGCCGTCGCGGGCTTTCTCGTCGGCGTTGACCTGCCGACCCACCAGATCATTCAGCGAGCCGAGAAGACCCAGGACGGGTCGCGAATCATGCAGGGCCAGCTGGCCTACAACAGCACCGATCCCGACTACATCCCGGATGTCGAGCATTGGAATCAAAAGGACCTGTCGCATCAGGAGATCTATAACCGCGTCCAGGAGATGCAGCCGGACGCGATGCACACGTCCGCCAAGAAGTGGGGTGAAATCTCCGCGGGTCTGGGCGGGGCGATCTTCGGACTCAACCTGTCCATACAGAAGGCCCTCTCGGACGGGATCCAGGGACAGTTCGGCGACGCCGCGCTGACCGCGGCCCGCAAGTTCGTCGATCAGGCGACCGATGTGCAGGAAGTGATTCGAGTCGTTGGTCTTCGGATCGAGACCGCGGCGTACGGCGCCGAGGCCGTGAAGCGCTCCGTGCCGCCGCCCGCGGCCTCCAGCCCGGGTTCGACGACCGGTTCGCTCGCAGACGTACTCGAGACCGTGGGGGCTCAGTCGCCGGGCGCTGCGGTGACGAACGGGACCGGGGAAGAGGAGCTTTATCAGCAGGCCATCCTCGCGATGCAGACCAATTACGATCCCACTTATCACCCCGCAGGCCAGGGCGTCCCGACGTTCGCCCCGGTCGACTCCCCCGGCGACGATGGGAACGGCCCGCCCAACAACGGCTGGACGCCTGGCACCGGGGGGCCGAGTGCAGCCGGGACCGATGGCAAGACCGGGAGCGCCGACGGGCAGTCCGGCACCGGTGAGCAACAGGCACAGGCCGATCCGGCCGGCACCGCGACGGCGAGCGATTCTTCGAATGCCGCAGGCAGCCAAGGGAGTCAGGCCGCGAACTCGAACCAGCAGGGTGCGGGTGCGACCTCGCCGAACGGCAACCAGACGACCGCCGCGGGCTTCGGGAGCGGTTCGGGTGGTCGTGGTGGTGGCTCCGGGTCGTCGGGCGGATTCGGAAGCGGCGGCAGCGGGCGCCCCGGCGGCTCGGCAGGTGGCGCCGGGCGCAGCGGCACGGGCGTGCCGGGTGCCGGGAACCCGGCCGCCGCGGCCGCGCTGGGTGCCGGTAAGGCCGGGACGGCCGTACCCGGCATGCCCGGCATGGGCGGGGGCGCGCCGGGCCGCAAGGGCGAGGACGACGAGAAGGAACGCAAGACGCCGGATTACCTCGTCATGGACCGTGAGGAAGAACTGCTGGGCATCCGCGAGCGGACGGTTCCGCAGGC
Source organism: Nocardia wallacei (assembly GCF_029868745.1). GTDB lineage: Bacteria > Actinomycetota > Actinomycetes > Mycobacteriales > Mycobacteriaceae > Nocardia > Nocardia wallacei_B. Next base: position 9,933 of record NZ_JARWOP010000189.1, on the reverse strand, counting down.
CATCGGCGCGGATATCCCTGCGGCGCAGACCCAACCGGACAACGGCGGGGGCCAGAAAAGGTGAAGTGGGAGTTCACTCCCGACGAATTCATGCACGTCTGGGCGGAGACCGACATAGACCGGTACCCGTTCCCGCTGAAGCTGAGATCGTCGGTGCAATGGCAGAGCGAATACGCGAAGCTGAAAGAAGAGTTGCGGCAACGCCTGCCGCGCGGCCACGATCCCGACCTTTCCGCAGTACTGCGGGTGGCGTCGAATCCGGCTGTGTCCCTGCTCGTTACGGGTAAACGCAAGCGTCCGGTGCGCGCGTACGGCGCAATCGACACCACTGTCGGCGTCACCCTGGTCCAACGCCCGGGCCCCACCGACGACGTGGGCGGCAATGTGATGATCGAGGTCGGTTCGCCCGCGATCGTGCCGAAGGTGTTCGCGGCCGTGCTCGGCGACGTCCCGCCCGGTAAGCACCCGGCCCTGGTCGAGAGCTTCGACCGCATCCGCACCGACCTCGAATCCTGGACCGGCACAAAGGAAACCATCACCGACCGCATTCGTCGCCTGTTGCGTTCGCCGCGCGCAGGCACCGGCCACATCGAAGTCCGGTGCGGCCTACAGGATTCGCGCCCCTTCCCACCGCAGTACTTGAGCTGGGTAGATGTCGAGGGCGACGGCCGCTACGTATATCGCCAGCAGCACAACGACTTCCACGTCGAACCCTGCTCGCAGCAGGCCATCTTGCGTGAGATCACCCGCATGACTCAGCAAGGAGTATCGGACAGGGCCGGGTAGCGGCCGGCGCGGGAACCTACCTCCGCCGCCGCAGCCCCACCAGCGCCCCCGCCACGGCACCCGCCCCGAACAGCGCCGCCCCCGTCCGCGCGGTCATCCCCACATTCACCCTCGGCTCGATGACTGCCGGTGGCGGCGGGGGGATTTCGGCTTCGGGCTCGTTTTCGCGGGCGGTGGCCGCCCAGGCTGTGGCGAAGAGGATTATGCGGGCGGTGATGTAGGCGAAGACCATCAGGCCGATGATGGGGCCGAAGGTGACACCGGCCGGGCTGTTGAGGACGGATTTGAGGTAGATGCTGGCGAGTTGTTTCCAGAGCTCGAAGGCCAGGGCGGCGAGCAGGGCCGCCTTCAACGCGCTCACCAAGGTCACCGGTTCGCGCGGGAGGCGGGCGATTATCCAGACGAAGACCGCCCAGGACGCGAGCACGGCCAGCACCAGCGAGACGACGGTGAGCAGCACGCCGACGCCGGGCGCGTTGTCGAGGTGGACCGATTTCAGCACGCTGCGGCCGAGACCGCTGCCCGCGAGCGCCGACAACCCCAGCGACACCACCATCGCCGCACCGAGACCGAGCAGCGCGAGCAGGTCGGACACCTTGCTGCCGACCCAATTCCCCTCCGGCGTCTTCTGTTCCCACTGTTCGGTGAGCGCGGCCCGCAGGTTCGCCATCCACCCGAGCCCGGCGTAGAGGGCGCCGACCAGGCCGACCACGCCGACGCCGGTGCGCGACCGCACGGCCTGGTCGATCAGGTCGGTCAGCTGCCCGCCGAAGGAGCCCGGAACCTTCTCGACCACCTTCTGCTGCAACTCGGCCAGCAGGTCCGCGTTGCGCGACAGCACGAATCCGGCCACCGCGAAACCGACCATCAACAGCGGAAACAGCGACAGCACAGTGAAATACGTGATGCCGGCGGCGTAGTAGTCGCCGCGCTGGCGCTGATACCGCCCGCCGGCGCGAATGGCATGGTCCAGCCACGGCCGTGCCTGTACCTCACGTTCGATCCGTGCCTTGACCTTGCCGAACACCAGTCCTCCCGAAACCTGTCGGCCGGCCGCGCATCGGGCAGCGTGCGTCACCACGAAGGCGGTCGGCGGTCGTGCACAGCCCCGCGAGGTGGACGTCAGCGGGGCAGGAACCCCACCCGGTCGTACACCTGCGCCAGGGTGTTGCCGGCGATTTCCCGAGCGCGCTCGGCGCCGGCGCCGAGAATGCGATCGAGTTCGCCCTGGTCGTCCAGATACTCTTGCACCTTCGTCTGCAACGGCGTGACAAATTCGACCAGTGCGTCGGCCACATCGCCCTTGAGATCGCCATACCCCTTGCCGGAGTAATCATTCTCCAACGTCACGATGGGGCTGCCGGTGAGCGACGACAGGATAACCAACAGATTGCTTACCCCCGGCTTGGCCTCCGGGTCGTAGCGGATCTCGCGTTCGGTGTCGGTGACCGCGGAGCGGATCTTCTTCGCCGAGACCTTCGGGTCGTCGAGCAGGTTGAGCAGCCCGGTGTCGGTGGCGGCCGACTTGCTCATCTTCGACGTCGGATCCTGCAGGTCGTAGATCTTCGCGGTGCCGGAGACGATGTGTGCCTCGGGGACGACGAACGTCTTCTTGTATCGGGTGTTGAACCGCTGGGCCAGATTGCGGGTCAGCTCCAGGTGCTGGCGCTGATCCTCGCCGACCGGCACCTGATGCGCCCGGTACAGGAGGATGTCGGCGGCCATCAGGACCGGGTAGGTGAACAGGCCGACGGTGGCGTTCTCCGCGCCCTGCCGGGCCGACTTGTCCTTGAACTGGGTCATCCGGCTGGCCTCGCCGAAGCCGGTGATGCAGCTCAGCACCCACGTCAGCTCGGCGTGCTCGGGCACCTGGCTCTGGACGAACAGCGTCGACCGCTTCGGGTCGATGCCCAGGGCGAGGAGTTGCGCCGCGGCCCGCTTGGTGCGGTTGCGCAGCTGCTTGGGATCATGCGACACGGTGATCGCGTGCATGTCCGGGATGAAGTAGAGGGCGTCGTAGTCGTCCTGCAGAGTCACCCAATATTGCAGCGCGCCAAGGTAGTTGCCGAGGTGGAAGGAATCGCTGGTCGGCTGGATGCCGGACAGGACACGCTGCTTGCGCTCACCGGGTGCTGCAGGACTCGACATGCACAGATCTTCGCATGCCCGGACCGGCGGACGACCGGCACCTTGCTCGCTGGAAATTCACCCGGCAACCGTGTCGCGGTAACCCGGCACCCACGTGTGGTTGGTTTACTGGGCTCATGGCCATCCTCTCCCGGCGGCATCTGCTCGGGCTGGCGGCCGGTTCGGCCACCGCGTCCCTGCTGCCGCCCGCCGTGCACCGGGCGATGGCCGCCCCGATGCGGCCGGGCGGGCTGCGGGCCATCGAACACGTGATCCTGCTGATGCAGGAAAATCGCTCGTTCGACCACTACTACGGGACCTTGCGGGGCGTGCGCGGGTTCTCCGATTCGTCGCCGCTGCGCCTGCGCAACGGCGCCTCGGTCTTCCGGCAGCCGGCGTCCGGAGTCTCGCTGATGTCGGACGCGCGCGGGTCGCCGCGGCCGGGACTGCCCGACGCGGCGGGCGGCTCGGTCCTGCCGTTCTCGCTGCGGCAGGCGGCGGCGCGGGCGGGCCGCCCCGACAGCGATATCCAATACCTCGACAGCCTCGACCACGAGTGGGACGGCAGCACAGCGGCGTGGGCGCGGGGCTGGTGGGACGGCTGGATTCCGGCGAAGACCGCGGCGACCATGGCCTACTACGAACGCCGCGACCTGCCGCTGCAGTACGAGCTGGCCGACACGTTCACCATCTGCGACGCCTACCACTGCTCCCTGTTCGGCGGCACCAATCCGAATCGCAACTACTTCTTCACCGGCACCACGGGGTACGAACCCGGCACCGATGAACGCGCCGTCGACAATGCCGCTTACGAGGCCGCCCATCCCGGCTACGAGTGGACCACCTACCCGGAACGGCTGGAGGCCGCCGGGGTCTCGTGGCAGATCTATCAGGAGTGGGACAACTTCACCGACAATCCCGTCGAGTACTTCGCGACCTTCAAGAGCATCGGGAAGAAGCTGCTCTCCCAGGTCGAGGGCAACTATCCGACGACGGAGAAGTTCTACGAGGCGCTACAGCAGAAGCCACCGCCCGACCAGCGTCGGCTACTTGGGCAACTGGACGCGGCACGGGATCGGCTGAGCGCTCCGGAGCGGCGCCTGTTCGACCGGGCGATGTATCGCGGCGAACCCGACAGCCTGCTGCGGCGGCTGGCCACCGACATCGAGGAGCGGACGCTGCCGAAGGTCAGCTGGCTGGTACCGCCCGCGAAATACAGCGAGCATCCCTCCTCGTCGACCCCGCTGGGCAGCGCGAACCTGATCTACCGGCTGCTCGACCTCGTCGCCGCCGACCTCGACACCTGGTCCCGCACAGCGATTTTCATCAACTTCGACGAGAACGACGGCTATTTCGACCACGTGCCCTCGCCGGTGCCACCGCCCGGGGGCGACGACTGGTACGACGGCAAGCCGATCGGGCTGGGCCCGCGGGTGCCGATGACCGTGGTGTCGCCGTGGACGATCGGTGGTTTCGTCAGTTCGGAGGTCTTCGACCACACCTCGGTGCTGCGATTCCTGGAACAGTGGACCGGTGTGCGGGAGCCGAATATCAGTGACTGGCGGCGCACGGTGTGCGGCGACATGCGGTCGGTGTTCGATTTCGGCGCTGCGGGAAAACCACCGAAATTGACTGAGCCGAAAGGTATTCCGAGCCCCGTCGCCCGATGGAAGCCGGAGCCGCCGGACGCGCAGTCACTGCCCGCCCAGGAGCCCGGTGCGCGGCCCGCTCGCCCGCTGCCGTACCAACCGGCGGTCGCGGGATCGATCTCCGGGACGACACTGACTCTCCGGCTGACGAACAGCGGTGCGGCGTCGGCGCATTTCGTCCTCTACTCGTTCGGCGGAGTATCGGACAGCCCACGGCACTGCGATGTGCGCGGCGAGCGGACCGAGACCTTCACCGTCACCGACTCTTACGAGCTATCGGTGCAGGGGCCGAATCGGTTCTGGTACGAAATGCGCGGCGGCACAGCGGGTCCGGCGGCGGGAGTCGAGGTCGCTACGGTGCCCTCGGGAGCCGGGCTCAGGATTTCGCTGGCCAACCGGGGGCGGCGGCAGGTCACCGTGACGGTCGCGGCGTTGCGGTACGCCGGGCTCCAGGAGCGTGTCGAACTACCGGCCGGGGCGACCCACTCGCTCGAGTGGACTACCGAAAACGGTTGGTATGACGTGGAAATCACCGCCGACGAGGATTCGGACTTCCGGCGGCGCGTCACAGGACGCATCGAGAACGGCAAGCCCGGCGTCAGCGCGGACTGAGTATCGAATCCGCTACGAGACGCCGCGCTGCTCGTGATTCAGCGGATCGACACCGGGCATACTCGGCCGCCCGGAGCTGACCAGGTCATGCTCGCGACGGCTGAGCATCCGATACACCGGGGCACTGGGCCCGGCGAGCGTTGTGCGGAGCGGGCGCGGCGCGAGCGGCGGTGTGCGATGCGCCGTGCGGACGCCTTGGGTCAGCGTGCGAAAGGCCAACTCCTCCTTGGCGCCCCACCGGATCCCGTACATGTCCCGGATCCGCGGCGGCAGGCTGCCCTGGATCAGCAGATACACACCGGAGGTCACCTGGTGCAGCGGCGCGCGCAGCGGGTACGGCACCCGCCTGCCCGCCAGATACGAGCCGACCAGACGCGCCTCCTCGGTGAGGAACACTTCGTCGGAGGCCAGATAGTCGTCGAAGAAGCGACGGAACGCGGGATAGTCGGCCGGCGCCGCCGCGCGCGGCATACCGAACAGCTCTCCCCAGCGCACGTAGTCCTGGTAGAGACCCTCCCGCTCGGCGGCGGTGAGCCTGCGGATCAGCAGATCGTGCATGACCTCGGCGGAGTCGAAGGTGAAGGCCATGGTCATGAACATCAGATGGGGGTTCGTCGCGGAGTATTCGCTGCCCGCGGGGTGGTGCGGACCGGCGTCCTCGGGCAGCGAACCCGATACCCGCGCATGCTTCTTGTGCGTGAAGGCCAGCGCCCGGTCCGCCTCCGCCCGGCTGCCCAGGAACACCGCCTCGAACAACCGGCCGGTGAGCGCGAGCCGCGTGTAGGGCGTCGTCCGGTGTTCGGTGTTCTCGGCGGTCCCGACGTACAGCAGCGGATGGACGGCCCCGACCACCAGCGCGCGCTGACCGTAGGTGAGGCCCACCGCCCGCTTGCGCATGACACGGCGAATCATCGAATCGTCGGAGAAATAGCCGGTCTCGGGCATCGTCGCCTCCTCGTCCAGGGCATCTGGCAACAGAATCCACCAGAATCGACAATCTGGCAAGAGGCACCTCCAGAATTGCGGCCGCACCTCCTCGGCGTTCGTATCCGGGGTCCGGGGATGGGCGCGCGCCGTGTCACAATCGGAACGTGGCAGCGCAACGGACGTACGGCGGGGTCTCCGCAGCGCAGCGCCGCGCTCAACGCAGATCCGTGCTACTCGAGGCCGCGCTGGACATCATCGGCACACAGGGGCTGGAGAAACTGACCGTCGCCGGGCTGTGCACGCGAGCCGGACTGAACGAGCGCTACTACTACGAGCAATTCGACGGCCGCGACGCCGTACTCACCGCGCTGTTCGACGGTGTCGCCGGGGAGTTGGCGACGGCGATCGTGGCGGCGCTGCGGACGGCGCCCGCCGACACCCGCGACACCGCGCGGGCCGCGATCGCGGCGGGCATCCATGTGCTCACCGACGATCCGCGCAAGGCGCGGGTGGCGTCGATCGTCGGCACCGCGACACCCGAATTGCGCTCTCGCACACTCGAATCCATTCGCTCGTTCGCGAATCTCGTGGCGGCCAGCGGCATCGACTTCTACGGGCTCACCGGCGCCGAACCGGACCCGGTGATCGCCTTCCGCGCGACCTACCTCGTCGGCGGCCTCGCCCAGACCCTGACGAGCTGGCTCCAGGGCGACCTGCCCATGACCCGTGACGAGCTGATCGACCACACCACCGATATCTTCGTCCTGCTCGGGGAGGATCTGGCGAAACGCCTCCGCTGACGCACCGCGCCCGGCGGCCGCGCCTCAGTCGGCCGCGAGCGTGAGCGGCACCGCGGCCAGCTCGGGACGACCTTGCAGCACAACGCGATACGCGGTGTCGCGAGTGGACCAGAAGGCGGCCGCGTCGCGCATGGCCTCGGCGAACCAGTCCATTTGCTCCGGCTGGTCGGCCAGCAACTGTTCGGCGTCGCGGACCACCACCAGGTAGCCGCGCGCCGGACCGACGAATTCGTCCAGGTCGCGCAGGCATTCGTCGAAGGCGTCCTTGTTCGCGCCGAAGTAGTACGGGAACTGGAAGGCCGCGGCGAATTCGTCGTAGACGCCCGCGAGCGTGCGCATCTTGGCGCCGCGCAGCTCACGGACGCGAAAGTTGTCGGGCGCCCGGTAGCGCACGCCGCTGAACTTTCCGTCGTCGGCGGCCAGCTCACCAACCACCGGGCCGGCGCCGGACAGGAACTGCGACAACGTCATCGGCCTGGTCATCACCGCATCCTCGTGAATGTCTCGTAGTGGTCTCCGGTGTAGTAGGCCGAGCCGTCGCTGCCGGTGACTATGCGTTCGGCGTCACGGGACTGGCCGCGCTTCTTCGGATTCACGTCCCATTCCTTGTAGGTGATCGCCTTGCCGGAGGAATCCGTTTTCGCCAGTGTTCCATCGCGATTCATCCACTGGTCACCGCCCTTGGTGCCCGGCGCGCCCGCCGAGTCGGGCCAGCGCCCGGCGTCGATCTCCGCCAGCGTCTGATACGCACGCTCGGGAACACCGGCGACTCGGCTGACCGCAGAAGTGTTGCCCGCCTTCGCCGTCGGCTTCGCCGTCGCACTCGCGGCAACGGACTGCGCGGTGCCACTACCGGAATCGGTGCCACCGCGCAGCGCGAGCACGCCCGCCACCACCACCGCGACAACCAGACCGGCCAATACCAGCAGCGTGCGAATTCGCTTGTCGGAGAGGTTCATCGGTACTGCACCGTCACCGGGGCGTGGTCCGACCAGCGCAGCGCGTACTCCGACGCCCGCTCCACCACCGCATGTTTCGCCCGCCCGGCCACGCCGCCGCGGGCCAGGTGGTAGTCGATGCGCCACCCGGCGTCGTTGTCGAACGCGCGGCCGCGGTAGGACCACCAGCTGTAGGGTCCCGGCACACCGGGGTGGAGAGTGCGCACCACGTCGACGTATCCGGCGGCCAGTATCTCGTCGACCCATGCTCGCTCGCCGGGCAGGAAGCCGGAGTTCTTCACATTGCCCTTCCAGTTCTTGATGTCCAGCTCGGTGTGCGCGACGTTCCAGTCGCCGCAGATCACGAAATCACCGGCCTGCGCGCGCAAATGCGCGCCCAGGGCGTTGAGGAACCGGTACTTCTCGTCCTGCATCGGCGTGTCGGCCTCCCCGGTGTGGACGTAGACACTCGCGACGGTGAGCCCGTCGAACTCGGCCTCGATATAGCGGCCGATACCGTCGAACTCCGCGCAACCGAACCCGGTCCGCACCGCGCGTGGCTCCTGGCGAGACAGGATGCCTACCCCGGCCCGACCTTTCGTGCCCGGTTCGGCGTGTGCCAGATGCCATCCGGCCTCCAGCGCCGGGGCCAGCGCCTTGCGCGTCTGCTCGTCGGTTGCCCGGGTCTCCTGCAGGCAGATGATGTCGGACTCGGTGGCCGCCAGCCACTCGAGCATCCCCTTGCCCGTCTTGCCGGTCGCCGCCCGAATCCCGTTCACGTTGATCGTGGAGATCGTGCAGTAGCAGGCATAGTTGTCCGACCAGGTCTGATGGAACAGCTCGTGAGAACCCACAGCGACACGATAGCCCGAACCCCGTGCGCCGCACTCACCCAGCAAATTGAAATGGGACTCGTTTACATCATGCCGTAGCGGTGATGTAGAACACATTTCCTCCGTACAATGCTGTCATCAACTCCCTGTGGACATCGAGGTCCAGGAAGGGGTGACGAACGATGACGTCCGGCACCACCCGATCCGCACTCCCGCTCGTACCGATGCAGGCACTGCACACCGGGTCCGGGGATCCGCTGCTGTTGCTGCACGGGTTCATGCTCTCGCCGCACTGCTGGGAGCAGGTGGCGTTCCGATTATCCAGTACCTGTGAGGTCTTCGCGCCGGCCTTCCCGGGCCATTGGGGCGGCCCCGATCTGGACGGCTGGTACATCGATATCGACGTACTGGCCGATCGAGTCGAGGCCCAACTCGACGAATTGGGCTGGCGCACCTGCCATATCGCGGGAAATTCGCTCGGCGCCTGGGTCGGCTTCGAATTGGCGCGGCGCGGCCGGGCCCGCACGCTGACCGCGATCGCGCCCGCCGGCGGCTGGCAGTCGCCGTCGCTGCTGCAGATCCGGGTGGGGCTGAAATTCCTGTCGCTGGTGCCGGTGGTGCAGGTCGGCAAGCGACTGCCGCCGCTGGTCCAATTCAGCGCTCCGGTACGGCATTTCGCGGCATACCTGCTCGCCAAGAACACCGCCGCGGCGGCTCGGCGCGGCGTGGAGGCGGCGATCGCGTCGGCGCTGCACTGCACGGCCATGCTGCCGCTGCTGGCCGGCGGGCTGCGCATGCCCGCGCTGGAGGACATGTCCACGCTGCGCACCCCGGTGCGCCTGCTGCTCAGCGAGCACGATCGGGTGATCCCGAATCGTGCTTTTGCGCAACGGTTTCTGCGGGAACTGCCCGACTCGGCCGATCGTATTCTCGTGCACGGCGTCGGCCACGTTCCGATGCTGGAGGCGCCCGACCGCGTCGCGACCCTCATCGCCGAGCACGTCTATGCCAGCCGCACGCACCTGCGCGCGGTGTGAGGAAGGCCGGCGGGTGGGGGACCACCCCCCCGCGCCCCAACCCCCGGCCCCCCCCCCGGGATAAGCGACCCCCAGGCCCGGGGGGGTGTGGGTGTGGGGGGGGTGGTGTTTGGTTACGGTTGTTTGTTTTTGTTTTTTTTTTTTTTTTGGCGGGGGTTTTGTTTTGGGGGGGGTTGTTGGTTTTTGTGTTGGGGGGGGGGGGGGGGGCGGCCCCCCCCCCCCCC
>NZ_JARWOP010000188.1 GCF_029868745.1 Nocardia wallacei | reverse complement strand
GGGGGGGGGGCGGGGGGGGTGGTCGGTCGTCTCGGGGGGGGGGGTCCCCCCCCCCCCCCCCCCCCCCCGCTCTGCGCCCCCCCACCCCCCCCCGCGGTGCGTCCCCCCCAAACCCCCCACGCCGGAATGACGGCGGAGGTGCCGCGGTGCTAGGCGTCGAGTTCCTTGACCAGGGCGTCGACCACGGCCACCAGATCACCCTGGGCGGCGGCGGCCACGCGGCGCTGCCGCTGGTAGGAGGCGCCGCGCTGGGGAATCTCCGCGACCAGCGCCAGCTCCTTCTCGCAGCCGAGCTGTTTCGCGACCGGCTCGAGGCGATTCAGCAGCTCCGACAGGTCGTCGGTGACGAGGCGTTCGTTGCTCTGCGCGTCGGTGATGATGATCGCGTCCAGGCCGTAACGTGCTGCGCGCCACTTGTTTTCCTGCACATGCCAGGGCGGGATGGTGGGCAGCGTCTCCCCCGCCTCGACCCGGCGATCCAGGTCCACCACCAGGCAGTGGATGAGCGCGACGATCGCGGAAAGCTCCAGGCGCGTGGGTATTCCGTCGCACACCCGGACCTCGATGGTCCCCCATTTCGGCGCCGGGCGGATATCCCAGTGCATGCCGCCCAGCTGCTCGATCACGCCGGTCTTCATCTGGTCGTGCACGAAACCCTCGAACTGCGACCAGTTCTCGAACTGGAACGGCAGACCTGCGGTGGGCAGTTGCTGGAACATCAGCGCCCGGTTGCTGGCGTACCCGGTATCGATCCCGGCCCACATGGGCGAGGACGCGGACAGCGCCAGCAGGTGCGGGTACGACAGCAGCAGCGAGTTCAGGATCGGAAAGACCTTCTCCGGGTGCGAGACTCCGACGTGTACGTGCACGCCCCAGATCAGCATCTGCCGCCCCCACCACTGGGTGCGTTCGATGAGTTCGTCGTAATGCGCTGTGCGCGTGAGCTGTTGGGTCGACCACTGAGCGAACGGGTGAGTGCCCGCGCAGAACAGGTCCACCCCGACCGCGTCGGCGGCGCTGCGCACGGCGTCCATCGTGCCGCTGAGGTCGTCGACCACCTCGCCGACGGTGTCGTGCACGCCGCTGACGAGCTCGACGGTGTTCCTCAGCAGTTCCTTGGTGACCTGCGGGGTGCCGTCGTGTGCCCGCAGGTCACCCCCCGGGTAGAAGAACCCGGGCGCCGGGTTTGGGAGATTTGGGGTGTTGTTGTGGGCCCGCGCGGAGTACCCCACGGCCCCCCCCCGGGGGGGGGGGGGG
>NZ_JARWOP010000187.1 GCF_029868745.1 Nocardia wallacei | reverse complement strand
CCCCCCCCCCCCCCCCCCCCCCCCCCCCCCCCCCCCCGGCCGCCCCCTCCTCCGCGCCGCCGCCGGCGCCCCCCGCCCCCCCCCCCCCCCCCCCCCCCCCCCACGGCTCATGCCCTGTCGCGCAACGGCGTTCGGCCACCGGCCAATTCGGCCGTGAACGATTGGGTGTGCCGGTAACTGCGGGCCACGAGTGCGCTGCGCAGGTACCACAGCCCGCTGGCCTGGGTCGGGTCGCAGCCGGTCAGGGTGGCGATGCGTTTGAGCCGGTAATCGACCGTGTTGGTATGGATGTGCAGGGCGTGCGCGGTGCGCTGGCGGTTCAGGTTGTTGCTGATGTGCCGTTGCAGGGTGTCCAGCAGCTCGGGATGCGGATCGAGCGGGTCGAGCAGCGTGCCCAGGTGCTCGCGGCCGGGACCGGGCCGGGTGAGCTGGTACTCGAGCGCGAGATCGTCGAACCGGTACAGGCCGCGCACCAGCCGGAGCCGGTGCACCATGTCGAGCAGCTGATGGGCACGGTCGGCCGCGGCCGGGATGTCGTGGGTGTCGGAGGTGACGACGGTCGCGGTGATCGCCACCTGCGCCGCCTGCGACAGCGCGTCGACCAGCTGATCGAGATCGGTCTCCCGGGTGGCGGGGATGAGCAGCGTGCCGCCGTCGACGCTCAGCAGCGACAGCGGGGCGTCGCCGTTCAGGCCGGTGGCGAGCGCGGCCTGGATGCGCCGCAGCTTGCGGCGCGCGACCACCGCGCCGTCCAGCATCGGGTTGTTCTCCTCGGGATGCGGCGGCACCGCCAAGGCCAGCACGTGGTACTGCTCGGCGATCTCGATGCCGGATTCGCGAGCCATGGTCGAGGTGGGCCGCCCGCCGAGCAGCGCCGAGGTGAGCGTGTGCACCGCGGTGTGGTGCTCGCTGACCACCGAGCGCAGTTCGCGCACATAGGCTTTCGAGACCGCCGTGGTCATGGTGTCGAGCATGTCGACGACCATCTTGGCGGCGCCGACGAGATTGTCGTAGTCGTCGCGTCGCAGCGCCAGCATCTGCTCCTCGCCGTCGACCGTGCGCCGGTAGCTGTTGGTGGCGCTGGTGATGACGAGATCGAGGCCGAGGCGGAAACCCTCGTGGATGGCGTGGTGGATGGTGTCGATCGGCACGCCTTCGCGCGCCCACTGCGCGGCGGTGTCCTCCAGTTTCCGGGTCTTCTCCGGCACGTCGGCACCGTCGAGCATGCTGACCGCCAGCTCCAGGCACAGCCGGGTGATGGAGGTGACGTCACCGTGGATCGCGTCGCCGGGCAGGGTTCGGCACGGTGCGACGGTTTCCACGAAGTGCCCCACCATCTGACGCGACAGGGCCCGCACGTCCTTCAACGGCGTGGAGAACGGCGTCCCGGAATACGTCAGGCCGGGACTGTTGGACATGTCGGCTTTCATCGGCGACCTTCCTTCCACCTTTGGTAAGACGAGGTGGGTATCACCCGCTTGTTGCTCTGCCACAAACGGTAAGCCGAGCTTCGGCTCACCTTCTACTCCTCTTTGAAGATTGTTCGGCAGCCGTAAAAATCCCGATTGATCAGGCAAAACAGCGGTCGACGGCGTGCGTCGAGGAGTGCTCTGCGGGGAGATAGTTGGCCACGGGCTCACTTTTGGGCCGCCGATCCATACGCTGCGGTACGTTCGTGGTCGTCCGCGGCTCAGGCCGCTCGGGAGTTGATCTCCGCCTCGGCCATCGCGGTGATCATGCGCGCGGTCATCGCGATGGCCTCCTTGCGCTGCTGGGCGTCGACGTCCAGGGCCGACACTCGCAGCACCGCGGCGAAACCGGTGTTGATCAGCACGAAGGTCATCACGTCGTACTCGTGGTCGTCGCCCGGCCCGAGCATCTGGATGACCAGCACCTTGACCAGCAGACGCAGCCGGGGTTCGAACTCGGGAATGCCGCTGCTGTAGAACTGCACGCCGGCCACCAGGGCGCGCACCAGTTGCGCGTTGTCCACCAGTTCGTCGCTGATGACCTCGAGGATGCCGGTGACCATGTCCAGGGTCGGCTTGTCCGACATGCCGAAAACCCGCTGTGTGAAACGTCTTTCGACGTTCTCCAGCAGCCGGCCGAGCAGTTCCTCGACGATGACCGAACGGTCGGAGAAATATCGGTAGACCGTGCCGATGCTGACCCCGGCCTCCGCCGCGATCCGGTTCGTCGAGGTGTTGGCGATGCCGCGCTCACCGAAGAGTTGCGCGGCGGTGTCCAGGATGTGTTCCCTGGTCGCCTTGGCACGGTCCTGTCTCGGGCGACGACGCTGTCCCGCGGTCTTAGGCGGCATCGCGCTCTCCTGCCTGCTGTCGATAGAAGATGAGCGTCGCTCAGTTTAAGCGCAGTGCGCGCCGCACCGTGGCGGAATCCGCACCGAGAACCTGTTGGTCGGTTCGCCGTACTTGCCGATTCCCGGCCCCGTGCCGCCTCGATGGGGTGGAATGTGGGTGAACGGGAACAGGCAGCGTTGCCAGTGGAGGTGCGGTAGTGGCCGGTCGAGTGCCCAAGGGGCGTTTCGTGCGGGGGAGCAGAATGGGCCGGCTCGCGGCCGGGCAGGCCGTCCGCGGGGTCGGGACCCGGCTGTCCATGATCGGACGTCCCGAGCAGGCCCGGCAGGTTCTCGCCGAACGGGCCACGCTGCAGGCGGCGCAGCAATTCGTCACGGTGCTCGGCGCGATGAAGGGCGCGGCGATGAAATTGGGGCAGATGCTCTCGGTGCTCGACGTCGATCTGCTGCCGGAATCGCATCGCGAGATGTTCCGCGTCAAACTCGCCGAACTCCGCGACCAGGCGCCGACGGTGCCGTTCGAGCAGATGCGGGCGGTGCTCGAGGCCGATCTCGGGCCGCTCGGACGGGTTTTCGCCGATTTCGACGAGACCCCGGTCGCGGCCGCCTCGATCGGCCAGGTATATCGGGCCACGCTGCGCGACGGCCGCACGGTCGCGGTCAAGGTGAAGTATCCGGGCGTGGACGAGGCCGTCGAATCGGATATGCGCAATCTGGCCATGATCAGCAGGTTGTGGAAGTCCATTCTGCCGAGCGCGGCCGACGAGGACGTGCTGGACGAGATCGCGCGCAATATCGGCACCGAACTCGACTACGTGCGCGAGGCGCGGACGCAGCACCGGGTGGCGACGCGCTACCGGGATCATCCGTTCATCACCGTTCCCGACAGCGTCGAGGAATGCTGTGGGCCGCACGTACTCGTGACGGAATTCGTCGCGGGCAAATCGTTTTCGGAGATGCGGCAATTGCCTGAGGCCGACCGGGACCGGATCGGTGAGTTGATCTATCGCTTCTACATCACGCCCATCTTCGCCGACTACGAATTCTGCGGCGATCCGCATCCCGGCAATATCCTGCTCGCCGCCGACGGCCGGCTCGCCTTCGTAGATTTCGGGCTCTACAACACCATGGACGGGGTATTCGTGGAGGCCGAGCGCACGGCCATGCGCACGGCGTGCGAACAACGGGCCTCGGACCTGTACGACATGTGGGTCGGCCGCGGCATCATCGACCCGGACGCGGGCGTGTCCCCGCAGGAATGCATGGAGTACGTCTGGGCGGCGGCCGGCTGGCACCTGCTCGACGAGGAGATCACCATCACGCCCGAACTCGCCACCGGCGCAGTGGTTCTCGCCATCGACCCGCGCGCGGCCAGCTTCCGCGGCATGCGCCGGCAGCACCTGCCCGCCGAGCATGTCTTCTCCCGCCGCGCCGACCTGTTCACCTTCGCCGCCCTCGGCCAACTCGTCTGCACCAACAATTGGCACCGCCTGGCCCGCGAATGGCTCTACCACGAACCCCCGACGACCGAAATCGGCCGAGCCACTGCCCAGTGGCGGGCGAGCCGCTAGCCGCGGCTTCGGAAACCGATGCCCGAATTGCCGGGCAGGGGCACGAGCCGGGCGAGGTCGGCGCGGCGTCTGCCGGCGTAGCGGACCACCGGGCCCGCGAAGATTCCGGCGAGGCGGGTGTAGGGCCAGATACCGATCAGCAGGAGCACGATCAGGGCTCGGAACTGGTACAGGGCGGAAGCGTGGGCCATCGCCGCGGGATTCGGGTGCAGGGTGAAAAGCGAACGGGCCCAAGGGAACAGGGTTTCCGCGAGACGGTAATTGCCGCTGGTGTAATTCGGGTCGACGCGGACCAGGATGCCGGACAGCGCGACGGCGGTGAGGACCGGGAGCGTCAACCGGTCCAGCGGGGTGACCGGAGCGCGATGGGCGCCGGCGATCATCGGCGGCAGGAACACCAGTACGGCCCCGGCCGCGGCGGTCGGCCCCGCCACCATCTCGACCACGACGAGGATTCCGTGCAGGGCGCCGCGCGGATGGTCGTGCGGTCCGGAGGCGATGACATCGGTGGCGCGGGCGGCCAGCACGAGGACCGTCCCGACGCGAAAGGCATCGGCGCCGTAGCGTTCCATCCGGTCGATGTCCGGTCCGCAACCCGCCGGCTGGAATCGGTCGTAGCGATATCGCCACACATTGCCGAATACGAAAGACATAAGTGCGCCGTAGGGCAGGACGATCCAGAGCAGAACCGGCACGGTCCGTCATCGCCTTCCGGAGTGAGGGGAACTGGTGCACACGCTCGCAGAGGAGCAAACCCCGAGCTAGGGACCAAAGACACCTACCGGCGCGTGCCATCGGCACACCCGGACCCCCAATCGCCGGAGGAATGCCCACTCCGGCGAATCCGCGCTGGTGCCGGTGGAATTGTGGCACCATTCGAAGTGGGTAACGGCCCTCGTCCCCAGGAGCCCGCTATGTCGGATCCGTCGCACACCAGAATCTGCCTGACCGGGTCGGCGTCCCGTGCGCCGATGATCAGCCTGTTCCTCGTCCCCGAGCCGCGCGTGCGTGGGGCCTGCATGCTGCACCTGCTGGAGCAGGCGCCGGTCGACGACGCGCCCCGCCCGGACCCGGAACTGATCGCGTCGGTCGAGGCGCGGCACCTGCCCGGCGCCCGGCCCCGGCTGCTCGAATTCGACTCGGCCCACGCGTCCGCTCCCGGACTGCGCACCGTGTACCACGACCACTACATCGCCGACGGCCCGCTCGGGCTGGACACCGGTGATCCGGCCGAACTGGCGCGACTATCGATGCTGCCCGAACATCCGATCGGCCCGCGCCGCATCGACGACTTCGAGGACTACTCGGTCCGGCAGGCGATGCTGGCCGTGTACCGCTATTTCGGTGTGGACCAACGCATTCCGCTGATGTACCACGGATTCGCCGAGCCGGGCGGCGGCTGGCTGGCGCTGCGCACGGCCGTCGCCTGAGGGCTCACTCGGCGGGCACCAGCGAATAGATCCACCACGGCCGCCGGGGCAGCTCGAACTTGAGCAGGTGTACGTGCATGAACCGCACCGTCCCGGAACCGGGTGAGCGCAGCGGGACCGGTGCGCGGGGAATGTCCTCCGGCGGCACCTCGGCGGCCCACAGCCGTTCCCACTCCGGCGCCTTGCGGCACACTCGTACGATCTCCTCGATGCGCGCCGGGTCGACCAGTCCGGGCGCCATCACCCGGAACGAGTAGACCATCAGCCTGGCCTCGCGCTCCCAGCTCGGCATCACCTGCCGGGCAACGGGATCGAGCATCATCCACATGATGATGTTGGATCCCGGCTCCAGGCCGGGGAACACGTCCCGGTAGGCGTCGTTCACGGCGATCAGCTCGTGGCCGGGGATGGTCTGGAAGCAGGCCGGGTACGGCAGGCTGTGCAGGAAGGTGAGATCCGCGGATTCGGGTGTCTCGCAGCCGGGTTCGGTGTCGGTGAGATCCTTCTGCAGCAGATACAGCACGTGATCGCGCATCTGCGCCGGCACGCGCAGCACGTCGAAGATGGCGCCCAGGGCGGTCGAGGTCGGCGCCCGGGTGCCCTGCTCGATCTTCTGGATCAGCGCCGCGGACAGGCCCGCTCGCTGGGCCAGCTCGGCGCGGGTCAGAGCGGCCGCTTCTCGGCGTTCACGCAGGTAGGCGGCGATCGCCGAATGTGCTGCGGCCACTGACACCTCCTCCGCCGGGCAGCGAATCGTTTTCAGCGTGCGGTGACGAACCCCTGCGCGACCAGCCAGTCGCGGGCGACGTCGGCCGGCTCCTGGCCCTCGACGTCCACCTTGCGATTGAGCTCGGTGATGCTCTCGTTGGTCAGCAGTCGCGTTATCGGGGCCATGACCTCGGCGACCTGCGGATGAGCGGTGGCGAAGGACTCCCGCATCACCAGCGCCGCGTTGTACTTCGGGAAGAACTTCAGGTCGTCGTCGAGCAGTTTCAGGTCCAGTGCCGGGATGCGACCGTCGGTCGCCGCCACCGAACCGAACTGGCAGGTGCCGCCGGCCGTCGCCGGGTACACCAGCGAATCCTGCATGACCTGCTTGTGCACCTTGCCCGTATCGACGCCGTACTTGCGCACCAGGCCGGGGAAGCCGTCCTGCCGGACGCTGAATTCCGTACCGACGCAGGTGGATCCGGTGCCGGGATCGGTGTTCACCAGGCGGGCGTAGTCCGACAGGGTGGTGGCGCCGGTCCGCTGCTGGGCCGGGGCGCTGGTGACGAGCGCGTAGGTGTTGTTCATCGGCGCGAGGTCGGCCCACACCATGCCGTGCTCGGCGCGATCCTGGTCGCGCACCGCCTCGAACTGCGCGACCGAGTCGGGGACCGGGTTCTCGTTGCCGAGATAGTTGATCCAGCCGGTGCCGGTGTAGTCGAACGCGACGTCGACCTGGCCGTGCAGCTGGGCATCGCGCAGGCTGTTGGAACCGGTGATGGCGGTGAGATCGCGGACCTCCGCGCCGGCCGCGGTGAGGGCGAATTCGATCAGGTAGCCCAGGATGATCTGCTCGGTGAAGTCCTTGGAGCCCACGATGATTCGCACACCGTCGAGTTCCGGGACGGGCTGGATGCTGCCGGGCCCGACCCGCAGCGGCACCGCCCCGCCCGCCTCCAGCCCGCAACCGCACAACAGCAACCCGACCGCGGCCAGCGCGGCGATCGCCTTGCCCCACACAGAGATAGGCCGCCGTGTCGTCGTGCGCTGGCCCGGAGTGCTCATCGCAGCCCCCTCGGTCCGAGGAATCGTTCCGCGAGGGCGCCGAGCCAGTCCACCAGGAGTGCCAGGGCGACGGCGAGCAGGGCGCCCACCCACAGCGTCACGTTGTCGCGCAGCTTGTAGCCGGTGTCGATCAGGATGCCCAGACCGCCCGCGCTGACCAGGAACGACAGCGTCGCGGTGCCGACCGCCAGCACCAGCGAGGTGCGCAGTCCCGCCAGTATGTAGGGCACCGCGAGCGGAAACTCGATGCGGCGCAACACGGTAACGGCCGACATGCCCTGGCCGCGCCCGGCGTCCACGAGCGTCGGGTCCACCTGCTGATAGCCCAGGATGGTGTTGCGCAGCACCGGGAGCAGCGAATACAACGCGATCGGCCCGACGCCGACCCAGAAGCCGGTCTTCTCGGTCCACAGGTAGGTCAGCACGATCAGGCCGATCGTGGGCGCGGCCGAACCCAGATTCGCGATCCCGACGAACAGCGGCGCCACCCGCCGGTACCGGCCGCGGGTCAGCAGCGTGCCCAGCGGCACCGCCACCACCACGACGATCACGATGACGGTCAGGGTGATGACCAGGTGCTGGCGGGTGGCGGTGGCGATATTGTCGGCGTTCATGCTGGCCTGCTGGGTGGCGGTCAGTGTCCGGCCGAATCCCCACCAGAGCACGCCGACGGCCAGCGCGAGCGCCAGCACCGGCTGGGCGAACAAGCGGATGCGTTCGGCCCGTCGCTCCGGGTGGCGAGTGGCGACGCTCATGGTTGCGGGCCCGGTTCGGTGGTGGCGCTGGTGTGTTCGGCGCGCATCTCGGACAGGTGCGCCACCAGGGTGTCGATGGTGATCAGGCCCGCGTATTCGCCGCGGCGGCCGGTCACGACGGCGTGGGCGTTGCTCTCGGCCAGCAGCACCTCGAGCGCCCCCTGCAGCGACGAGCGCAGCGCGACCGTGCCGGTGACGGGCAGCCCGACCGCCTGCAGCGATGTGGCCTGGGCCAGCAGCGCGTCCGAGACCCACCGCAGCGGGCGGCGCTGGGCGTCGAGCACGAGGCCCCATTTCCACTCCCGCGCGGCGAGCGCTTCGCGCAGCGGTTCCACGTCGTCCGTCTCGACGGCGGTGGGGCACTGCCCGAGATCGACGTCCTGCACCCGGACCAGCGTGAGCTGCTTGAGCGCGGCGTCGGCGCCGACGAATCCGGCCACGGTCTCGTCGGCCGGTTCGGCCAGGACGGCGGCGGGGGTGTCGTACTGAAGGATCCGGGATTGATTGCCCAGCACGGCGATCCGGTCGCCGAGCTTGACCGCCTCGTTGAAATCGTGGGTGACGAACACGATCGTCTTGTGCAGTTCGGCCTGCAGGCGCAGCAACTCGTCCTGCAGCAGGCCGCGGGTGATCGGGTCGACGGCGCCGAACGGCTCGTCCATCAGCAGCACCGGCGGGTCGGCGGCCAGCGCGCGGGCCACGCCGACGCGCTGCTGCTGCCCGCCGGACAGCTGGCGCGGATAGCGGTTGCGGAAGGTGCCGGGGTCCAGCCCGACCAGTTCGAGCATCTCGTCGACGCGGGCGGCGATTCGGGCGCGATTCCAGCCGAGCAGTCCGGGCACCGTCGCGATATTGCGCGCCACCGTCATGTGCGGGAACAGCCCGGCCTGCTGGATCGAGTAGCCGACCTGCCGGCGCAGCTGGTCGGCGTTCACCGCGGTCACGTCGCGCCCGGCGATGGTGATGGTGCCGGAGGTCGGCTCGATGAGCCGGTTGATCATGCGCATGGTGGTGGTCTTGCCGCAGCCCGACGGGCCCACGAACACCACGATCTCACCGGCGGGAATGGTGAGCGAGATGTTGTCCACGGCCGGGTCGCGTTGTCCCGGATAGTGTTTGGTCACCGAGTCGAGCACGATCTCGGCGGGGGGATGCTCGGCGGCGGGCGCGGTATCAGTCACGAATTCCCCTCGGAGTGGTGAGACGGCCGACGAGGACGAGTACGGCGTCGAGCACCAGCGCCAGCACGATGATCAGCACCGTGCCGGTCAGCGCCATCGGCACCGCGGTCGGGCTGCCGAGCCGGGCCAGGCCGGAGAAGATCAGGTTGCCCAGCCCCGGCCCCTTGGCGTAGGCGGCCATGGCGAGAATGCCCATGCTCAACTGGGCGCTGACCCGGATGCCGGCCAGGATCGACGGCCAGGCCAGCGGCAACTCGATGCGGGCCAGGATGCGCAGGCGATTCATGCCCACGCCGCGCGCGGCGTCGGCGACGGCCGGGTCGACGTCGGCCAGGCCGATGATGGTGTTGCGCAGGATCGGCAGCAGCGCGTACAGCACCAAGGCCACGATGGTCGGCGCGACGCCCAGGCCGAGGGCGGGAATGAGCAGGCCCAGCAGGGCGAACGAGGGAACCGTCAGGATGATGCTGGCGGCCGCCGTGGACAGCGCCGAACCCCACGGACTGCGATGCACCGCGATGCCGACCAGCACGGCCACCACGGTGGCGAGCAGCACCGACTGCACGACCGCGGAGATATGCAGGTAGGAGTCGGTCAGCAGTTGATTTCGATGGTCGACGACGAAGGTCCACAGCGTGTCCAGGGTTTAGCCCTCCCGCATCCTCGACGTCCGGGCAGAGTGTAGCGACACAGCAGGGACGGTATGGCATTTCCGAGGGTTTGTCGCGGTAGCGCCATCCGGTCCGGACGCTCTCGGGTACCGCGGCGGATTGGGCTGCGGCCCTGGTCGATCCGTCGGCGGGCGTCGAACGATGGCGCAACCGGGACAAATTGGGACAGCTTTGCCCCTTGACGGTCGGCCCGGCGGCTCGGGATGCTCACCTGGCCGTCCTACGCAGTGCGGCCAGTGGTGCCCGGCGGGGACGGCACGAGCAGACGACCGCATCATGCCGGTGCGGACGGCACGTGCCGATAGGGTGTGCGGCCGCTCCGGCGGCAGCGGGCCGGCGGTCGATGCGCTCTCACCGACCGCCGGTTTCATTCACTGTCACCGCATCGGGAACCTAGGCGCTCTCTCCGTCGTCTTACTCTGTGACGGCCTTGGGGAGGGAGCGGAGATGACAGGACGCACGCGATCGCGGTGGCTCGTGGCGGGGGTGGTATTCGTGCTCGCCGTTGTCGCGGCGGGTGGGGCGGTGTGGTGGCAGCAGAGTTCGAGCCCGCGGCCGATCGCCGGTGAGCGGCTCACGGACTTTCCCGATATCGACTCCTCCGGGTTGGACCCCGGCCGGGCTCGGATCGTCGCCGTGGCGCGCGCCGAGTACGCCCACCCCGGCGACGGGCGCAAATACGCCGAAGGCGTCGAGGAGGCATGGTGCGCCGACTTCGTCAGCTGGGTGCTCCGGGAGGCCGGAATGCCGCTGGCGAACCCGAACTCGGGGTCGTGGCGCATACCCGGCGTCTACACGCTCCAGGAGTATTACGAGTCCGAGCAGCGGTTCGCACCCGCCGATTCCGGCTACCTGCCCCGCACCGGCGATGTGGTGCTCTACGACGGCAGCAGCCCGTTCGGTCAGCACACCAACATCGTGCTCGCCGCCGACGCCACCACCCTCACCACGATCGGCGGAAACGAGCAGGGCGATATCAGGATTCACCATTACGTCCGGGCCGAGGTACCGGGTATGGTCGGGTTCGGTCGTTCATGAAACGTTTCCGCCCGCGGGGGCTATTACCGACTGGTGGGTGAGGTGCATCGCGCACATCTCGGCCTACGATGAACCCGGCGGTGCCCGGCAGCGCCGCCGTCGCGGTCCCTGTCCTGCTGTCCCCTCATCGGCAGGGCGGGGATCTGCATCGCACGGCGAGGGAGTTCATGCGACAGTCCATTCGGCAAGACCCATCCACCTGGATCGATTACGCGGAGTTCGGTGAGCGTTTCGTCCGGCACGCGGTGACGCGGGCGCGCATCGAGGCCGCGGTGTCCGGGATGGCCGGGCGCGGGATGACGATCGGCCCGTTCTCGGTCGGTCCCGCCGGGCTGGCCGGGTTCGTCGCCGAGGGCAGCGTGGGCAAACCGGTCATCGCGCGCAGCGGGCCGCAGGTCACCTTCGAGGTGCGGGTACCGGTATCGCTGCACGTCACCATTACCCTGGGCGGCCAGCGGCTGCGGCTGGAGGCGATCGTCGAGATCGACCTGACGTTGCACGCCCGCACCGCGGCGCCGCTGCTGATCGTCATCGACATTCCACGGGTCAGCGCGCGCGACGTCAGCTTCGTGGTGCGGGCCCAGGCCATCGGCGCGGCTTTCGAACTGTTGCTGGATCCGATCGCGGTGCTGGTGCAGCGCGAGGTCGCCAACCGGCTCAACGCCATCCTCGCCGACCCCGCCGCGCGGCGCGGACGGGTGTTCGATGTCGAGGCGATCATGAACGGCACGCGGTCCGAGCATCTGGCGCGCGAGAGCTTCGACTGGATCGGCTACGACGAGTTCGGTCGGCGGTTCTTCCCGCTCATCGTTACCGCGGGGCGGGTGCGCGAGGTGGTGGATCGGCTCGCCGGGCGGGCCATCGAGATCGGGCCGCTGCGCACCGGGCCGCGCGAGGCGGCGACCGTGGAGGTGAAGGGCGCGGTTCGGGTGCCGCGTCTGGCAGAGCGGGAGGGCGTGGATCCGGTGTCGTTCGATCTGGTGATCCCCGTGGGGTTGGACATCACCGTCGACGTGCTCAAAGCCAACCGCTACCGGGCCGAGGTGGAAATTCCGCTCGTCCTCGTAGCCCGCGCCGCCGACCCCCTGCTGATCGTCATCGACACTTCCGCCCCCGACCCCGACACCATCTCCGTCGACCTGCGGGCCGAGGGGTGGCGGGCCAAGGCGCTGGGGCGGGTCGGGCATATTCGACAGCAGATCGCTACGCAGGTCGCGGCGGTTATCCGGGGCGAGTTGGCTGACCCTGCCGGGCGCACCATCGACGTGGAGAGTCGTATCGACTCTGTGTAGGGCGGCGGCCCCTCATTACAGATGATCGATATCGACTGCGATATCGAAGAATTCACGATCCCCACCGATGATGTGGTCGACGAGAAATTCGGCAGTGAATGTTCTCGGACCGAAATCGGTGAATGCGAGGGCGGGTCGGAAGTCGCGGTAAAGATGGAATGCTGTGGTATCGGCGTAAGTGCCGGGAGGTAGCCCCGCCACCTCCACCCATTCCGCGCCGCGATAATTCGCGAACCACGCACCGATCAGGCATACCAATTCATCGGCAATCTCTCGATTGGAGGGAGCGCTCACTGCTTCCACAGTCGGAAACAGCTCATACACAACGTCATTGAGCTTCGTAATGCCCATGTCGTCGCCGTAACGTTCCCACGGAGTAGGAGGTAGTGGCCCGAGTTCCGCACGACGGAGAAACGCCCGTGCCTGCCGATCCTGTCGATCAGGGTCGACCCATTCCTGCCAAGGTGTCTTCTCGGCGGAGGTTTCGATGGGAATGTCGAACCCGAGTTGATCATCAGTCACGTCCGGCTGCCTCTCTTCGCGGTGGTGTGAGTCGGGCTGGGAGCCTAATAGTTTCGTCCACTGTCAGGCTTGATCTTCCCGGCTCGGACAAGCGTGTACCACGCAGCGCTCCTTCGTGGGCAGTCCTCCACTGGGCAGTCCCGGTGCTGCTGCATGATCCGATGTGCGTGGTTCGTAGTCAGTGGCTCAGCCGGGGCCTGATGCGTCCAATCAACTGCCTGCTGCTCACGCGCGAGCCGCTCTCGGATTTCGTCCACTGTCCGACCGGCCATGTCCTTGCGCCACCAGCCCATGGTCCGACCTACCCCTCGGAACCGGGCGACAACCGAACCGAAAACACATGTTCTTCCGCATCGGCCGCCAGCCCATCGAGCACGGCTATCAACATCTGAATATCAACGCCGGACGGCGGCAACGATGCGGCCGACGACCAGTACGGGATACCTCGCGCCGCGGCTCGCTCACGCAGCGTCTCCACCGGCGGGACGATCTTGCCCTCCCGCACCAGGCACCTGTACGCGCTCGACTTGCGCCGACAGGAATCAGCACGACATCCGATGTGCTGCTGCATGATTCGCTGGGCTTCCGCCACGGTGAGTGGATGGTCGAGATAGGTGTGTTCACGGTCCGCGGGGCTCGGAAGCGCAACGGGCCACGTGTTCGGCGGTCGGACTGTCTCCAGAATGAACGACTCACAGATCCTGGACGGCATGTTGTCGATCGTGTCGAGGTCGTACGCGACGATCGCATCGACGCCGAGGCCCGCGGCGATTCCCAACCCGTACCCGATCGGGTCCGGATGGTCTGCGGGTGGGCGCACCGTGTAGAGGCAGATGTACCCCAGCTCGGCGGCGTGATCCTGCGCGAGTATCGCGTTCCGGGGCGTTTCGAGGCCCGACACGTCGCTTCGGACCAGGCATGCGGCGGTGGGCTTGGCCACGTTCTCTTCGTCGGAACCCATGACTTCCTCTCAGCTCGGCGGGTCCGGTTACGTCACCAGCGGGTGAATTTCCCATCTGGGGCACAGATTTGAGCCTGATCGGGGAGAGTTGGTAGCGGTAGGGCAACTTCACCCGCAACTTCCTGGAACGAAGTTGCGGGGTGCCGTTTCGCATTACTGTCTGGATAGATGTGGGGGAGGACATCCGATGGATTCGCCAGACCGGAGAAATCGCCGGCTCGAACGACTGATCGAGCAGCGTGACTGGAAGCGGCGGGAAGTTGCCGAGCGGGTAAACGCCGCGTACGAGCAGATCACCGGCAAACCGGGTGCGTACGACGACGAAACGATACGGCGTCTCGTGAGCGGAACGACGAGGTGGCCGACGACGGGATACCGCCGAGCCTTGGAGCAGACATTTCAGGCCACGGCTGCGGAACTAGGGTTGTACAACCCTCGCGCGGCGAGAGCGAAAATCTCGCAAACTGGTACGGGTGTTGAAGCTGCCCTACGCTGGAATTGGGGTGGCGAGGAGGTTGACGAGGTGCAGCGCCGAGAGCTGATGAGAGCAATCGCCGTCCTGACGGCAGCAGCGCCCGCGATCACGGCTGCGCTCAGCTCTGACGAGGTGGAACGAACCATCCGCGCCGTCACGGCGCCTCGGCGCGCTGATGCCGCGGTGCTCGACAGCATCGAGGCAATGCTCAACCAGGCGCGGCTTCAGGACGATCTGCTTGGCCCCCAAGCCGCGATCCGGACAACCCTGACCCAAGTTGATATCGCTGAGGCGTTGCTCACCGGAACGCGAGACCCGTTGGAGCATCGGCTGAAATCGTTGCGCAGCAAGATATCCACGTCGGCGGGCTGGCAGCTGTTCGATCTGGGCCGTGCCGAAATGGCAGCGGAGCATTTCGAGATTGCACGCGACGCCGCGGATGAAGTCGACGATGACGCTGCGGGTGCGATGGCGATGGCGGAATGGTCAGGTATGACCGAGGAAATCGGCCGGGCATCCGTCGCTGCCGACCAGGCCGCCGCCGCCGAGCGGCGCGCCTCTCGGTCCGGCGACCCGCTGCTGTGCGCGCACATTGCCGGCATCGCTGCGCTCGCGAACGCGAAGGCAGGGCACGCATCCGATACCCGGGCCGCGTTGACCCGTGCGGACGGATTCGACGTGGCCAACCCACGTAACCCCGAGCAGTCGCTGGCCTACTTCTGTACACCCGGGCACATCGCCCGTATGCGAGCGAAGGCGTTGCACCAGATCGGCGACCTCACCGCGGCCGTTCGAGCCGCAGAGGAATCGCTGCGGTTGCAGGCCGTCCGCGATCGTGCGGCTTCCCATATCCTGCTCGGCACTATCCATGTCGATGCCGGGAACCTCGACGCCGGCGTTTCCGAGATTCTGGCGGGTGCCAAAGCCGAGGCGGCTGCGGGGTCTGCCCGAGTCTCTGGGCAACTGCACAACGCTCGCACTCTGGTGCATATGCGGGCGCCTGGTTCGGAGATCGCTCGGAGGCTTGATGCCGAGATGAAAGCGCTACAGCTGGTCTGACATTCGGGTATCAGGAGTGGGTCGGATGCGCGGGCTGGTGCGCAGCAGACACGACTGCATCCATCGGTGCGGGGACCCTGTACGGGATCGGCGCGGCCCATGTGGCACACGATTTGCGAATAGCCGCGATCGCGGTAGCCGTGCGCCGTCGATCGGGTGAGACTCGATGTCCGGGTGGCCGTAGCCTGCATCGTGTAAGTAGGCGGCAGTGGTCGCATCAGGGCGTATCGACCGCGTGTAGGTGTGGGCGCGTCAACCGCATCAAGGTGCTCGAGCGGCCGATGTTCGGCCGCGCGGAAACCGACCTTCTCAAGGAACGAATTCTGTTGGGCGACTGAATAACCGGGCACGTGGCATCACGGAATTTGTGCCCGATCCAGCATTGGCGCGATGTTGGTACTCCGTGCTAGCGAGGCGTTGGGAGTGGACGCCTCCCAAGACGACGGGGCGTTTCTGGAAACCTCGGATGAGCGCAACCTACGGTTCTACTGGCGGCTTGGCTTCGAAGTAGCTGTCGGGGTGGCCATTCTGGCTTTGGGAGGTTGCCGGGTTTACGGATGAGTTGGCGGAATGTGGAAGCGCTCGTGATTGTGGAAGCGGCTGTGGTCGTGAATGCAGGTGGGGTCATTGATGCGTAAGCCGTTGTGTACGCGTGTGTTTTCATCGATGCAAAAGCCGTCATCCGGAGTCGGCTGCGCCTCGGCAACCGCCGTCACTGCGCTCGGTGCTCCGATCGCCGCGGTGATGAGCGCTACGACCAGGGTGCGGCGTACCGGGGCGGTAGTCGCGGGAATTGTTCGGCTCATTGGGTTCCTTCTGTTGCGGGATCTCACACTGTTCTATCAGCGGACGTGGCATGGCAACAACCGATAATTCCAGGGGTGACTCGGCGATCATCGAAGAGGGGTGGGGGGTTGGGGCGGTTGCTGGTTGGCGTGGTTGTGGGGTGGGACGGCTGTATTTTTGGCCTCCGCTTCGCTGCGGCGGGGTTTTTGGGGGCCGGGGGGGGGGGGGTGTTGGTTGGGGGGGGGGGGGGGGGGGGGGGGGGGGGGCGGGGCGCCCCGCCCCCGCCGACGCCCCCCCCCC
>NZ_JARWOP010000186.1 GCF_029868745.1 Nocardia wallacei | reverse complement strand
GACGACGACGTGGCGCTGGTGGTGACCACCTCCGGGACCACGGGCGTGCCGAAGGGCGCGATGCTCACCGCCGCCGCCCTGCTCGCGAGCGGCGAGGCCACCCACGAGCGGCTCGGCGGCCCCGGCCGCGCGCGGGCTCGTCGAGCAGGTGGTCTGTGTACAGCGACTCCAGCTCCCACCGCGCCGTCGCCACCTCGAGTCCGGCCAGTGCCGCGGCGGAGTGGGCGTCGAGATCGGCGCCGGGGTGCATGCCCAAACGGCGGAACAGCAGCATCTGCTGCGGCGGCAGATCCCGATAGGACAGATCGAACGCGGCCCGCACCACCCGCGCACCGGCATCGAGTTCACCCAGCCGATCGGTCGCGGCGCTGAACTGATCGGCGAGTTCGGCGATGGTCCAGGACGGATGATGGGCCAGCCGACCGGCCAGCAGCGTGATCGCCAGCGGCAGATACCCGCACAACCGCACGATGCGCGCGACCGCGGCCCGATCGGCGTCGTCGCCGGCGACGCGCCGGGCCAGCGTCGTGAAAAGCTGTGTGGCGGACGTCGGTTCGAGAATGTCCAACGGCAGCGGCATCGCGTTGTCCAGCGTGATCAACCGGCGCCGGCTGGTGACGAGGGTCAGGCATTCCGCCGCGGCCGGCAGCAGGGGCTCGATCTGCGCGACATCGCGGGCGTCGTCGAGCACGAGCAGCACCCGCTTGCCGGTCAGCCGGTCCCGCCACAGATCGCGCCGGCCCTCCAGCGTGTCGGGGATGTAGCGCATGTCGACACCCAGGCCGATCAGCATGCCCGCCAGCACATCCGACGGATCGGCGGCCGCTCGGCCGGGCGTGTGCGCGTGCAACTCGATGAAGTAGCGGCCGTCCGGGAAGTGTCCGGACAGCATGTGCGCGGCCCGGGTCGCCAAGGCCGTCTTGCCGATTCCCGGCATGCCGTCGATCGTGTACACCGGCGTCCGGTGCTCCGGGTCGGCCGCCGCCAGCAGGCGGCGCAGTTCGGCGTCGCGGCCGATGAGGGTGTGCACATCGCGGCGCAGCGCGGTCTTGACCGCCGGGCGCGGCGGCGTCGAGGTGTCCGCGGCCGGGTCCGGCGCCGCCGCCGGTTCCCGCAGCACCCGGTAGCGGGTCTCCAGCCAGGCCGGGAGATCGTCGCGCAGCACGCCGCAGCACCAGAGGTACACCTCGAGCCGGTTGTCGCTGCCCGCGCCGATCCGGCTGCCCTCGAGCCGCCGGCCCTTCTCCATGTCCTCGATAAGATTCTTGGTCAGATCGACCAGTCTCGGTGGGCCGCCGCTGTTCCGGTCGTTCGCTTGCCGCTCGAGGCGGCGAATGGACAGTCCGGTCGCTTCCCGGGCCCTGCGCAGCGCGCCGCCGAATTCCGCCGGGTTCGTCACGGTGGCGAGGTACTCGCGGGTCACCGCCCGGTTCGGAATGGTGGTCATCATAAACCTCCCCGCCTGTCAGTGACCCGGTCGCCGTGCGTCGACAATTGTCCGGCACCGTCGGCCCGGTGTCCGCCGGACAGGCGCGAAAGCCGCTGACGCGCAGACGGTTTGTCCGGTGGGATGTCGGACGCCGGGCCGTCCGGGGTGAGCTGTCCGCAGCGACTCGAAGGTCGCGGGCGAACACGGAAGGCAGCCACCATGACCGAATATCGCGGCTACCGCGCACCCCATCGGAAATCCCTTGCCACAGCGCGCTATTGCGAACGCACCGAACTCCTCGGTCCGGCCCGGCAGACCGCGGGCGCGGAGCGGGCGATGCCCGTGTTCGGCCGGCTGACGCCCGGCGAGATCGTCACGCCCACGGCGCGGGAAACCGCGATCGTCTGGGAACGCGCCGCGCGGGCGGCCGCCGAGCTGTCCGCCGGGCAGGATCCCGTCGAGGCCGCCGCCGGGCTGATCACCGGCCTGCCGCCACGCATGATCGTTGCCCTGCACCATTTCCGGGTCGCGGGCAGCGTGCACAACGCGTTGCTGCTGCGGGGTGTGTGCGGGGAGCTGACCGGCCTGCCCGCTACTCCGGCCACGGTGACACCGGAGCTGTCGGCGCCCGCGGTCGAGGCCGCGGCCTTGCTTCTGCTGTCGGTGTCGCTGCTGCTGGGCGAGCCGTTCACCTTCCGGTCGCTGCACGACGGCCGGCTGGTGCAGCACGTCACCCCGGTGCCCGGACAGGAGCGGGCGCAAACCGGCGCCGGGAGCGCGGCGACCCTGCAGTGGCACGTCGAGGACGGGTTCACCGCTGACCGCTGCGACTACTTCGCCCTGCTGTGCCTGCGGGGTCACCCCGGCGCGGTCACCTATCTGGCGCCGGTGCGCGACCTGGACCTGGCCGCGGAAGTCGTTGCGGTGCTGCGCGAGCCGCGGTTCGTGATCGCGCCCGACCCGGCGCACCACCTCGCCGATGCCTCCGCCGCGCCCGCCGTGCCCGTGCTGAGCGGCCCCGCCGCCGATCCGGAGATCTGCTTCGGCGAAGCGGACGTCCGGCCGGCCGATCCCGGCGACCGGCGGGCGGCCGCCGCGCTCACGGCGCTGACCGCCGCGCTCGATCGCGCCGCCATCGGCCACGAACTGCGCCCCGGCGACCTGCTGATCGCCGACAACCGGCGAACCGTACACGGCCGCAGCGTGTTCCGGCCGCGCTACGACGGCGCCGACCGCTGGCTGCTGCGCGCGATGACCTGCTCCTCGATCCGCGCGCACCGCCGCCGCGGGGCCCGCCGGGCCCTCGGCTGACCCCATCGCCGGACCCCCGACCCGACCTACCTCGCTCGAAAGGATGCCGCCATGTCGCATTCCCTGACGCGCCCGCCCGCCTCGCCCCGCCTCGCGCTCGGACCGGCAGGTTCGGCCGACGAATTCAGTCCGCTGCTCGACGTGGTGGTCGGCACCGCGGACGGGGCACGGATTCCGCCGCTGGATCGGTCGGCGTGGCTGACCCTCTACCCCGATCTCGACGCCGCCGCCCTGGCCGGTGTCGCGGTCGGCGCGTTCCCGCCGCGCGTGCTGGCCGAGGCCGCCGAGGACCTCGACGGGCTCGCGAACCTGCTGGAAGGGCTCGGTGTGCGGGTGCACCGCCCGGCGCCGGTCGCCCACGACCGGGAGTTCGGCACACCCGACTGGCGTACCACCGGGTTCTATTCCTACTGCCCGCGCGACATCGCGCTGATCGTGGGATCGGCGATCATCGCGGCACCGAGTCCGATGCGGTCGCGGCTGTTCGAACTCGCGGGACTGCGGGAACTGTTCCAGCAGTGCATGCTCGCCGGTTCGCCGTGGATCGCCGCGCCGCCGCCGCAACTGCGGGAGGAACTGTTTCCCGACGACGGTCGTGGGCGGGTCACGCTGGGGGAGAGCGAGCCCGTCTTCGACGCCGCGAACGTCCTGCGCTGCGGGCGCGACCTGTTCTATCTGGTCTCCTCCAGCGGCAACGAACTCGGGCACCGCTGGCTGCAGACCACGCTGTCGGCCCTGGGCGACTATCGGGTGCACCCGATCCGCGGCGTCTACGCCTACACCCACATCGACTCCACGATCAGCCTGCTCCGCGAGGGGCTGGTGCTGTTGAATCCCGACCGCATCCGCGATCCGGGGCAACTGCCCGAACCGCTGCGCTCGTGGGAGCACCTGTGGTGCCCGCCCATGGCCGACCCGCCCTGCTCGTCTCGGCATCCGTTGTCCTCGCGGTGGATCGGGATGAACCTGTTGATGGTCCGGCCCGACCTCGCCGTCGTCGACGCCGCCCAGCACGGGCTCATCGCCGCCCTGGCGCGGCGCGGCATCGACAGCGTCCCGTACACGCTGCGGCACGCGCGCACGATGGGCGGCGGATTGCACTGTGTCACACTCGATCTGCGGCGCGGCTAGGGCCGACCGGGTCCTTCATACCGCGGGACTCGTTCCGGGGGCGGAGGTTTCGAGAAGTTCCCGGAGCTCCGCCGTCCGGCGCGGCGCGATACGGCCGACGTCGAGGGCATGCAGGATCTCGGTCACGCGTTCGGGAATCTGCCCGGCGCGCAACTCGTTCGGCAACTGCTGCCAGGTGGTGGCGATCGTGTGATAGCCCCATTCCAGATCGCCGCCGTCGAGTTGGGCCGCGGCCTCGTCGAGCCGCAGCAGCGCCGTCCCGACCTGGTCGTGCCGGGCCAGCGGCAGTTCCAGCACCCGGGCGCGCAGCGGCGCGGCCTCGGCGTGTGCACCGGCCAGCGCCAGGGCGTTGGCCTGATGCCAGCGCAGCAGGTACTCGCTGAGGTGGAACCCGTCGGCCACGGACTGTTCCGGGGGTAGTTCGGCGAACATCCGGTCGGCCGTCCGCACAGCGGCCAAAGTCTCACGGCGGCAACCGGAACGGGCGCGCACCCCCGCCTCGGTGAGATAGCCGAGCACCGCGGCCGCGTCGGCGTGGTGGGCTCCGGCGGCCTGCGCGGCGTGCGCGGCGGCCAGTCCGGGCTTGAATTGGTGGTGGCAGGCGCAGGCGTCGCTGGTCCGCGCGGCCACCCAGGCCTGCACGCCGGCATCCTCGGCCTGCCGGGCCGCGCGGCGCGCGATGCCGAACCATTCGAACGTGTCGCCCGCGCCCGCGACATCGTTGAGCCGCATGGCGATGAACCCGGCGTTCTTGGCGTACACCCGGTGCAGTCGGCGCCGGAGATCCGCCGTCGTGCCGGTCAGCAGGCAGGCCTGGGCGCGCGCCAAATCGACCATGCGGGCGGGAATGTATTCCGCGGGCGGGCTGTAGAGCGCGTATCCGCTCTGTTCGGTGAGATCCTCCAGCAGCCCGACATACGCCGCCGTCGCGCGCCGCCCGCCGGGCGGATCGAAATCCTCGCCGAACAATCCGGGGCCGGGCGGTGCGGGCATGAACATCGCCCCGGCCGCGGCCAGACTCACGAAATGGCGTCGATCCATGGTGTCCGGTATTCCGTTCCGCGGATCCGAATCCGCCTCCGAATAGTCGTGCCCGAAACCCAGCCGGTCCGGTCGGCTGCGATACAGCCGGCACAGGGCGTCCAGATAGCGCGGTGACGGCACGTCTCGTCCCTGCTCCCACTGCGACAGACGTTGATGGCTCGGGCCGGCGCTGGGCGTACCGCCCGCCGCCAGCACCTCCTCGAGCGCCTCGACCGCCTCCACCAGGGTGTATCCCCGGGCGATTCGGTGGCCCCGCAGCAGCGACATCCCACAGTGCCGGTGTACGGCCGCGGCGGCGTCCTGATCCGATCCGCCGGCGGACTTGACCTCACGCGCCACCCGGCGCGCGCACCTGGTGGCGTGCGGGACGTTGGTCATGCGAACCACTTGTTCTCCCGGGGAGAAAACCCCTCGATCACACTGGGAAGCCAGTTTATCCGCGAGTTCGGCGGGCTGTCGACGCCGCGATCGATTCTGCACGCACCGCGTGCACAAGGGGTTCGAATACGGGGAATCGAGCTGCCGGTCCCGCTGTTCCCGGACATTTCGCCGCATTCTTACGACGTTCGTATCCCGGTGCGCCGCACCGGATCCGGGCCCGAGCGGAATCGATGGGAATGAGCGGCGAGTCCTCGAAATCAATTCCCCGAAGTGTGGCTCGAACCCGGAATCCTCAGAACATGGGAGTCGGAATGAATACAGGGCGGAATATCGTCGTGCCGGTGCTGGTGCCGGTCGGCCGGGACACGGTGCCGCGCGCGATCGTGGCGTTCGCGTTCATGATGGCGCTGGCCGTGCTGGCGATGCTGACCGTGCTCCTGTTGTTTCCGGGGGAGCGGCACGACACCTCCACCACCACGGGGGTGAGTACGACGCGGCTGCTCGATCCGGCGCCCTCGTGCTATCCGTTCGCCGATTGCGCTGCGCCGACGGCGGTTCCGGCCGTCAGAGAGTAGCCCCCGCGGCCGCCGCCGCGACGATGTCGCTGGTCCGTTCGGGACCGAGCGCGTTGATACACAGGCGATTCCAGATCTCGTGGTAAGCGTCGATGTCGCGGCGGCCCTCGAGGAACGCGGCGCCCGTGGCGTGGGGGACGTGCACGATGTCGCCGCGATGGGTGGCGGCGAAACGAAAGACGGTGAACGGGATCGTGCTGATGATCGGCCCGGCGGCGTGGTCGGGCATGATCTGCACGCTGAAGCCGGGCCGGGCGGCGACGCGGGCCAGATGGTCGAGCTGCTCTCGCCAGGCCTGGTGGCTGCCGAGCTGGCGGCGCAGCGCGGCCTGTTCGAGCACAATCCACAGGCGCGGCGGATTCGGCCGCGCCAGAATCTGTTTGCGCTGTTCCAGCTCGGCGAGGCGAGGGTGTGGACCGCCGGAGTGATCCGGGTCGGCCATCGCGAGGAACTCCTTCGTGTACTCCGTTGTCTGCAGCAGGCCGGGAATCATGCCGGGTGCGTAGCAGCGGATGAGCGAGGCGGAGCGCTCGAGGTCGAGATAGGTGTCGAGCCAGCGCGATGCGAGATCGTCCTCCGGCTCGCCTTCGTTCTGCGCGAAGGCGAAGGCACTGCTCATCGATCACCGACCCTTTCGCATCGGTCAGGTAGCCACGTCGCCGAGCCTGCCACAGCCGTACCGCCGATCACCCGATCTCCCGGTGCGCGGCGATCGGCCCTGACGTGCGGAACCGGGTGGTCGCGGCCGCGTTCGGTGCGAACGCCGATCCCGACGCTCGGGAATAGCCTGTCATCTCGCGCGGCCGAGAAGGTCTCGAGGAGATCACGATCCGACCGAAACGTCCGCACCGACTCGGCACGGCCGCCGGCCGGCCACCGCTACGGCGCGCCGGACACCCACCGCCGCCGGCGGCCCGGCCGGGCAGATGTGCGCGGCCGCGTCCGCCGGGCCGCGTCGAGCCAGGCGGGCAGCGGTTCCCGGGCGTCGAGCCAGGGCCCCGGCACGCCGGCGACCGCGCCGGAGCGGGTACCGGTGTGGGCGGCGACGATCCCGCCGACGATGGCGCTGGTGGTGTCGATATCGCCGTCGGCCGCGATACAGGTGGTGATCGCGGCCGGGTAATCGGCGAGATGCGTTGCGGCGACCCAGATCGCGAACGGCACCGTGTCCTGCGCGGTGACCCGGGAGCCGTTGCCGAGTTCGTCTGCGGCCTGCTCGGCGGAGGTCCCGAGCAGAGTGCGGGCGTGGCGGATGGATCGGGTCGTCTCGCCGTCGTCGAGATGGCCGAGGACCGTGGTGATGAACTCGGCGGGGTCCGGCCGCGTGCCGTCGAGGCGGGCTCGGGCGGCCACGCCGGCGGCGAGCGCCACCGCGACCGCGCCGCGCACCCCTTCCGGATGCATGTGCGTCACCTGCGCCGACCGGATCGCTTCGGCCGCAATCGTTTCCGGGTCACCGGCGTAATACGCGCCGAGCGGAGCGACCCGCATGGCCGCGCCGTTGCCGCAGGAACCCTGGTGGTCGTAGGCGGCTCCGGCCGCCTCCCGCCAGTGCACGCCCTCCCGGATCCGCCGCAGGGTGTCGACGGTGAAGAAGCCGTAGTCGCGGTGGGCCTCGAAGCGCGCGGCGAACGCGGCGGCGAGCCGATCCGGATCGATCCCGTCACGCAGGTGCAGTTCGGCGACGACGGTGCAGGCCATCTGGGTGTCGTCGGTCCACCGCCACTGCCGGTCCCCGAGCTCGCCGGCGCGGATTTCGGCGAGCGTGCGGCGCAGGATCGGGAACTCCGCGCCGAGTGCGTCTCCCGCGGACAGCCCGTCCAGCGCATCGAACATCAGATCGGTGTGCATCGCGACCGATCGTAGCCAGTCACCCGCCGAATGCTCCTGCGTGTCGGGTGCGCCTGCGCCAGGCAAACGCGCAGCACACCTACGATTCGATGCTGGTAGCGGCAGAGCACGATCCGTCCGGAACAGGGAGCGCGGCGATGGAACAGGGCAGCGGACGCCGGTCGGCACGTGAGGTCTTGCAGGACTTGCCTCGTCACGTGCGGTTGGACGCCGTGCGCCGGTTGCGCCGCCGGGGCCGGCCGCTGGCGCTGCGGGACATCACGGTGGTCGACGCGGGCATGCTGAAACGCGCCGTGGTCGCCGCCGCGCTCGGAAACTGTATGGAGTGGTTCGACTTCGGCGTCTACAGCTATCTCGCGGTTGTCATCGGGAAGGTGTTCTTCCCCGAGGTCGGTGCGGGCGTGCAGGTGCTGGCCTCGTTCACGACCTTCGCCGCGGCGTTCCTGGTCCGCCCGCTCGGCGGGCTGTACTTCGGCCCGCTGGGTGACCGGATCGGCCGTCAGAAGGTGCTGGCCACCACCATGCTGATGATGGCAGCCAGCACCTTCGCGATCGGCTTCATCCCCGGTTACGACACGATCGGCATCGCCGCGCCGATCCTGCTGTTGGTGTGCCGCATGGTGCAGGGCTTCTCCACCGGCGGCGAATACGGCGGGGCCACCACGTTCATCGCCGAATACTCGCCGGACCGCCGGCGCGGATTCCTCGGCAGCTGGCTCGATTTCGGCACCTTCGTCGGCTATGCCGCCGGGTCCGGGATCGTCACCCTGCTGACCGCCACCCTCGGCGAGGAGACGCTGGAGGCATGGGCGTGGCGACTGCCGTTCCTGATCGCCGGGCCGATCGGCGTCATCGGCCTGTATGTCCGGCTGAAACTGGAGGACACGCCGGCCTATCAGGAGCAGTTGGACGCCCACGACCGTGAGCTGGCCGAACAGGAGAGCGGCAGCAGCAGGCTGGGCGAGATCGCGGTGATCTTCACTCGGCACTGGCGGGCCATGCTGATCTGCATCGGGCTGGTACTGCTCTACAACGTCACCAATTACATGGTCACGGCCTATCTGCCGACCTATATGACCGAATCGCTGCACCGGTCCGCCACCCACTCCGACCTGCTGGTGCTCGGCGCGATGGGGTTGGTGGTCCTGCTGATCACCTTCGTGGGCCGGGCCAGCGACCGCTTCGGGCGCCGCCCGGTGTTCCTGGTCGCGGCCGTGGCCCAGGTGCTGCTGGCCTACCCGTGTTTCGTGCTGATCCGGCAGGACGGCTGGGCGCTGCCCCTGGCGGGCACGTTGCTGCTGGCGGCGTTGCTGGCGGGTTTCGCCGGACCGAGCGCTGCCACGCTGCCCGCGCTGTTCCCGACCGCGGTCCGCTACGGCGCCATGGGGATCTCGTTCAATATCGCGGTCTCGGCGTTCGGCGGCACCACCCCACTGGTCAACGCCGCCTTGGTGAACAGCACGGGTGATCTGATGGTGCCCGCCTACTACTTGATCGGCTCCGGTCTCATCGGCGTGGTGGCGGCACTGTTCTTGCGGGAATCGTCGCTGCTGCCGCTGAAGGGCTCGCAGCCGATGGTCGGCACCGACGAAGAGGCGCGGGAACTCGTGGACACCTCCGAATTGGCCCTCGCGGAACTGCGTGCCAACGGTGATCGATAGCGACTGAACCGCGCGCGAAATACGTACGGGGAAAGGGTGTTTCGCTCACTTTCGCGGGCGCAGGCCGTCGAGGACGATCGCCGCGAGGTGCGCCGAGTGCGCGGCGTCGGCCTCCGCTCCGGCGTGGCGGATGGCGGTCCGCACCACCCACCGCCACCGCCGAAGCGCCCGCCCGCACCGGACTATCTGCGACGGGCGATAGCCTCACATGCCGAAGCGGGTGCGGCGGACGGCGTCGACCGCCTCGGCCGGGCCGGTCACCTCTACCTGCGCGACGCGGCGGCGGCCGAAGAGGTAGAGCAGGATCTCGCCCGGTGCTCCCGCGATACGGGCCGTGGGCTCGCCGCGCCGCGCGCGGACGGTTTCCGGCGTGCCGGTCCACTCCAGCACCAGGCCCGCGCCGCGCAGGCGGCGCGCGAGGAACCACGGCGCGCTACTTGCGTTGTGCCACAACGCCGCATCCATCGCGGGCGGGTTGGCGCGCGGCCCGCGGCCGTTGGCGCGGCGGACATCCTCGTGGTGGACGAAGAACTCGTTGAGGCTGGGAACCCGCCGCACCCAGTCGATGCGGAAGAAACCACGCGGCGGCTCCGACCGGAACATGGCCACGAGGGACCGGAAATCTCTGCGCGCC
The DNA here is from genome assembly GCF_029868745.1 of Nocardia wallacei. Lineage (GTDB taxonomy): Bacteria > Actinomycetota > Actinomycetes > Mycobacteriales > Mycobacteriaceae > Nocardia > Nocardia wallacei_B. The sequence continues at coordinate 17,477 of NZ_JARWOP010000186.1, read as the reverse complement.
AGCTTTTTCCGGCGCCGCTCGGCGAAGTGTTCCCACGGGCCCGGGAGGACGAGCCCGGGTCCGGCGAGGGAATCGTGCTCGCGGAGTACGAGATGCGCGGCGAGATCGTGAGTCGTCCACGGCGCGAGGAGGGTCGGCGCATCGGGACCGAGCCGGTCGAGGAGGTCGGCCAGGTGTTCGCGCTCGGCCGCGTCGAAGAACGGGCCTGCCATGCGCGGAGTATAGCGTTGCCGCTCGGCGTAGGGCCGCGGATCCAGTCGCATGGACACGATCTCTCGGGGTATCACCCGACCTGCGACGAGAGGAGTGGTCCGATGCGATTGCGGCGCAGTGCACCGTACGGCCACGGCGTGCGCCGGGTGCGGCGCGGCCGGGGCTTCTCCTATGTGGACGACGACGGGACGCCGGTCGACGACGCCGAAACCACCGGGCGCATAAAGGATCTCGCGATTCCGCCCGCCTGGCGGAAGGTGTGGATCTGCCCGCACCCCGATGGTCACATCCAGGCGGTGGGTGTGGACGCGGCGGGCCGGCGGCAGTACCTGTACCACGAGCAGTGGCGGCGCGAGCGGGACGAGGAGAAGTTCGACCGGGTGCTCGAGATGGCCGCGAAGCTGCCCGGCCTGCGCGACCAGGTGAGTACCGACCTGCGCCGCACGGGCTTGGCCCGTTCGCGGGTGGAGGCGGTGGCGCTGGGATTGCTGGATCGCGGGGTGTTCCGGGTCGGCGGCGAGGAATACGCGGAGGAGCACGGCACCCGCGGTGTCGCGACGCTGCTGCGTGAGCAGGTGCGGGTGTCCGGTTCGGAGATGCTGTTCGACTATGTGGCCAAGGGCGGCGCGCGCCGGCGGGTGCGCATCGTCGAGCCGGAGCTGGCGCGGGCGGTGCGCGCGCTGCGCCGCAACCGCTCTCCGAGCGGGCGGCTGCTGGTGTATCGCGACGGTGGCCGGTTGCGCGAGCTGCATTCCGACGACATCAACGCGCGGTTCAAGGAATTGGTCGGAAACGAGCACAGTGCCAAGGACTTCCGCACCTGGCAGGCGACGGTGCTGGCGGCCGCCGCGTTCGCCGCGACCGAGTGCCCGAACTCCCAGCGCCGCCGCAACAGCGCCGTGCGGGAGGTCATGACCGAGGTGGCCGAGGCGCTCGGCAACACCCCCACGGTGGCCCGCGACTCCTATGTCGATCCGCGGGTGATCGAGGCGTGGGAGCGCGGCGAGACGATCGAGGCCGCCGTGCGCCGGGCGCGGCGCGCCCGCACCGACGACGAGCGGCAGGCCGGTGTCGAACGGGCCGTGCTGCGTCTGCTGCGCGCCGCGGCACGCGCCTGCTGAGCGTCCGGCGCGGATGTTTACCAGGGAATACGCGGGTACTCGGGGCCTATGACCGAGATCGACAACGCGACCCGCATCGAGAGCGACTCGGTGACGGGCGACGCCGACCTGGTAACCGTCCTGAGTACCGCGCGCGCCGCGCAGCCGGCGTGGGCGAGCACACCCGCGAGCGCCCGGGCGGAGGCGCTGCACGCGGCGGCGGCCGCGGTGCGCGAGCACGCGGGCGACCTGGCCGCCACGCTCGAGAGCGAGACCGGCCGCTCGGCCGACTCCGGCCGCGAGGGCGTGCTGGCCGGTGCGGGCACTCTCGACCAATACGCCGAGCTGGGCCCCGTGCATCGCGGGAAGACCCTGCAAGGGCAATGGGACGCAACGGATTTCATGATCCCGCAGCCGCGCGGCGTCGTGCTGGCGCTGACGCCGTGGAACGATCCCGTCGCGATCGCCTCCGGACTGCTGGGCGCCGCCCTCGTGACCGGTAATACGGTGGTGCACAAGCCTAGCGAACGGTGCCCGCGAACGGGCGAGTTGTTCGGGCGGTTGCTCGCCGAGCACTTCCCGGAGGGGGTGGTGCAGACCGTCTCCGGGGACGGTCGGGTGGGCGCTGCCCTGGCCGAATCGCCGGAGGTGGACGTGATCGCGCACGTGGGCGGCAGCCGCACCGGGAGCAGCATCGCTGCGGCCGCCGCGCGCACCGGCGCGAAGGCGCTCTTGGAGAACGGCGGCAACGATCCGCTGCTGGTCGACGCGGATGTCGATCCGGTGTGGGCCGCAGAGCAGGCCGCGCTCGGGGCCTTCGCCAATGCCGGGCAGATCTGCGTCTCGGTCGAGCGGCTCTACGTCCACCGCGACGTGGCCGAGGAGTTCCTCGCCGCCCTGTGCGACCGGGCCGAGCGCTGGAACCTCGACCCGCAGCCACTGGTCGACGAGCGGTTGCGCGCCGAGGTGCACGCCCAGGTCCGCGAGGCCGTCGCCGACGGCGCGAAAACCCTTGTGGGCGGCTCGATTCCGGACGGTCCCGGCAGCGTCTATCCGGCGACGGTCCTCACCGGCTGCACGCCCGCGATGCGGGTGCTGTGCGAGGAGACCTTCGGCCCCGTCGCCCCCGTGCGAGTGGTGCCCGATTTCGACACGGGCCTGCGCGAGGCCTGCGACGGCGAATACGGTTTGGCCGCCACTGTTCTCACCGGCTCACTGGAGCACGTCCAGCGAGCCTGGCGAATGCTGCCGGTCGGCACGGTGAAGGTGAACGCCGTCTTCGGCGGCGCCCCGGGCGGCGCGGCCCAGCCCCGTCGCGCCTCCGGCTCCGGATACGGCTACGGCCCCGAACTCCTCGACGAAATGACCACCACGAAGGTAGTCCACCTCGAGCCCCTGCCCCCTCGCCCTTGACCCCCGCACCGGCACCCAGCGATGACGAGTTCGGTTAGGTTCCCGCTGACGCCGCCGACGAGTTCGGTGAGCTGCGCGCCGACGCCGATAACGGATTCGGTGAGTTGTCCGTTGATGTCGCTGACGGGTTGGGTGAGTTGCCCGCCGACGCCGATGGCGAGTTCGATGAGCTGCGCGCCGCCGCCGATGCGGACGCGGATGCGGCGAATTCCGGTGGGCGTATGAAAATCGTCGTTACCGGCGCGACGGGGAATGTCGGTACCGCGTTGGTGCGCGCGTTGACCGGAGCTGATGACGAACTCGTGGGCATCGCCCGTCGTTGCCCGCCCGCCGGGCGGGATGAGGACGCGCGGGTGCGCTGGGTTCCTTGCGATATCGGCGATCCCACGGCTTTTCCCGTGCTCGCCGACGCCTGCGCGGGTGCGGACGCCGTGGTTCATCTGGCCTGGGCTGTCCATCCGCGACGCACCGACCCGCCGATGTCGCGGACCAACGCCGTCGGCAGCGCGCGGGTACTGCGGGCCGCGGCCGCCGGGGGAGTGCGGCAGGTGGTGTGCGCCTCCTCGGCGGCCGCCTACGCGCCCGGGCCGCGCTGGCAGTGCGCCGACGAACACGCGCCGCTGGGCGGGGTGCCCGGCAGTGCTTACAGCCTCGCCAAGGCGTACCTCGAGACGCAGTTGGACGAGTTCGAGCGCCGGGAGCCGTCCATCCGGGTCGCCCGCATCCGGCCGGGCGGGATCGGGCAGGGCGAGGCCGCCGGTGAGCTGGCCGACTGGTTGCTGCCGCAGTGGCTGCCGCGAACGCTCATCGGCCGCCGGTGGCTTCCGGTGCCGCTGTGGAAAGACTTGCGGCTGCAGCTCATTCACGCCGACGATGTCGCGGCGGCGGTGGTGCTCATCCTCCGGCAGCGCGCGGCGGGCGCCTTCAACCTCGCCGCCGAACCCGTCCTACCGGCCGTGGCGCTGGCGGCTTCGTTCGGCGGATTCCGCCTCCCCTGTCCCCGCCGTGCGGCCTCGGCGGTCACGCGGGCGGGCTGGCGGCTGGGCCTGCAACCCCTGCATCCCGGCTGGCTGACCCTGGCAGACCAGGCTCGTCTCGTCGACGCGGAGCGAGCCCGGCGAGACCTCGGCTGGTCGCCGCGACACGACGCCACGGCGATCTGCGCCGAACTCGCCACCGCGATGCGAACCGGTCGCCGCGGCCCTTCCGCCCCTCTCGCGCCACCACACCTCGACCTCCGCCTCGGCCGCCCAACCCATCAGTCCCAAGTCCCGCCCCCCGATAGCCACCCGCATACTCGACTCGACTGACCACCGACCGCGATTAACTTCCCGCACACCGATTGACGACACGCCGCGGTAACGACTCGCACACCCGACTGACCACACGCCGCGGTAACGACCCGCACACCCGACTGGCTACCCGCTGCGGGAACGACCCGCGCGCCCACGCCCACGACATCTCGGCGGAGATGGGTTTGCCCGGGACCGTCGGCGGTAGTCGGAGCGTGGAACCATCGTGGACAGGTTCGAGCCCGGCAGTGCAACGGCGGCATCGAGGACGAAAGCGACGTGCTGATGACCGAAGTCGAAATCCGGATCCCGGCACCGGCGAGCGCGGTATTCGACGTGCTCGCCGACGGGTGGTCCTACACCAATTGGGTGGTGGGCGCGTCCCACATTCGCGATGTCGACAGCGAATGGCCCGCGCCGGGCGCACGCATCCACCACAGCGTGGGACCGTGGCCGCTGCTGATCAGCGACACCACCGTCGTCCTGGCCGCTGACCCGCCACACAGTCTCGACCTGGAGGCGCGGCTGTGGCCGTTCGGCGCGGCGACGATCCACCTGGAGTTGACGGAAGTCGAGGACGGCGTCACCGCGGTCCGGATGGCCGAGCGCGCCTCGGCAGGCCTGGGCCGGTTCGCCCCCGAGCCGGCGCAAGCACTGCTGCTGCGGCCGCGCAACAAGGAGTCACTCGACCGGCTCGCCGATCTCGTACTCGGCAAATACCGGGATTGATTGCGCCGGTTCCGGTGTGCGCCACCAGGTAACTGCGTAGGCCCCGCGCTGCGGCGGGCATAAGAGACCGCTGAGTCGCACTCGACTTTGGCTACATTTCAGCATTCACCCTGCTGCGCACTCCGGGTGTCAACTATGGGCACCCGCGTCTCGGTGCCCGTCCGCTCCGATGGATTGTGAAGCGGGAATCCACTGCACGATCGCGCTCCATACCGTGACGCTGAAAATGCCTTCCATCTGCGGTGTTTCGCGGGAAGGCAAGCACCGCCGCCGGGCTGTCGGCCTGTCTCGCAGGCGAACCGCGAAATCGCACAGTCGCGGCGACCGGAAGCGGCATCGACCACGCATCCTCGACGCCCTTCTGCGTGACCGATTTTCAGATCTGTTCCATGGTTCGAGCAAACCAACCAATCCGTACTCGCGGCGGCAACGACTGCCGATGGAGCCGGTGTTGCTAGGTACTTGCCCCGGTGATCGCGTAACCCGTTGTCTCGACCGTCGAACGGAGCGTTTGCATGACCTCGTTGGCCCCCGAGTCCGCAGGCTACACCGAGTCGGAAGCCGAAGGCCGGTTCCCTCTCTCGGCCGCGCAGACCGGGATCTGGAATGCCCAGCACATGACTCCGGACGTGCCGCTGACGGTCGCCCAGTACGTCGAGATCCGGGGCCGCCTCGACATCGGAGCGCTCGACCAGTCGATTGTCGGCGCCGCGGCGGATCTGCAGAGTCTGTGGCTGCGGGTGGTGGAGGTGGACGGCACGCCGTGGCAGCTGGTGGACTCCGCGGTGTCGCTGGCCTGCGAGGTGGTGGATATGCGCGCGGAGGCCGACCCGCGCGCCGCGGCCCGGCGCTGGATGGAGCGCGACGCCAGCGCGCCGATGCCGTTGTCGGGCCCGCTGTTCCGGTCCGCGGTGCTGCTGGTCGCCGAGAACGAATACCTCTGGTACGCGAAGATGCATCACATCGCGATCGACGGTTACGGCGCGATGCTGCTGGTGGCCCGCATCATCGAGCGGTACAACGCGGCCGTGTCGGGCACCGAGCCGAGCCCGGCCAGCGCCGGCGATCTGTACGAGGTCTACGCCGCGGAGCTGGAATACCGTGACTCGGCGAGTTTCGTGGAGGACCGCCGATACTGGCTGGACCGTTTGTCGGGTGTGCCCGAGTGCTTCGAGCTGAGCGATCGCCCGGCGCCGGCCGGGGCGGGGCGGCGCACCGCGACCGGCGCCGTCGACACCGCGGCCACGGCGCTGTTCGGTTCCGCGCGTGAGCGTTTCGGCGTCTCGCGGCCCGCGCTGTTCGCCGCGGCGCTGGCCGGATACTTCTCGGCGGTCACCGGCAGCGCCGACGTGGTGCTGAGCCTGCCGGTCACCGCGCGCACCACGCCGCTGCTGCGGGCGTCGGCGGGATACGTCTCGAACGTGGTGCCGCTGCACCTGCCGGTGGACCCGGGCGCGACGGTGGACCACCTGGTCCGCACGGCCGCGGACCGGTTGGAGGAGGCGCTGCGGCATCAGTGCTACCGGCACGAGGACCTGCGCCGCGACCTCGGCAGCGCCAACAACCGGCGCGGTTTCTTCGGGCCGGTCGTCAATCTGATGCTGTACCACAACCGGATGCGTTTCGGCGACGCGGACGCGACGGTGCACGTGGTGTCCACCGGGCCGGTGGAGGACCTGTCGATCAATATCTACAACGGCGCCGGTGACGCCGGACTGCACGTGGACTTCGTCGGCAACCCGGAGCGGTACGACGGCGCGGAACTGCGCGCGCATCATCGACGGTTCCTCGCCTACCTCGGCCGGTTCCTCGCGGCCGGGCCACAGGCGGTGGTGGCGGATCTGCCGCTGCTGAGCGCGGACGAACACGAGCGGCTGACCGCGCAGGCCGCGGCGCGGCACCCGATCGTGTCCGACGAACACACCCTCACCGACCTGTTCGACGCGGCGGCGCGGGCGCACGCCTCGGCCGTGGCGGTGCGCTGCGGCGCGGACAGCCTCGACTACGGCGAACTGGACCGTCGCGCGAACCGGCTGGCGCGCAAGCTGATCCGAGCGGGCGCCGGACCGGAGACACTGGTCGCGGTGGCCCTGCCGCGTTCGGTGGACCTGATCGTCGCGCTGCTGGCGGTGATCAAATCCGGCGCCGGGTACCTGCCGGTCGATCCGGCATACCCCGCCGACCGCATCGAATACATGCTCACCGACTCCCGGCCGGTGTGCGCCGTGACCACCCGCGACGTGCGCGCCGCGCTGCCGCCCGGGACACCGGAGCTCGACCTGAGCGCACTCTCCTCGGACGACGGCGACGGGTCACCTCTCACCGACGCCGACCGCCGCGCGCCGCTGCGTCCCGACCACATCGCCTACGTGATCTACACGTCCGGTTCGACGGGCCGCCCGAAGGGCGTACAGATCCCGCACCGCAACGTCACCACGTTGTTCGCGAGCACCCGCGCCCACTTCGGGTTCGACCACACCGATGTGTGGACGATGTTCCACTCGCACGCCTTCGACTTCTCGGTATGGGAACTGTGGGGTCCGCTGCTGCACGGCGGGACGCTGGTAGTGGTCGACTACCTCACCTCGCGATCGCCCGAGCAACTGCTGGAACTGCTGCGACGCGAACGGGTCACGGTCCTCAACCAGACCCCCTCGGCGTTCTATCAGCTCGACGCCGCCGAAGCTCTTGCACAGCAACACGACCCGGTCGACGAGCCGCCACTGGCATTGCGGCACATCGTGTTCGGCGGCGAGGCCCTCGAATTACGCCGTCTGGCGGACTGGTTCGACCGCCACGGTGGCCGGGCGCCGGTACTGGTGAACATGTACGGCATCACCGAGACCACGGTGCACGTGACGCATCGAGCCCTGGACCGGTCCGACGTGAGCCGGCCGAACGCCGGCGGCATCGGCGCGGCGATCCCGAGCCTGCGCACCTTCCTGCTGGACAACCGGCTACGCCCGGTCCCGGCGGGGGTGCCGGGCGAGATCTACGTCGCGGGCGCGCAATTGGCACGCGGCTACCTCGGGCGGCCCGGCCTGACCGCGGCACGCTTCGTGGCGAACCCGTTCGGCGCGCCCGGATCCCGGCTGTACCGCTCCGGCGACCTCGGCAAGCACATCGGCGACGGCGCCCTGGACTACCTCGGCCGCGCCGACGACCAGGTGAAGATCCGCGGCTTCCGCATCGAACTCGGGGAGATCGAGGCGGCCGTGCTGGCGCAGGACGGGGTGCGGACCGCGGCCGTCGTCGTGCGCGAGGACGTTCCCGGCGACAAGCGCATCGTCGCCTACCTCACCGGACGACCGGGGACGCCGCCGGACACGCGCGCGGTGAGCGCGGCGGTCGCGGTCGTGCTGCCGGAGTACATGGTGCCCGCGGCCTTCGTGGTGCTCGACGCGATCCCGTTGACCGCCAACGGGAAACTGGACCGGCGGGCGCTGCCCGCGCCGGTCGCCGAGGTCCGCGACTACCGCGCGCCCCGCACGCCGATCGAATACGCGACCGCCCGCACCCTCGCCGACGTGCTCGGCGTGGACCGGGTGGGACTGGACGACGGGTTCTTCGCGCTCGGCGGCAATTCGCTGTCGGCGACCCAGGCCGCCGCGCGCCTCGGTGAGCAGGTCGGCGCCCGGCTGCCGGTCCGGCTGTTCCTCGAGGAGGCGACCGTCGCCGAACTCGCGGCGCAGGTGGAGCGGCACGTCGGCAGCGGCGGCAGCGCGCCGCTCACCCCGCGGCCCCGGCCGGACCGCATCCCGCTGTCGCCCGCGCAGCAGCGGCTGTGGTTCATCAACCGGTTCGACCCCAGCTCGAGCACCTACAACATCCCGTTCACGCTGTGCCTGAGCGGCGAACTGGACGTGGCGGCGTTGCGCGCGGCGCTCGGCGACCTGGTCGAGCGCCACGAGACGCTCCGCACGATCTTCCCCGACGGCCCCGACGGACCGTGCCAGGTGGTACTGCCCGCCGCGGCCGCCGCCCCGACACTGCCGGTCGTCGACGTCGACCCGGCGGAGGTGACGGGACGGGTCCGCGAATTCGCCCGCGGCGGATTCGATTTGACGACCGAGACGTCGCTGCGCGCGCGGCTGTTCCGCACCGGCCCCCGCGAGCATGTGCTCGCGCTGGTGATCCACCACGTCGTCGCCGACGGCTGGTCGCTGAGCCCGCTGTCCGACGACCTCTCCGCGGCCTACCGGGCCCGCCGTGCCGGACGGGCGCCCGACTGGCCGCCGCTGCCCGTGCAGTACGCGGACTACAGTGTGTGGCAACGTGATTCGCTCGGCGACGAGTCCGTGCCCGGCAGCCGCGCGGCGGTGCAGCTGGCCTACTGGACCGAGCAGCTGGCCGATCTCCCGGACGAGCTGACCCTGCCCTACGACCGCCCGCGCCGCGCCACCCAGTCGTTCGAGGGCGGGCGGGTCCCGGTCACGCTCGACGCGGAGTTGCACGCGGGGCTGGCGGAGGTGGCGCGGGCGGGCAACGCCACGCTGTTCATGGCCGCGCACGCGGCCTTCGCGGTGCTGCTCGCCCGGCTCTCCGGGATGCCCGACGTCGCGGTGGGCACGCCCGTCGCGGGCCGCGGCGAACGCGAATTGGACGGCGTCATCGGCATGTTCGTGAACACGCTGGTGTTCCGGGCCCGGGTCGAGGCGGGCGAATCGTTCGCGGCGCTGCTGGCCCGCCAGCGCGAGGTCGACCTCGGCGCGTTCGCCCACGCGGAGGTGCCGTTCGAACGGCTCGTGGAGGAACTCAACCCGGTGCGCTCCACCGCGCGCCACCCGCTGGTGCAGGTCGGCTTCTCGTTCCAGAACCTGGACCCGGTACGGCTGGACATGCCGGGGCTCACCGTCTCGGCCGCCGAGATCGACACGGGGATAGCGCAATTCGACCTGCAACTCGTCGTCACCGACACCTACGACGATACCGGCGCGCCCGCCGGTATCACCGGTCACCTGGCCTACGCGTCGGACCTGTTCGACGAGTCGACCGCCGCCGCCATCGCCGCCCGCTTCCGCCGGATCGTGCGTGACGTCGTCGCCGCGCCGCGCCGCCCCGTCGGCGACATCGACGTGCTGGACGCGACCGAGCGGCGGCGAATGCTGCACGAGTGGAACGACACCCGGCATCCGGTCCCGGCCTCGGACACCCTCGCCGCGCTGTTCGCGGCGCAGGCCGCGCGCACGCCGCACGCGGTCGCGATCATCGCCGACGGCTACGAGAGCGAACCGGTCTGGTGGCTGACCTACGGTCAGCTCGCCGAACGGGTCAATCGCCTGGCGCGCCATCTGATTTCGCGGGGCGTCGGACCCGAGACGCGGGTGGCGCTGGGCATGCGCCGGTCGGTGGACCTGATCGTCGCCATGTACGCCGTATCGGTGGCGGGCGGCGTCTACGTGCCGCTGGACCCCGACCAGCCCGCGGATCGGCTGGGTCACGTGCTCGGCACCGCCGCGCCGCTGTGCGTGCTGACCACTCGCCGTGATCGCGCGCGGGTCACCGCTGACGTCCCGGTGCTCGAGGTGGACGCGCTGGAGCTGTCCGCGGAGTCGGCGGCGCCGGTGACCGACGGCGATCGGCTCGCCCCGCTGCGTCCCGAGCACACCGCCTACCTCATCTTCACCTCCGGCTCCACCGGCCGCCCCAAGGGCGTCGCCGTGCCGCACCGCGCCATCGCCAACCAGCTGGCCTGGAAGCGCGCGACCTTCGCGATGGACGCCGAGGACACCGTGCTGGTGAAGACCGCCGCCACCTTCGACCTGTCGGTGTGGGAATTCTGGTCCGGCACGGCCTGCGGCGGCCGCACGGTGGTGGCCGCACCCGGCGGGCACCGCGACCCGGTGTATCTCGCCAAAACCATGGAGCAGCACCGGGTTTCGGTGCTGCACGCGGTGCCCTCGACCGTCGACGCGCTGCTGACCACCGGCGCGTCCCTGCCGTCCGCGCTGCGGGCGGCGCTGTTCATCGGTGAGGCCTTGCCCGGGCAGACCGCGCGCCGCTTCCGCGAGAGCAACCCCGGCGTCGACCTGTGGAACCTCTACGGCCCCACCGAAGCGGCCGTCTCGGTCACCGCGCGGCGCGTGGCCGACGAGCACGCGGGCACCGTGCCGATCGGCGTCCCGGAGTGGAACACCCAGGTGTACGTGCTCGACGCGTACCTGCGCCCGGTGCCGCCAGGAGTGGCGGGTGAGCTGTATCTCGGCGGCGCCCAGCTGGCCCACGGCTATCACCGCGCCCCGGCGCTGACCGCGGAACGCTTTGTCGCACATCCGTTCTCGCAGCATCCCGGCGAACGCCTCTACCGCACCGGCGATCTGGTGTCCTGGAACGCCGCCGGAGAGCTGGAATACCTGGGCCGCACCGACTTCCAGGTGAAGGTTCGCGGATTCCGCATTGAGCTGGGCGAGGTCGAGACCGCGCTGCTGGGGCTCGACGCGATCGGCGCGGCCGCGGTGATCGCGCACGGCGAACGCGCGGGCGACCGTCTCGTCGCCTACGTGGCGCCCGCGCCCGGCGCGACGATCGACACGGCGGCGGTGACGGCACGGCTGGCCGATGTGCTCCCGTCGTACATGGTCCCGTCGGCGTTCGTCGTACTCGAGGCGCTGCCGCTGAACGCCAACGGCAAGCTGGACCGCAAGGCGCTGCCCGAGCCGGTGTTCGAGATTGCCGAATTCCGGCCGCCGGTGGGGCCGATCGAGCGGCTCGTCGCGGGCGCCTACGCGGAGGTGCTCGGGCTGCCCCGCGTCGGCTTGGACGACGACTTCTTCGGCCTGGGCGTAAATGGGCGGGCCGCCCCGGGGGGGGCGGCGCGGCTGAGCGCGGCGATGCGCGCGCCGATCGGAGTGCGGCTGATCTTCGAGGCGCCCACCGTCGAGGCCCTGGCGACGCTGGTGGGCAAGCAGTCCGGGACGCGGGCGCGCCCGGAGTTGGTGGCCGCGCCGCGGCCCGAGCGGATCCCGCTGTCCCCGGCGCAGCAGCGGCTGTGGTTCCTGAACCGGTTCGACCCGCACTCCGGCGCCTACAACATCGCGCTCTCGCTGCGGCTGCACGGCGAACTCGACGTGGACGCGCTGACCGCGGCGCTCGGCGATGTGGTGGGGCGGCACGAATCGCTGCGTACCGTCTACCCCGACGGGCCCGACGGACCGTGCCAGGTGATCGTCACCGAAACCGAAGCGACTCCGGCCCTTTCGATCGTTCCCGTGCGCGCGGCGGATGTCGAGGCCCGCCTGCGCGCGCTGGCCGCCACCGGTTTCGACGTGACCACCGAGACCCCGCTGCGCGCGGAACTGCTGCGCACCGCGCCCGACGAGCATGTCCTCGGGCTGGTGCTGCACCACATCGCCGCGGATGGCCGCTCGCTGACGCCGCTGGCCGGTGACCTCGCCGCCGCCTACTCGGCTCGCCGCGCGGGACGGACTCCGCGCTGGGAGCCGCTGCCGGTGCAGTACGCGGACTACAGCATCTGGCAGCGCCGGGTGCTCGGCGACGAGGACGATCCGGTGAGCGTCGCCGCGAACCAGGTCGGCTACTGGGTCGATCGCCTGGCCGGTCTGCCCGACTGCCTCGAGTTGCCGGTCGACCGGCCGCGCCCGGCCGTGGCGTCGCACCGCGGCGCGTCGCTGGCGCTGCCGATGGATGCCGCGCTGCACGCCGCCGTGGTCGGCCTGGCCCGCCGCACCGAGACCAGCGTGTTCATGGTGACCCATGCCGCCCTCGCGGCCCTGCTGGGACGGTTGGGCACGACGGGCGACGTGTGTGTCGGAACCCCGATCGCCGGCCGCACCGACGCGCAATTGGATCCGCTGGTGGGGATGTTCGCCGGGACCCTGGCGCTGCGTACCCGGGTGGACGGGGCCGAGCGCTTCACCGACCTGCTCGCCGCGGTCCGGGAGACGGATCTGGACGCTTTCGCGCACAACGACATTCCGTTCGAACGCGTCGTCGAGGTGCTCAACCCGGCGCGCTCCACCTCGCACCATCCGCTGTTCCAGGTCGTGCTCTCGGTACACGACTCGGCGCCGGAGAGGGTGCGGCTGCCCGGGCTCGAGGTGCTGGCCGACCAGGTCGAGACCGGCATCTCCATGTGGGATCTGCAGTTCACCCTCACCGAGCGCTACACCGCCGACCGCACGCCCGACGGCATCGACCTGCGGCTGACCTACGCCACCGACCTGTTCGGCGCGGCCTCGGCCGCGCGCATCGCCGAACGCTACGTCGGATTGTTGTCGGCCATCGCGGCGAACCCGGCGACCGCGATCGGCGACGTCGACCTGCTGGCCGCGCCGGAACGCGCCGCGCTGGCGCCGGCCCGCGGCGCTCCGGCGGCGGACCCGATCACCTTCGTGGAGCTGTTCGACCGGGCCGCGCGCGCGAACCCGTCCGCCGAGGCATTACGCGCGGGCTCGACTCGGCTGACCTACCGCGAACTCGCCGAGCGCTCGAACCGGTTGGCACACAAGCTGATCCGGCAAGGCATCGGTTCCGGCGACGTGGTCGCGCTGGCCTTACCGCGCTCGGTGGATTCGGTCCTGGGCGCCCTCGCGATCGCCCGTACCGGCGCCGCCTTCCTGCCGATCGACCCGTCCCTCCCGGGCGACCGAATCCGCCACATGCTGTCCGACGCCGAGGTACGCCTCGGCCTGACAACATCAACCGACGCCCCCCGCCTGCCGAACCAGATCCATTGGCTGACCACCGCAGATCCCACCCCGGATGCCGCCGCTGGGCCTGCGGCCGGATCCTCCGTCGCGACCGATGGACATGTCGCCGGTGCGTTCGATGCCGCGCCGATACGGACGCCGCGCGTCGATGATGTCGCTTATCTGATCTATACCTCCGGCTCCACCGGGACACCGAAGGGTGTCGCGGTGACCCATCGCGGGCTCGCCGGGTTCGCGGCGGAGCAGCGCGAGCGGTACGGGGTCGAAACTGGTTCTCGGGTGCTGCATTTCGCCTCGCCGAGCTTCGACGCGTCGATTCTGGAGTTGCTGCTGGCGTTCGGTACGGGTGCGGCGCTGGTGCTGGCGCCCACCGACGTGTACGGCGGTGACGAGCTGGGTGAGTTGCTCGACCGAGAACGGATCACCCATGCCTTCGTCACGCCCGCCGCGCTGGCCACCGTCGACCCGGATCGCCACCCGCTGCCGGAGCTGGCGTGCCTGATCGTCGGCGGCGATGCCTGCGACGCGGAACTGGTGCGCCGCTGGGCGGCGGGCCGCCGGATGTTCAATGCCTACGGCCCCACCGAATCGACCGTCGCGGTCACCATCAGCCCGCTGGAGCCCGGCGCGCCGATCGAACTGGGGCGCCCGATCCGCGGCGTCACGGCGGTGCTGCTGGACGCGCGGCTGCGCCCGGTGCCGCCCGGCGTGGTGGGCGAATTGTATTTGGCCGGTGCGGGTTTGGCGCGCGGCTATCACCGCAGGCCGGCGCTCACCGCGGACCGGTTCGTGGCCGACCCGTTCGGCGCGGCGGGCGAGCGCATGTATCGCACCGGTGATCTGGCGCGCTGGACCCCGACCGGCGCGCTGGCTCTGGTCGGCCGCGCCGACGACCAGGTGAAGGTGCGCGGGTTCCGGATCGAACTGGGCGAGATCACCGCCGCCGTCGCGGCGTGCCCGGAGATCCGGTTCGCGCACACCGAGGTGCGGCGCGACCACTCCGGCGCACCGCACATCGTCGCCTACCTGGTCGGCGCGGGCACGGCCGAACCCGACACCGGCGCGATCCGGGAGCGGGTGGCCGCCCACCTGCCCGCGCACATGGTCCCGTCGGCGTTCGTCGCGCTGTCGTCGATCCCGCGCACGCCGACCGGGAAGCTGGATCGGCGGGCGCTGCCCGAGCCGGACTTCGGCGCGCTCGCCCGGCCGGGCCGGGAACCGGTGACGCCCAACGAGATCCTGGTCGCGGCGGCGATGGCCGAGGTGGTCGGGGCGGACACGGTGTCGGTCGACCACGCCTTCTTCGACCTCGGCGGGAACTCGCTGTCGGCGACGCGGCTGGTGGCGCGGATCGCGGCCCGGTCGGGGCATCGGCTGGGCGTGCGGTCGGTGTTCGAGCATCCGACCGCGGCCGGGCTGGCCGCGCTCCTCGACGCCGCCGACCGGGAGGGCCGCACCGGGCAGCGCGCGCTGACCGCCGGGCAGCGCCCACGCCGGATCCCGCTGTCGACCGCGCAGCAGCGGCTGTGGTTCCTCAACCGGTTCGACACCGCCTCGAGCGCCTACAACATCGCGATCGGGCTGTGGCTGCGCGGACCGCTGGACGTGGCGGCGCTGCGGCAGGCCCTCGGTGACGTGGTCGAGCGGCACGAGAGCCTGCGCACCCTCTTCCCCGACTCCGACGCGGGACCGAGCCAGGTCGTCCTGCCCGGCGCGGAGGCGCATCCGGAACTGCCGCACAGCGAGGGCACGCCCGACCAGGCCCGCGAGCGCGCGCGGGACCTGGCGGCGCGGGGCTTCGATCTGGTCGCCGAGGTCCCTTTGCGGGCCGAGCTGATCCGCACCGGCGACCGGGAACACCTGCTGGCCATGGTGATTCACCACATCGCCGCGGACGGCTGGTCGCTCGAGCCGCTGGCCGCCGACGTGACCGCGGCGTACGAGGCCCGGCGATCGGGCGGCGCGCCGGAATGGGAGCCGCTGGAGGTGCAGTACGCGGACTTCAGCGTGTGGCAGCGCGCCGTGCTCGGCGACGAGGACGATCCGGACAGCGTGCTGTCGCGGCAGATCGGCTACTGGACCGACCGGCTCGCCGGACTGCCGGAATGCCTGGAACTGCCGGTCGACCATCCCCGCCCGGCGGTGGCCTCCCAGCGCGGTGCGGCGGTGTCGGCGCAATTGAGCGCGGCGCTGCACGCCCGGCTGACCGACCTCGCCCGCACGCGCGGCGCGAGCCTGTTCATGGTGGTGCACGCGGCGCTCGCGGTGCTGCTGGCCCGGCTGTCGGGCGCCCGCGACATCGCGGTCGGCACGCCGATCGCGGGCCGCACCGAGGCGCAGTTGGACCGGCTGATCGGCATGTTCGTCGGGACGCTGGTGCTGCGGACCGACGTGGACGGCGGCCGCTCGTTCGCCGACCTGCTGGCGGCCGTGCGCGAGGGCGACCTGGACGCGTTCGCGCACGCCGACGTGCCTTTCGAGCGGCTGGTGGAGCTGCTGAACCCGGCCCGCTCCACCGCCTGCCACCCGCTGTTCCAGGTCATGCTGTCCATGCAGGACGCGCAGCCGGTGCGAATGACCCTGCCGGAGATGGAGATTCACGGCGAGCGCATCGACGCCGCGGTCGCGCGCTTCGACCTGCAGTTCACGCTGACCGAATCGCACACCGGCGACCACACGCCGGCGGGCATGGATCTGCGCCTCGACTACGCCACGGATCTGTTCGAATCCGGCACGGCCGAACGCCTGCTGCGGCGCTATATCGCGATCCTCGACGCGGTGGCGGCCGATCCCGGAGCCGTGGTCGGCGACCTCGAGGTGCTCGACGAGTGGGAGCGGTCGGCGCTGGTACCGGCGCGCGGCGGGGCCGCGCTGCCCGCGGCCACCCTGGACGAACTGTTCGCGCGGGCGGCGGCCGCGCCGGAACACGTTGCGCTGCGTTGTGATTCGATGTCGGTGACCTACCGGGAACTCGACGAGCGGGCGAACCGACTGGCCCGAACGCTGATCGGGCGCGGCGCGGGCCCCGGCGACACGGTGGCGCTGGCGCTGTCGCGGTCGGTGGAATCGGTCGTGGCCGTGCTCGCGGTCGCCAAGACGGGGGCGGCGTATCTGCCGGTGGACGTGCGGTATCCGGCGGAACGCATCCGCCACATGCTCGCCGACTCCGGTGCTCGCCTCGGCGTCACCACCGCCGCCGACCGGGCACACCTGCCGGACACGGTCGACTGGGTGACGATCACCGACTCCGGCGACACCCGCCCGGTGACCGCCGCCGATCGGGTGCGGCCGCTCTCGGTAGACGACGTGGCGTACGTGATCTACACCTCCGGCTCCACCGGCACCCCGAAGGGTGTCGCGGTCACCCACCGCGGCCTGGCGAACTTCGCGGCCGCGATGCGCGACCGGTACGGCGTCGAATCCTCCTCGCGCACTCTGCATTTCGCGTCACCGAGCTTCGACGCCTCGGTGCTGGAGCTGCTGCTGGCGTGGTGTGCGGGTGCGACGATGGTGATCGCTCCGGCGGATGTGTACGGCGGTGACGAGCTGGCGGAGCTGCTGGATCGGGAGCGGGTGTCGCACGCGTTCATCACCCCGGCCGCGCTGGCGAGTATCGACGCGCGCTGGGAGCTGCCGCACCTGCGGTCGCTGGTGGTGGGCGGCGAGGCGGTCGGCGCGGATCTGGTGCGGCGCTGGGCAACCGGTCACCGGCTGTTCAACGCCTACGGACCCTCGGAAGCGACTGTGGCGCCGGTACTTTCGGACGCGCTGCGGCCGGGTGAGCCGGTCGTGCTGGGTGGTCCGATCGGTGGTGTGGGTGTGGTGGTGTTGGATGGTCGGTTGCGTCCGGTGCCGGTGGGTGTGGTGGGGGAGTTGTATGTGTTGGGTTGTGGTGTGGGTCGGGGGTATGTGGGTCGGGTGGGGTTGTCGGCGTTGCGTTTTGTGGCGTGTCCGTTTGGTGGTGTGGGTGAGCGGATGTATCGGACGGGTGATGTGGTTCGGTGGTCTGTGGGTGGGGGTTTGGTGTTTGTGGGGCGGTCGGATGATCAGGTGAAGGTGCG
>NZ_JARWOP010000185.1 GCF_029868745.1 Nocardia wallacei | reverse complement strand
CTGGTCGCCCTGGTGATCGCACTGATCTTGGGAGTGGGCTATAGGGTGGAGCGAACTGTCAGACGTCCGAGCGAGTACCACCTGGAGATGTGCCGTGCGCGATACCGGCTCCCGCGAACTCGATCCGGTTGCGCGGGGCGCCCGGGCCCCCCCGCGCCCCCCCCCCCCCCCCCCCCCCCGACCCCACCTCCACGCCTAGCACCCGAGCGGAACGGCACCCCAACGCGCACGCCGCGTCTGCGGCCTCCGCCGCAACCCGATCCGACCCGGGCTGCAAGCCGTGATCCACAACGAGAGCATCGACCACCCCGGCCTCGGCCACCGCCGCCGCCGTCAAGGCCAGCGAATCCGCTCCCCCGGACAGCGCGACCGCCACCCCCTCACCGGATGCGTACCGCCCCAACCATTCCCGCACCGCATGCCGCATCTCCAACGCAGCCCGAGTCTCCGGCAACAACCTGCCCCCACGAGCAGCACCGGCCCGCACCCTTCCCGCACGCCCCGACCCACTCTCGCCACCACGGCCCACACCACCCGAACCAGCCAACGCAGCACGATCAGCGCTCACCGAATCAGTCACCGCAGCACGATCAGCGTCGACCGAACCAGCCACCGCGGCAGGATCAACGCCAACCGAACCAGCCACCGCGGCAGGATCAGCGCCAACCGACCCAGCCACCGCGGCACGATCGGCGCTCATCGAACCAACCACCGCGGCGGGATCCGGTTGTCCGGGCGGGGGTGGGCGCATGGTCAGCCCAGGACTCTGGTGATCCAGCGCTGTGGGTCGCTGATCTCGTCGGTGCGGGGCAGTGTGTCGCCGTCGGTCCACACGGTGTTGAAGCGCTGCATGCCTACCGTGCCGACCACCTCGTCGACGAACGCCTTGCCGCGCACGTACTGAGCCACCTTGGCGTCCACGCCCAGCAGGGCGCGCAACAGCCGCTGCAACGGGTTGGCCGGACGGCGGCGGCGCTGGTCGAACGCCTGCCGGATCTGCACGACCGACGGGATCACCGCCGGGCCGACCGCGTCCATCACGTGGTCGGCATGGCCCTCGAGCAGAGTGCCGAGCATCAGCAGCCGGTCCAGCGCGTCCCGCTGCTCCGGTGCCTGGGTAGCGCGCAGCAGACCCAGCACGCCGCGGTTGGCGGGGTCGTCGTCCTTGGCCCCGTCGCCGCTCGCGGCGCGGACGCGGCGGCGTTCCCGCACCTCTTCCAGCAACCGCGACAGCACCTGGTCCAACGGCTCGTCGCCGACGTCGCCGAGCACCTCGACGTTGTGCTTCATGTAATCGGCCAGCCACGGCACCGAGGAGAACTGCACCCGGTGCGTCACCTCGTGCAGGCACACCCAGAAGCGGAAGTCGCTGGGCGACACGCCGAGTGCGCGTTCCACTGCCACGATGTTCGGCGCCACCAGCAGCAGCGTCCCGTCGGGGCCGCTGAACGGATCGTATTGACCGAGAATCGCCGTGGACAGGAACGCCAGCATCGCGCCCGCCTGCACACCCGCGGGCTTGCCGGTGAAACGACCCGGTTCGGCCGCCGACCCGCCGGTCAGTTCCGCCATGGAATCGGAGGCCGCCCGGATCCAGCCCGGCCGGTCCACCACCCGCGCCGCGGGCACCGGGCGGTCGTCGGCCAGCAGGCTGACCTCCCGCACCGGCGCCTCGGCACGCATAGCGGCCAGGCCCAGTTCGTCGACCACCTGTTCGGCGGTATAGCGGCTGGTCCGGGGCCCCGCGGGCACCAGCGCGGAGCCGGTCTTCGCGGCCAGTCGCCAGTCGATCGCGCCGGACAGCGAGGAACGCCTCGACTCGGAAATCACTCGGCCGGACTCGATATCGACCACCACCTGTTCGGATCGTTCGGGGTTCTGGTCGCCGGCGGCTCGGTCGCCCGCGGCCGCATCACCGGGTCCGGTCATCGTTTACCACCCGTCAGGAGCATCCACAGTTGCGCAGCGTGGCGGCGATGGCGTCCAATGCCGGGCGGCTGGCCTCGGGGGGCCGGTCGTTCGACATCAGCGCGAAAGTCAGCACGCGGCCATCGCTGTCCAGCACATACCCTGCCAACGCGCTCGATACCGACAGAGTTCCGGTTTTCGCCCGGACGAACCCCGCGCCGCTGTGGTCGCGCGGCGTGACGAACCGGTACGCCAGCGAGCCCGTACCGGCCGCGACCGGCAGATAATCGAGCAGCGGGGCCAGCGGCGAACCGGTAGTCCCGGTGCTGTCGGAGTGGACGGCCGACGCGCTCGGCCGGGTGGTCCCGGCGCCCGATTCGGGCTGCGGCGCCGCCGCCTCCATCAGCACCCCGTCGAGCAGGCGGGCCGGAATCCGGTCGTCGGTGGACAGGCCGCTGTTGTCCAGCAGGGTCGACCCGGCGGTGTCGAAGCCCGCGGCGTTCAGGGCGGTGATCGTCGCGGCGGCGGCTCCGGCGAAGGACTGCTCGTTCCCGGTCGCCGTCGCGATCTCCCGGCCGATCGTCTCGGCCAGGACGTCGTCGGAGTGAATCATCATCTCGCGCAGGCGATCTCGCAACGGCGCCGACTGCACCCGGGCCACCTCGGCGGCTCCGGCCGGGGCACGGCCCAGCCGCACCTTGGCCGGATCCAGGCCCAGTTCCGCCGCCAGCCGACGACCGGCGTCGAGCGCGGGAGTCGGTGTGCGAGGGGAATATTCGACCAGCGGGTCCAATCGGCCGCCGTCGATCATGACCGGTTCGATCGGCGCCCAGGAACCGCCCGCGATGTCGGCCGGATCCCAGCCCGCCGGCCACGCCGGGCCGGTGAAGACCGAGGTGTCCACCACGATCGTGTCGGCGGTCCGACCGGCCGCGCGAATCTGCGCCGCCAGGTCCGACAGCCGCGGCCCATCTTTGTAGTAACCCTTGCCGTCGGCCTGCGCGGTCAGCGTGGGATCACCACCGGCGACCAGCACCAGCTCGTTCGGGCTGGTCCCGCCGACCACCTTGGTGGTCACGCGGTGATCCGGCGGCACCACCAGCAGCGCGGCCGCGGCGGTCAGCACCTTCGCCGTGGACGCCGGGATCACCGGCTTCGCGGGATCGGCGCTCCAGAGCGCGGTGCGGGTGTCCGGGTCGCTGACCGAGGCGGTGAACGCACCGAGATCGGGGCTCCCGACCACCGGCGCCAACGCCGCGGCCAAGCCCTGCGCGGTCGGCGCGGGCGCGGCCGGCGAGGCAGCCGCCAACTGCGGGACCGGCGTCACCGGGGCGGGCAGGGCGCCGATGCGCAGGCCGCCGTGCCGGAACTCGGCGGTCCACGGCCGCAGCGTGATCGACACCGTCGCGGCGGCCACCACCACGACGACCAGCACGGTGAGCACACCGATCCACACGCCCCGGCGCCGCCGACGGCCCGGTTCGCCGATGTTGTTACCTACCACCTGACCGCAGTCTCCCTAATCCACCCGTGACAGAGGTCCTCGCGCGAGTTCCGCCGGGCCCCTGCCGCACCCGTGCGCCCGTCGACCACACTATCCTCACCTGGCCGGCGTTCCCTCGAACGAGCTGGCGAGTCGGCAGCCCGCGGCGCGCGCGCCGGGCCATCGAACACAGGCACCAGACTAAGGAGATGACGTGGAGTTCGACGTCACCATCGAGATCCCCAAGGGTCAGCGCAACAAGTACGAGGTCGACCACGAGACCGGGCGGGTGCGGCTGGACCGCTACCTCTACACGCCGATGGTCTACCCGGCCGACTACGGCTACATCGAGAACAGCCTCGGCTCCGACGGCGACCCGCTGGACTGCCTGGTGCTGCTGCCGGAGTCGGTCTTCCCCGGCGTGATCGTGGAGGCCCGCCCCGTCGGCGTGCTGCTGATGAGCGACGAGGCCGGCGGCGACGAGAAGATCGTGGCGGTGCCGGCCGGTGACAAGCGCTGGGACCACATCCAGGAGGTCACCGATATCGGCGAGTTCGACCGCAAGGCGATCGAGCACTTCTTCGAGCACTACAAGGACCTGGAGCCGGGCAAGTGGGTCAAGGTCGACGGCTGGGACGGCCGGGCCAAGGCGGAAAGCCTGGTCGACGAGGCCTTCGCGCGGCTGAAGGAACAGGGCGGCCACTGACGAACGAGCGCTCGGTGGGGTTCCGCGTCGCGAAGCCGCACCGAGCGCTCGAGGCTGGTGGTGGCCCGCCCCCCCACCTGCCACCCCCCGCCCCCCCGGCGCCGCTGGGCGCGGGTTAAGGGGCCCCACCGGCCCCCGCCGCCCCGCCCGCGCGTTGGCGGC
>NZ_JARWOP010000184.1 GCF_029868745.1 Nocardia wallacei | reverse complement strand
CCGCGCGCGCCGCCGCGCGCGCGCGGGGCGGGGGGGGGTGGGGGGGCGCGCGGCCGCCGCCGCGCCGGGGCGTGCCCGCGCCGGGCGCGCGCCGGGATGCGGAACAGCCGTTCGCCGTTGGCCACGACGGCACCCACCCGGTTGCCGCCGCCGCTGGTCAGATGGGTGACCGCCGCCGCGGCGGCGACCGCCAGATCCCGCTTCTGGCAGAGCGCGGTGCCGAAGTCCAGGCTGGCGGACAGGTCGACCACGAGCCAGGTCTCCAGCTCGCGGTCGGCGATCATCTGCCGCACGTGCGGGTGCGTGGTGCGCGCGGTGACCGACCAATCCATCTGGCGCACATCGTCACCGGGCTGGTACTCCCGCGCGTCGCCGGGTTCCGAGCCCGGCCCCGGGATGAGGCCGAGGTGGTCGCCGTGCAGCACGCCGTCGAGGCGGCGCCGCACGGTCAGCTCGAGGGTCTTCAGCGCCGCCGACAGCCGCGGATCGTTCAATTGGCCGGAACGGAACGAAGGGGGTGCGGCACTTCCTCGGGTGGGTGGGATCTTCGCTGGATTCGTCACTGGGGCAACCGGATCCGATGCTCCGTTCACGGACGCTGCGGTTGCTGCTGGCCGACGGCCTGCTGCCCGTTCGGGGCGGGCGGCGCCGGCGGCTGCGGCACACCCGGCTGCTGGCCCACCGCGGGCGCGGGCATCGGCGCGGGCGGCTGCTGGCCCGGCGCGGGCGCGTTGGCCTGCGGCGCGACCTGCGGCAGGCCGACGGTCTGCAGCACCCGGCGGATCACGTCGTCGGGGCTCACCTCGTCGGCCAGCGCGTCGTAGGACAGCACCAGGCGGTGACGCAGCACGTCGGGCACGACCTCGACCACATCCTGCGGGACCACGTAGTCGCGGCCGCGGATGAGGGCGACGGCGCGGGCGGCGGCGATGATGCCGAGGCTCGCACGCGGGGAGGCGCCGTAGGCGATCCAGCCCGCGACGTCGTCGAGACCGAACTCGGCCGGGTTGCGGGTCGCGGAGATCACCCGCACCACGTAGTCGACCAGGGCGTGGTGCACGAAGGTGTTCGACGCCAGACGCTGCAGCCGGATCACCTCGCCGGGCTCGAGGATCTGCTTGGGCTCCGGCGGGGTGACACCCATCCGGTAGATGATCTCGCGCTCCTCCTCGACGGAGGGGTAGTCGACGACGACCTTGAACAGGAAGCGGTCGCGCTGCGCCTCGGGCAGCGGGTACACGCCCTCGCTCTCGATCGGGTTCTGTGTGGCCATCACCAGGAACGGATCGGGCATCGGGAAGGTCTTGCCGCCGATCGACACGTGCCGCTCGGCCATCACCTCGAGCAGCGCCGACTGCACCTTGGCCGGCGCGCGGTTGATCTCGTCGGCGAGCACGAAGTTCGCTACGACCGGACCCAGCTCGGTGTCGAACTCCTCGCGGCCCTGCCGGTAGATGCGGGTGCCGACGAGGTCGGTGGGCACCAGGTCCGGGGTGAACTGCACGCGGGAGAAGGTGCCGCCGACGACCCGTGCGAAGGTCTCGACCGCGAGCGTCTTGGCGATGCCCGGCACGCCCTCGAGCAGCACGTGACCGCGCGCCAGCACACCGACGAGCAACCGCTCGACCAGACGATCCTGGCCGACGATGACCCGTTTGACTTCGTAGATCGCCTTCTCCAGGGTCTGGACATCGCGCTCGAGGGTGGCGGGCGCCGGCGTGTCTTTCGCCGGATTCACCGTGCTCACACCATCAGTCGAAGTCACAAACATCCCCGCTTTCGCCTAGTCCGGCCCCGTGAGGCTCGCCGCTGCATCTGTGGTTCACCAGCCGGTGCGTCGTGTCGGCCTCCGCGGCCGGTCCGACGTCACCCGGCGTGTTCCCCACCACTATTCCAGGTTCGACATCCTCCCCCAACGCAGCCAGGGGATTCCGACACGCCAACTCGCCGCGCGCCACGCGCGACATTGTGAACCCTAACGCAAATCCCGCCGAACGCGCCTGAGAGGACACTGGGAGTCGTCAGGTGAGCAATCGCACCGCGTACGGCATGATGCCCCCCTCGCGGACCGGCGAAACCTTCACCACGTCGCCGGATTCGGGCGCTTCGACCATCTTGCCGTCGCCGAGGTACAGCGCCACGTGCTCGCTGCCGTTGGCGCCCCAGAACAGCATGTCGCCGCGTTCGCGCTCGGCGATGGGCACCCGGGTGCCCATCGTGTACTGATAGCCGCTGTAGTGCGGCAGGGCGATGCCGACTCCGGCGAACGCGTAGATCATCAGGCCGGAACAGTCGAATCCGACCTTGTCGTAGTCGCCGTAGCTGTCGGCCACGCCGCCGTCGTGGATGCCCAGCGTGGGGCCGTTCTCGTCGCCGCCGCCCCAGGAGTAGGTGACGCCCAGTTGCGACATGGCGCGGTCCACCACGGTTTCGACGAGTTCGGACCGGCTGCCGGAGGGACGCGCCGGGCGATCGGGCAGCGAGGCGTGCGGCGCGGGCGCGTTGTCGAGCTGGGTGTGCGGGCGCTTGCCCGTGCCCACCTGTGCGGCGCGGTCGTGGGCGGCCTGGTCGGTGGCCGCGCGGGCGGCGGCCGCGGTCGCGGCGGCCTGGGCCGCGGCGACCTCGGCCTGGCGTTGCCGGTCCCAGGCGAGGAATGCCTCGCGCTGCCCCTGAAGCCCGGCCACTCGCTGGCGCGCCGCGTCGAGCCGCTGCTGTGCCGAATCCCGCTGTCCCAGTAGCGCCGTGCGCTGCGCGGCCTGTTGCTGCTGGGCGGCCTGGGCGGCGGCGACGGCCTGCTGTGCCTCCAGCTTCTTCTGCTCGGCCGCGGCCGCGGCGGCGTCGGCGGTCTGCTTCGCCCGGCGCGCCGCGGAATCCCGGTTGGCCTGTTCGACCTGGGCCCGGCGTAACAGCTGCAGGGCGTCCTGCTTGGTCTTGGACGCGACCCCGAGCAGTTGCGCCCGGTCGAGGGCCGCGGCCGGGTCCGCGCCCGCGAGCACGTTGACCATCGAACCGGTCGCCGGTTGCGTGTAGGCCTCGATGGCGAATCGGTCGAACTCGGTGCGGGCCTTCCCTACTCGGACGCCGGCGTCGGCGAGGTCGCGGCGGCAGGCCTCGGCCGCGGCGTTCGCGGCGTCGGCCGCGGCCCGTGCGGCCTGCAGGTCGACCAGTGCCTTGTTCACCGCCTCGCGCCGCCGGGCGACCTCGGTGTCGAGTTGCCGCAGCTGCTGTTCGGCCGCGGCGACCTCGTTGATCAGGCCGCCGACTTCCGCCACGCCGGCATCCACCTGCCCGCCCGCGTCGGCGATGTCACCGTCGCTCGGATTGGGCGGCGGCTCGGGCGCCGCACCGGCGGCGCCGACCGATACCGACAACGCCACCGCGCACACCAGCAACCCCAGCGTGACTTTGATCGAGGCCCCGTGCCACCCCACTCGCACACCTCCCTGGATCCCGCTCCGGTTCCCGGGGAACGAGGTTCACCGGGACTGCGCTGGGCGACCAGTGACCGGCATCGCCTCACGAGCCCCAGCCGCACCCGATACCTCAATGGTTGCTGAGGACTCATATGACACTCTTTCCACTTCCGTGCCATTCGAAACCGTACGACACTTCTTGCACGGAGAAAACATCTGCCACAGAATGACAGACGTGTAGTTCGCCAGTAGCTTGGCGGTAGCTAGAGAAGGGTACGGATTTCTCGGCAAAAACAGACCACTGGTACCGAACTAGCTCAGTGGCCCGGACACGAGTGTGCCCTCGGCGACTCGAGTGAGTCACCGAGGGCACATTCAGAGCAATCTGGCTAAGCCAGGCCTGCGAGTAGCACTACTTGTACGGGTTGTCCGGCTGCGTCGGTGCATCGAAGAACCACCGCCCACTGCCAGGCGGATCCTCGGCGCACTTACTGGCGCCCCGATAGGTCATCTGGTCCACCTTGCAGGCTTTCTCGGCACCGGGGCCCGTGTAGGGACCGTAACGAGAATGGTCCGCCGAAGCCGTACTTGTGACTCCGAAAGCGACAGCGCCAACCGTCAACGCAACCGCGAGTGCTCTCCTTCGCATGTTCCCCTCCTGTTCATGCGCCCCCTCGGACACCCCGCCGACTTTACCTAATTACGCTCGATTGCCTTGCTTTTCAGCGCTTTTCAGAGTCGCAGCGCTGCTTGTTTCGGAGTCGATGCCGGATCCGGCACTCGCACTGCGGCGCAGTTTCACGCGGTAGAGGACGACGATGACCACGGCGATCGCGGCGATGAAGATGCTCGCGGCCACCGTGGGCGAAACCGTTTCGGAAGTCTGCAAGCTGCCGACGAACGCCTGGGCCGCCTCCGCGCTGTGCCCGCCGTGCCGGTTCTTGGCGATATCCTCCGCGCGCTCCAGGCGATACCGGCTGATGGAATCGCTGTAGGTGCCCGCCCAGTCGTCGCTCAGGACCACGACCGTGCCGCGCTCGTTCTTGCCCACCTTCGTCGCCAGATCCCGGAGACTCGAGTCCGGCGCCGGATTGCCTTCCACCACGACGACGCTCAACGGGATGCCGTTCGCGCGCGCATTTTCGACGATCGTCGTCAGCTCGCTCTGCTTCTGCCCCTTGGGCGTGGCGACGTGGTTGTCCGCGAGATCCTTCAGGACCGCGTTCAGATCCGTGTCGTGCGGTAGCTCCGCAGCCATGGGTGTGCGAACCGAGGTGTCAAAGACGGTCATCTTCCATCCGGTTTGTCGAGTCGCGGGCGCGACGGGCATCCAACACTCTGCAGACGATCAGCATGCTGACGGCGGTCGCCGGAACCGACTACCTCCGGCGGACTCGTGAGCACAGTACGCGACAGGAGGATGATGGTTGCTGGCACGGCGCGCGTGACGCGCCCCCCGCGTTTCACAGGACAAGCGTACTGTTAGGGTTGTCAGTACGAGGCGCACAGCCCAGACTGCGCCCTCGACCGGGTCGCCGGCACAGCCCCGCCGACGGCCGACCCCCCGCGGGGCCTCTGGGTAGGACCCGGCGGAGGAAGCTTGCGTAACCACGTAGGGCCCCCGAGGCCCCATCAGACACGACGAGTGGAGCTGAACGTATGACGAGCATCGATACATTCGGCGCCAAGGGCACCCTCGAGGTAGGAGATCAGTCGTATGAGATCTTCCGCCTCTCGGCCGTGCCCGGCACCGAGAAGCTGCCCTACGCCCTGAAGGTGCTGGCGGAGAACCTGCTTCGCACCGAGGACGGCGCCAACATCACCGCCGACCACATCCGCGCCATCGCGAAGTGGGATCCCTCGGCCGAGCCGGACACCGAAATCCAGTTCACCCCCGCGCGTGTCATCATGCAGGACTTCACCGGCGTGCCCTGCATCGTCGACCTGGCCACCATGCGCGAGGCCGTCGCCACCCTCGGCGGCGACCCGAACAAGGTGAACCCGCTCGCGCCCGCCGAGATGGTCATCGACCACTCCGTCATCATCGACGTGTTCGGCCGCGCGGACGCCTTCGAGCGCAACGTCGACATCGAATACCAGCGCAACGGCGAGCGTTACCAGTTCCTGCGCTGGGGCCAGACCGCGTTCGACGACTTCAAGGTCGTCCCGCCGAGCACCGGCATCGTGCACCAGGTCAACATCGAGCACTTGGCCCGCGTCGTCATGGTCCGCAACGGGCAGGCCTACCCCGACACCTGCGTCGGCACCGACTCGCACACCACCATGGTCAACGGCCTGGGCGTATTGGGCTGGGGCGTCGGCGGTATCGAGGCCGAGGCGGCCATGCTGGGCCAGCCCGTCTCGATGCTGATCCCGCGCGTGGTCGGCTTCAAGCTGACCGGTGAGATCAACCCGGGCGTCACCGCCACCGACGTGGTGCTGACGGTCACCGACATGCTGCGCAAGCACGGCGTGGTGGGCAAGTTCGTCGAGTTCTACGGCAAGGGCGTCGCCGAGGTGCCGCTGGCCAACCGCGCCACGCTGGGCAACATGAGCCCCGAATTCGGTTCCACCGCGGCGATTTTCCCGATCGACGACGTCACCATCGAGTACCTGAAGCTGACCGGCCGCAGCGACGAGCAGGTCGCGCTGGTCGAGGCCTACGCCAAGGAGCAGGGCCTGTGGCACGACGCCGACCAGGAGCCCGCCTACTCGGAGTACCTGGAGCTTGACCTGAGCACCGTGGTGCCCTCCATCGCCGGTCCGAAGCGCCCGCAGGACCGAATCCTGCTGTCGGAGAGCAAGACCGCGTTCCGCAAGGACATCCACAACTACACCAGCGACGCCGAGTCGGGCCCGGTGGCCCGCACCCCGCACAGCAAGCTGGACGAGGCCGTCGAGGAGTCCTTCCCGGCCAGTGACCCGGCGGTGCTGTCGTTCGCCGACGACGGCTCGGTGCCGCTGAGCTCGGCCGCCAACGGGGCCGAGGGCCGTCCGTCGAAGCCGGTCAAGGTCTCCACCGAGGAGTACGGCGACTTCGTGCTCGATCACGGTGCGGTGGTGGTCGCCTCGATCACCTCCTGCACCAACACCTCCAACCCGTCGGTCATGATCGGCGCGGCGCTGCTCGCCCGCAACGCCGTGGACAAGGGCCTGTCCCGCAAGCCGTGGGTGAAGACCTCGATGGCGCCGGGCTCGCAGGTCGTCAACGGCTACTACGAGAAGTCCGGGCTGTGGCCGTACCTGGAGAAGCTGGGCTTCAACCTGGTCGCGTTCGGCTGCGCCACCTGCATCGGCAACACCGGACCGCTGCCGGAGGAGATCTCCAAGGCGGTCAACGACAACGACCTGACCGTCACCGCGGTGCTCTCGGGCAACCGCAACTTCGAGGGCCGCATCTCCCCCGACGTGAAGATGAACTACCTGGCCTCGCCGCCGCTGGTCATCGCCTACGCGCTCGCGGGCACGATGGACTTCGACTTCGAGCACGACGCGCTGGGCCAGGACTCCGACGGCAACGACGTCTTCCTGAAGGACATCTGGCCCGCGCCCAAGGAAATCCAGGACACCATCGACGCGGTCATCTCCCGCGACATGTTCCTCGAGGACTACAAGGACGTCTTCAAGGGCGACGAGCGGTGGCGTTCGCTGCCCACCCCGGAGGGCAAGACCTTCGACTGGGCGGAGGACTCGACCTACGTCCGCAAGCCCCCGTACTTCGACGGGATGCCGCAGTCCCCGGAGCCGGTGCGGGACATCAAGGGCGCGCGAGTGCTTGCGCTGCTGGGTGATTCGGTCACCACCGACCACATTTCCCCCGCGGGCAACATCAAGCCGGGCACCCCGGCCGCGCAGTACCTCGAGTCGCACGGCGTCGAGCGCAAGGACTACAACTCCTACGGCTCGCGGCGCGGCAACCACGAGGTCATGATCCGCGGCACGTTCGCCAACATCCGGCTGCGCAACCAGCTGCTGGACGACGTCTCGGGCGGCTACACCCGCGACTTCACCCAGGACGGCGGCCCGCAGGCCTTCATCTACGACGCCTCGCAGAACTACCAGGCCGCGGGCATCCCGCTGGTCGTGCTGGGCGGCAAGGAGTACGGCTCGGGTTCCTCGCGCGACTGGGCGGCCAAGGGCACCAGCCTGCTGGGCGTGAAGGCGGTCATCACCGAGTCGTTCGAGCGCATCCACCGCTCCAACCTCATCGGCATGGGCGTCATCCCGCTGCAGTTCCCCGAGGGCGAGTCGGCGGCGTCGCTGAAGCTGGACGGCACCGAGACCTTCGACATCGAGGGCATCACCCAGCTGAACGAGGGCGTGACTCCGAAGACCCTGAAGGTGACCGCCACCAAGGAGAACGGAGACAAGATCACCTTCGACGCCAAGGTCCGCATCGACACCCCCGGCGAGGCCGATTACTACCGCAACGGCGGCATCCTGCAATACGTGCTGCGCAACATGATCGGCTGAGATATCGGCGCCGCCTCCGGCGTCGCGTGTTCGCGAGAGTGCGAACGATCGGTGGCTTGCTCGTACTGTGGTACCCCCGCGCCGATGTCTTTCGGCGCGGGGGTCCGTGCATCCCGATGGAGGAGTCCATGCCCAAGGTCAGTGACGACCATCTCGCCGCGCGGCGCAGCCAGATACTGGACGGGGCGCGGAGCTGTTTCGCCGAGTTCGGCTACGAGGGCGCGACGGTGCGCCGGCTCGAGGACGCCATCGGACTGTCCCGGGGGGCGATCTTCCATCACTTCCGGGACAAGGACGCGCTGTTCCTGGCGCTGGCGCACGAGGACGCGGCCCGGATGGCGGAGGTGGCGGCCACCCAGGGTTTGGTGCAGGTGATGCGCGACATGCTCGCGCGCCCCGAGGATTTCGACTGGCTCGGCACCCGGCTGGAGATCGCGCGGCGGCTGCGCACCGACCCCGAGTTCCGCGCGAACTGGGAGCAGCGCTCGGAGGAGTTGACCGCCGCGACCATCGCCCGCCTGGAGCGCCGCAAGGCCGCCGGGGCCCTGCGCGACGACGTGCCCACCGATGTCCTGCTGGGCTACCTCGATCTGGTGCTGGACGGGCTCATCGCCCGCATCGCCTCCGGGCACGCCAACGACAACCTCTCGGCCGTGCTGGATCTGGTGGAGGCGTCGGTCCGCCGCAAGCAGTGAGCGGAAATAGCTGTGCCGCAACACTTTCCACCAACCGTGACACAGACCACGACCGATCCGGAAATAACCGGGCACGAGCCAGGAGTTCGCCGAGGTATGACCTTTTCCGTGCCCGTCACCGTCCGCGGCTACGAACTCGATGTGAACGGCCACCTGAATCAGGCCGTCTACCACCAGTACGCCGAACACGCGCGGTGGGAGGTGATGCGTGCGGCGGGGCTCGTGCCGGACAAGATCCGGCTCTCCGGGCTCGGGCCGGTGGTGCTGGAATCGACGGTCAAGCACCTGCGCGAGTTGCATCTCGGCGACGAGGTGACCGTGACGTGCGAGACCGAGTGGGGCGAGGGCAAGGTCTTCCGGATGCGGCAGCGGATCGTCAAGCTCGACGGCACCGTCTCGGCCGAGTTCGATGTGGTGCTCGGGCTGATGGACCTCACCGCGCGCAAACTCGTGCCGAATCCGACGGAGCGCTTCCTGGAACTCGTCGACTACGGCGAGGTGCTCGGTCTCTAGCGGGGTGATCGCGCGGACGGGTCGTTGAGCGGTCAACTGAAAATCTTTCGGCGATAGGGTTTTACATTCCGGTGACCCTTTTCGCAGGTGCACTTGAAATCTTCCGTTGTGAACCGAACGGCCCGACGGTGGAGCTATGATCCAGATCACGCTCGGCTTCCGTGGCAAACCGCGAGCAGATCGGAGACCAGCCCTGATGCCTGAAACTCTGCACCCGTTCACCCCTGCCGCCGATTCGGCGCCGGAGCAGCGGGAGATCGTTCCGCCGCTGTCCGGCTACCTGATGGCAGAGTCGGAGCACACCCTCAGCGTTCGCGTCGGCGAGGGCACGTGGACCTTCGACCGGGCGGATGTCCTGAGTATCGACGAGCCCGGCGGCGACAGGAGCCATTCCGAAGTGCCGGGCCGGCAGCGGCCGGGGCGCCCCGTGCGGCTCCGGATCCGGCCTGGCGCCATGGCCGATTTCACCCAGCGGCGGCGCATCGACCTGACCGACCGCCCGATGACGTTGGCGCGGCAGCACTCTCCCGCGCTCGGTGACGACGCGCTACGCCGTCTGACCGAGGACTGGGCCCGCACCCTGCGGCTGCCCGCCACCCCGGGCGTCGGCGGCGCCACCTTCACCTTCTGCCAGACCCGCACCTCCGCGCGCAGCGACGACGGCACCGCCTGCGACAGTCTCGACTGAGGCGCCCGATGGCCGCACGCCCGGCAGGTTCGGTCCTGATCGTCACCGAGACCGATGATCTGCATGCCGACGCCATGACGGCCACGCTGCGAAAACACCACCAGCACACGCCGATCCGCCTGGATATGCGCGAATTCCCCAGGGTCGGTGGCAGTTTCCGGCTCGACCGCGCGGGCACGGCGCGCTCGCTGTCACATGTGGTCGGCCTCGACGACGTCACCGCGGTGTGGTGGCGGCGGCCGCACCCGTGCGCCGTGCCCGGCGGGGTGCGCGCCGCCGACAACGACTTCCGGCAGGCCGAGTGCGACGGCTTCCTGCAGGGTCTGCTGTGGTCGATCCCCGCGGTCTGGGTCAACGATCCCGGGGCCGACCGCACCGCCACCCGCAAGATCGTGCAGTTGGAGACCGCGCGACGGAGCGGTTTCGCCATCCCCGAGACGCTGATCACCAACGACCCGGACGAGGCCCGCAGCTTCGTCGGATCGCGGCCGGGGCCGGTCGTGTACAAGCGCACCGGCACCGGCCGCACCGAATTCGCCGAGACCCGCCTGGTCGCACCGGCGGACCTGGATCTGCTCGGCGGCATCCGCTCCGCGCCGACGACCTTCCAGGACTACATCGACGCCGACTGCGATCTGCGGGTGGTGTGGATCGACGGCATCGAGTGGGCGGTGCGCATCGACTCGCAATCCGGTGTGGGACGGGTGGATTCGCGCCTGGACACCTCGGTGGACTTCACGCCCGCCCGGCTGCCCGCGGCGGTGAGCAAGTCACTCGCCACGCTGATGGGCGCGCTCGGGCTGGCGTTCGGCGTGCTCGACATCCGGCTCGGCACCGACGGCGAGTACTACTTCCTGGAGGTGAATCCGCAGGGCCAGTTCGCGTATCTGGAGATCAAGACCGGCCTGCCCATCTTCGAGAGCCTCGCCAACTACCTCGTGCACGGTGACGCGGCGGTGGCCGGGTACTGACCGTTACCGGAAGGGCGTGATCTCCGCGAGTCGTCCGTCCCGCACCTTGTGCACCCAGTCCGGATCGGCCAGCAGCGCGCGGCCGACCGCCACGATGTCGAATTCGCCGCGGCCGAACTGGTCTCGCAGCACGCGGAAGCGGTCGGCCTGAGTCTCGTCGATGCGGTCGCCGCGAAAGACGCTGTCCACCCCGACCGAACCCACAGTGATCACCGGCAGCCCGGTGATCTTCTTCGTCCAGCCGGCCAGGCTCAGATCGGCTGCGTGCGCGGTGAATTCGTCGGCCCAGTGCCGCCGCAGCGAGGTGTGGAAGAGGTCGACACCCGCCTCGGCCAGCGGGGTCAGCAGCTGTTCGAGTTCAGTGGGACTCTCGGCGATCCTGGCGCTGTAGTCCGCGCCCTTCCACTGCGAAAACCGGTAGGCGATCGGGAAATCGGGGCCGACGGCCGCCCGCACGGCGGCTACCACACGAGCCGGGAACGCCGCGCGACGAGGCAGCGACCCGCCGTACTCGTCGTCACGGTGATTGGTTGCGGCCCAGAAGAATTGGTCGAGCAGGTAGCCGTGTGCGCCGTGCAGTTCGATGCCGTCGAAGCCCAGCCGCTTCGCCAGGACCGCGGACTCCACGTACGACTCGACCACCGTGTCCAGCTGAGCGGTGGTCAATGCCCGGCCCACCGGCCGGCCGGTGTGGTCCACGCCGGACGGGCTCACGGTCGGGGTCTCCGGTTCGAAGGCGGGGTCGTCGCCCCGTTCCACGCCGGTGTGCCAGAGCTGCGGGACGATGGCGGCGCCTTCGGCGTGGACCGCCTCGACCACCGCCCGCCAACCCGCGGCACTGTCCTCGCCGTAGAACCGCGGCACCTCCGCGATCGGGCCGGCCGCCGGGCCCCGGACGTAGGTGCCCTCGGTGACGATCAGACCCACCCCGCCGGCGGCATGACGTCGGTAGTACTCGACGTTCTCCGCGTTCGGGACACCGCCCGGCGACTTCCCTCTGGTCATCGGGGCCATCGCAAACCGATTGCGCAGCCGCAGCGATCCCGCGCGGAACTCGGTGAACAAGTCGTCGAGGTAGAGCGAGGGGTCTTCGACCGATCCCTGTGTCATAGAGCACATTCCTTCCGATTCGAACGATACGACTCCGAACTCCGAAGGCAACACCGGCCGCGCCCCGGCCATTCCGGCCCTGGGACGGGAGCGCCTACCGGGCCCGGTCCTCGAAGCTTCCCAGCAGCACGCGCAGGATGCGGTCGAGGTCGCGGCGGTCCTTCGCCGAAAGTACCGACAGCAAACGGGTTTCGTTCTCGGTGTGCGCGGTGACGACCTTGTCGACCAGGGCCCGACCCGCCGCGGTCAGCGCGACCCGGACCGCTCGGCGGTCCCCGGCGTCGGCGACGCGGCGGACCAGGCCCGCCGACTCCAGCCGATCCAGCCGTCCGGTCATGCCCGCGCGCGAGAGCATCATGGTGTCGGCGAGTACCGAGGGGTTCAATTCGAAAGGTTCGCCCGAACGCCGCAGGGCCGCAAGCACATCGAACTCGCCGCGCTGCAGGCCGTGCTCGGCGAACACCGCCTCGATCGCCCGCTGCGCCACCAGCTGCAGGCGGCCCAGCCTGCCCACGATGGCCATCGCCTCGACCTCCAGGTCCGGCCGTTCCCGCTGCCACTGCGCCACGATCCCGTCGACCGCGTCCGCGTTCCGCTTCGCCATGGACAGCATTCTATTCGCTGCGATATAGTTTGTCACCGAACTATTAATCACCGAACGATATGGAATCCGGCCATGAGCATCACGACGCCCCAGATCCCCGCCGCGATCCGCCACCCGCAGGATGCGGAGGTGCACCGCACCGACACGGTCACCATGCGGCTGCTCATCGATGCGAACGAGACGGGCGGCAGCCTGAGCAGCCTCGAGGTCACGCTGGCGACCGGCGCCGACGGGGCGGGGCCGCACTTTCACACGCGCTCCGAAGAGTTGTTCTATGTGGCCGACGGGGAATTGCAGGTGCTGGCGGGCGAGGAGATCGTCACCGTCGCGGCGGGCGGTTCGCTCGTCGTGCCGCGGTTCATGCCGCACGCGTTCGGGGCCGCGCCGGGCAGCACCGCGCGGATTCTGATCGCGCTCACGCCGGGCGTGCAGCGGTTCGAGTACTTCCGGGTGCTCGAGCGGGTCGCGCACGGCGAAGCGACCCTCGCCGACCTGGCGGCGGTGCAGGACGAGTACGACAACCACTTCGTCGACGCGCCGCGGTGGTGGGCCGAGCGCACCGCGCACCGGGCCTGAGCTACCGCGCCGCGGCGCTCACCGGTCGCAGGCGGTCTCGTGCACGGCGCGCCACCGCAAACCGTTGCGAGCGTGCGGATCTCGTTGCAGCATCGCGGTGGTGAGGCGGTCCTCGGCCGCGCCGACGCGACGGTGCCGCTCGCGGAACCGGGTCAGCACGTAATCGCCTGTGGTGACGAGTGGTTCGATATCGGTCACCTCGATCACCAAGCCCGGTGCGGTGTTTCGCGCCGCGGCGAGGCCCTCGAGCAGCGCCGTACGCGCGATCACCGTGCCGGACACGGTCACCACGGACAGGTCGGGGTGCTGCTGAGCGGCGAAGCGGTCGAACACCTCCGACGCCGCCTCACCGCCCAGCCAGCAACTCAGATCCGCGTGCAACGCCTCGACCTCGCGCGCTACCGCCTCGTGCACCGTGTCCACGAGACAACAAGCTACCCAACGAGTTCGGGGTGTCTACTTACCGACCGCCTTACGCCGGTTCGCCCCGCCCCGGCTGCGGAGTTGCACATGCGACTCCACCAGGACGTTGTGGATGAACCCGTATGAACGGCCGGTCTCCCGGGCCAGTGAACGAATGCTCGCTCCCGCCTCGTATTGCTTCTTGAGCTGGGTTTGCAAGCGGTCTCGCGACTTTCCGGTGACGCGCGTGCCCTTACCCAACGTGGACTTCCCTTGTGCGGGCCTGTCACTCATGGCTTCCTCCGGTCGCCCTGCAGCCTCACTCCAGGCTAAACATTCGGCAGTCGGTGATCAACGCCTCTTTGTGATTTAGCTCACCGATTTCGGCTACAGTCCGGTCCGAGCGACGATTTTCCACCGCCGGCGCCGTCTTCAGGTTCGACAACGAGTGCAGTACGAGTACCCAGGAGCACCCCATGCGCAAGATCACCGCCGGCCTGTTCATCGCCCTCGACGGCGTCATCGAGGATCCGCAGGACTGGCATTTCCCCTACTACAACGACGAGATGGGCGCGGCCGTCGATGCGCAACTCGGCAACGCCGACACGCTGCTGCTCGGCCGCAAGACCTACGACAGCTTCGCGGGCGCCTGGCCGGACCGGGAGGCCGGCGGCGCGGAGGACGCCGAATTCGCCCGCAAGCTCGGCGACGCCCGCAAGATCGTGGTCACCGGGCAGGACCTCACCTTCACCTGGCGCAACTCCGAGGTGCTGAAAGGCGATCTGATCGAAGCGGTCACGGCCCTCAAGCAGGAGCCCGGCGGCGACATCGGCATCAGCGGATCGGTCTCGGTCGTCCGTCAACTCCTGAGCGCCGGATTGATCGACGAACTGCATCTGCTGGTCCACCCCATCGCCGTCCGCAAGGGCATGCGCCTGTTCGACGAGGCCGACACCCCCCTCCCCCTCACCCTCCTGACCGCCACCCCGTTCAAAACCGGCGTAGTACACCAGGTCTACGGCCCCGGCGAGCAGCTGGAAGGCGGCTACGAGCAAGCCAAACAGCATCTGGCACAGGACAATTGAGGCTGCGGATGGCCTGAACCGCCCGCTGCGCGGACGGTTCAGGCAATGGGGTGCGGCAGCGCGGTTCGAGCAAGAGTGGGACTGCGGATTGCTGGGACAGCGGTCTGCACCCCATTGCCTGAACCGCGGTGTGCACCCATTGCCTGAACCGTCCGCCCTGGCGGGCGGTTCAGGCTAGTTGGATCAGGTCCAGGTACTCCTGGGACCAATGGTCTTCGGTGCCGTCGGGGAGCATGATCACTCGTTCGGGGTTCAGGGCTTCGGCGGCGCCTGGGTCGTGTGTTACCAGGACTACGGCGCCGGCGTAGCTGCGTAGGGCGTCGAGGACCTGTTCGCGGGAGATGGGGTCCAGGTTGTTGGTGGGCTCGTCGAGCAGGAGGACGTTTGCCGCCGAGGAGACCAGGCCCGCGAGTGCGAGGCGGGTCTTCTCGCCGCCGGACAGGGTGCCGGCGGGCTGTTCCAGTTGCGGGCCGGAGAACATGAACGCGCCCAGCAGGCCGCGCAGGTCCTGTTCGCCCGCGTCGGGGGCGGCGTGGCGGATGTTCTCCCACACCGATGCTCGGTCGTCCAGGGTGTCGTGCTCCTGCGCGAAGTAGCCGATCTTCAGGCCGTGGCCGGGCACCAGGCCGCCCGCGCTGGGCTGCTCGACCCCGGCGAGCAGACGCAGCAGCGTCGTCTTGCCCGCGCCGTTGAGGCCCAGCACCACCACCCGGCTGCCGCGGTCGATGGCGAGGTCGACGCCGGTGAAGATCTCCAGCGAGCCGTACATCTTGGTCAGGTTCTCGGCCATCAACGGCGTCTTGCCGCAGGCGGCGGGCTCCGGGAACTTGATGCGCGCCACCTTGTCGGCCACCCGCACCTCGTCCACCTCCGCCAGCATCCGCTCGGCCCGCTTGACCATGTTCTGTGCCGCAACGGCTTTGGTGGCCTTGGCGCCGAGCTTGGCGGCCTGGGCCTTGAGCGCGGACGCCTTCTTCTCGGCGTTGGCCCGCTCGCGACGGCGGCGCTGCTCGTCGGTGGCGCGGGCATCGAGGTACTTCTTCCAGCCCATGTTGTAGATGTCGGCCTCGCCGCGCACGGCGTCGAGGAACCACACCTTGTTCACCACGGCCTCGAGCAGTTCCACGTCGTGGCTGATGACGATGAGGCCGCCGTCGTGGCTCTGCAGGAAACCGCGCAGCCAGGTGATGGAGTCGGCGTCGAGGTGGTTGGTCGGCTCGTCGAGCAGCAGCGTGGTGTCGGACTTGCCGCCGCTGCCGTCGGACGCCGAGAACAGGATGCGCGCCAGCTCGATACGGCGGCGCTGGCCGCCGGACAGCGTGCGCAGCGACTGGCCGAGCACCCGGTCGGGCAGGCCGAGGCTGTTGCAGATGCGGGCGGCCTCGCTCTCGGCGACGTAACCGCCCAGCGCCGAGAACCGCTCCTCCAGACGGCCGTACTTGCGCACCGCCTTCTCGCGTTCGGCGTCGTCGACGACCTCCGCCATCAGCGCCTGCTGCTTCTCCATCTGGCGAATGAGGGAGTCGAGCCCGCGCGCGGAGAGCACCCGGTCGCGGGCGAGCACGTCGAGATCGCCCTCGCGCGGATCCTGCGGCAGGTAGCCGATCTCGCCTGACCGGATCACCTTGCCCGCGTACGGTTCGGCCTCGCCGGCCAGGATGCGCAAGGTGGTGGTCTTACCCGCACCGTTGCGTCCGACCAGCCCGATCCGGTCGCCGGACTGCACCCGCAGCGCCGAGCCCGACGCGGTCAGCAGGGTGCGGATTCCGGCCCGGACCTCCAGGTCGGTCGCGGTGATCACAAATTTCTCCTCGGCAGGTTGGGCGGGTTTCTGGGGGCAATAGCTCGAGTGTGCATTCCGATGGCACACAAGAACCACCGATTTTACCCATGCGAAGGATCGGTTGCCGTAACGTGCACCACCCCCTACCGGGTAACGTGCGATTCATGAGCGATCTGAAGGGCAAGGGGGCGCTGGTCACGGGGGCGAGCCGGGGTATCGGCAAGGCGGTCGCCGCCGAGCTGCTGGCCCGCGGCGCGAACGTGCTGATCACCGCGCGCAAGGCCGAACCGCTGGCGGAGACCGCCGCGGACCTGCGGGCGCTGGGCCATCCGGGCACGGTGGTGGCGCTGGCGGGCAATTCCGGTGACGCCGCGGCGCGGGCCCAGGCGGTGGCCGGTGTGGTGGCCGAGTTCGGATCGCTGGACATCCTGATCAACAACACCGGCATCAACCCCGTGTACGGGTCGCTGATGGACGCCGACCTCGACGCCGTGCGCAAGATCTTCGACGTGAATGTCGTTGCGGCGCTGGGCTATGTGCAGGAGGCGTACCGGGCCTGGATGCGGGACAACGGCGGCGCGGTGGTGAACGTCGCCAGCGTCGCGGGGCTGCGGTCCAGTGGCGTGATCGCCGCCTACGGGGCGTCCAAGGCGGCGCTGATCCGGCTCACCGAGGAGCTGGCGTGGCAGCTCGGGCCGAACATCCGGGTGAACGCGGTGGCTCCCGGCGTGGTGAAGACGAAGTTCGCCGACGCGCTGTATTCGGCCGACGAAGAAGCCGCCGCGCGGCCCTATCCGATGAAGCGGCTCGGCACACCCGAGGACGTGGCGGCGCTGATCGGGTTCCTGGTGTCCGATCAGGCGAGCTGGATCACCGGCGAGGTCGTGCGGGTGGACGGCGGCCTGCTGGCGACCGGCGGGCTCTGATCGGCCCGATGCGCGGATCGCGCCGCGGGACGGCCCGTTTCGGCGTTTTCCCGGCCGTCGCGGGCGTGCCGGAGTCGTGACCGCGGATCTGATCGTCTGCGGGCTCGGTCCCGCCGGGCGGGCCTTGGCCCATCGCGCCGTGGCGCGGGGATTGTCGGTGACGGTGGTGGATCCCCGGCCGGACCGGCGGTGGACGGCCACCTACGCGGCGTGGGCCGACGACGTGCCGGAGTGGGTCGCGGCGCACACCGTCGCGGCCACCGTGGCCCGGCCGGTGGCGTGGGGCACGCGGCGGTTCGAGATCGACCGGCCGTATGCCGTGTTCGATGTTGGGGCGCTACAGGATTCGCTGTCGCTCGGGGATGCCCGGGTGGTAGCCGACCGAGCCGCCGAGATCGTGCGGCCGCGCGGCGACACCGGCGCGGAGGCGGTGCGGCTGGCGTCGGGGCAGGTGCTGACCGGGCGGCGGGTCGTCGATGCCCGCGGTGTCGGCCGGTCCCCCGCCCGGGCCGAGCAGACCGCCTACGGCGTGGTGGTGGCGCGCGAGCGGTGGACCGAGCCGCTGTTCATGGATTGGCGGCCCGATCACGGCGCGGGTGCGGACGAGACGCCCTCGTTCCTCTACGCGATCCCGCTCGGCCCCGACACCTCCCTGCTCGAGGAGACCTGTCTGGCCGGGCGTCCCGCGCTGAGCGGGACCGCACTGCACGAACGGCTGCGGACCCGATTGCGTTGCCGCGGTATCGAACTCGACGGCAGCGAACCGGTCGAGCACGTGCGCTTCCCGGTCCAGGGCGGGCGGACCGGCGACCGCCGGTTCGGCGCCGCGGGCGGGCTGCTGCATCCCGCCACCGGGTACAGCGTGGCCGCCTCGCTCGCGGCCGCGGACGCCGTGGCCGCGGGCGACTCGATCTGGCCGCCCGCCGCCCGCGCGGTCCATCGCCTGCGCACGGCCGGGCTGCGCGCCCTGCTCGCCCTGCCCCCGCCCGACGTGCCGCCCTTCTTCGACGCCTTCTTCGCCCTGTCGCCCCGGTGGCAGCGCGCCTACCTGTCCGGCCGCGCCGACCTTCCCGGCACCGCGACCGCCATGGCCGCGCTGTTCGCCAATTTGCCCTGGCAGCTGCGCCGCACCCTCGCCGCCGCCACCGTGGGATGGTGAAAGGGCCTGGCCCGCACGGTGTCCCGGCTCAGCGGCTGTCGATCACGAGAGCGGTGGTGTTGTCCGTTCCCCCGGCGCGCAGGGCGGTGTCCACCAGAGTTTCCGCGGCGGCGTCGGGGGTGGGATGGGCGGCGAGGATTTCCTTGACCTCCGCGATGGGCAGCATCTTGTGCACGCCGTCGGTGCTCAGCAACAGCCGCCCGGTGCTGGTGCCGGTGACGGCGGAACCGATGTCGGCGGGGCGCACGGTGCGGACGGTCGTGTAGACCATGTGGTCGGCCCGGGACGCGGGCTCGACGCCGCGGGTGCGCAGGTACTCGGCGACGGTGTGGTCGGTGGTGATCTGGTGCAGCACCCGGCCGTTCCACCGGTAGGCGCGGCAGTCGCCGACCCAGGCGACCTCGCAGCTGCTCGCCGACCGGTCGCCCGGCAGCACCGCGACCACCAGCACGGCGTCGGCGCTCGGTTCGGGGAACTCGCGCAACAGCTCCCGCTGCGCCGCCAGGATGCCCGACTGCGGACCGTGCGCGGCGGCCTCGCGGGCCACCGTCGTCGCGGCGGTGCGGGCGGCGCGGGCCGCCAGCAGATGATCACCCACGCCGTCGGCGACCACGAAGGCGGTGTGGCCGGTCTCCTGGTCCGTGTGGCTCGCCACCGCGTCCGCGTTGATCGAACGCCCGCCACGCCTGCTCACCGATTGCCCTGTGATACCGGTGAGCCGGATCAGCTCGCGGCGAGTGATGGCGGTGGTGGGTGCAGTATCCACGGCCTGGCCTCCTCGGACTGGCCCGCGTGTGCTGTCTATCAGCACAACTCGAGTAAACGCCGGCAATCCAAGAGTCAACCGTGCCCTCCCTGTGAAAGGGGGCACGAGATGATCACGATTCGATAGCACCCGCGCCGACCAATCCGGGGCGGCGGCCGCTCCGACTCCCCTGTGTCATCCCCTGGCGAAAGGATCGCGCACCATACGTCGACCCTCCTGACCGGCACTTTCCACACCGGCGCCCGCCCCACCGGACCCGACACGTCCGGCGCGGTACCGGATTCGTGCGCCGACCGCCGATCCTTCCCGGCGGCGGTGACACGGTAGGCACGCCCAGCGCGGCGCGTCTCTCGCTTCCCGGCGAAAAATTCTCGTCCGGGACCAATCCGGCGATGCTTCGGCGACGACTCCCTCTCTGTGAGGTCGTACGCATTGGCCGTTGGTCTGGAAGGACACTGAATTGGTCATCCGCGCCCGAGGATCGACGGGTACCGTCTCGACCGGCGAGGGCGCCGGTTCGGACGCGACACTGCAGGCGCTGATCGAACGCGTCGCCGTGGGTGACGAGCAGGCCTTCGCCGATCTCTACGACATCGTCTCGGGTCCCGTTCTCGGCATCGTCACCAGAATCCTGCGCGACCGCTCCCGGTCCGAGGAGGTGATGCAGGAGGTCCTGCTGGAGATCTGGCTCAAGGCGCCCAAGTTCTGCGAACAGCAGGGCAACGTGATGGCGTGGGCCGTGACGATGGCGCACCGGCGGGCCATCGATCGGGTCCGGCACGAGCAGGCCTGTTCCGACCGCGAGGACCGCATCGAACAGCTCGACGTCCGCCGCCCGGTCGACGAGGTCGTCGAGACGGCGCTGGCCCGCCTCGACGAGCAACAGGTGCGCACCGCGCTGGACAAGCTGACCGAGCTGCAGCGGCAGTCCATCGTGCTGGCCTACTATGGCGGCTATACCTACCGCGAGGTCTCCCAGGTCCTCGGCACACCGGTGGGAACGATCAAGACCAGGATGCGTGACGGTCTGATCCGATTGCGTGAATATTTGGGAGCTCAACAGTGACTTGTCCGGCCGGAATGCACGATCTCGCGGCACCCTATGCGCTCGACGCGCTGCCGGACGAGGAACGCACGGCCTTCGAAACCCACCTCCGCGAGTGCCCGTCCTGCCGCCGCGAGGTCGGCGAGCTGGGCGGGACCGTCGCCCGGCTCGCGGCCGCGTGGGAGCGGCCGCCGTCCCCGGACCTGCGCGCACAGGTGCTGCAGCGCATCCGGACGACACCCCAGCAGCCGGCCGCCCGCCCGCCCGCTCACTCCGCGATCCCGGTCAGCACCCGCTCCCGCAGGGCCGGATCCGGCTGACACGCCAGGCATTCCGCCATCCGCACCAGCACCGTCCGGAATTCGGCGACCTCGAGCAGGCACGCCGGGCACCACTCCAGATGCCGTTCGAACTCCTCCCGCTCGCCGTCGGCCAGCGCGTCCAGGACATACGCGCCGCTCAGCGCGCCCCACTCCGGACATATGTTCACGATGTGGCGACCGTCCCGTCGAGCACGACCGCGGTGACTGTGTAGAGCACTCCGCTACCTCCCGATAGAAGCATCTCCTGTCCATGGCCGCTACTCGGATCTCTCGAGACGAGCCCGCAGCACCGCGCCGATGTCGGCCAGCGCCGCGGGCGAGGTCATCTCGCCGTGCGAACAATTCACGAGATGCTCTCGCACCTCCCCGGCGACGAGCGGACGCCATTGCGCCGCACCGGGATTCGGGCCGCGCCCGGCGGCCGGGCCGTCGTCCTCGACGGTCGCGGTGAACAGCACCATGTCGCCGTCGTAGCGGCCGGGCTCGTACCGCGAACCCATCCGGCTGCCCGCGAGGTATCCGGCGTAGAGCCGCTCCACGTGTTCCGGGGCCAGCGCGCCGAACGGGCCGGACCGCTCGCTCAGCAGCGCCGCGGCCTGTACGGCCGTGACCTCGACGCGTTTCAGGTCGTCGTCGCCGAGCAGGGCGCCCAGCAGTTCGCCGGTGGTCGGCTCGGCGGCTTCCGGCTCGCCCGCCAGGATGCGACTGTCCAGCAGCGCCAGCAGCGCGACCCGCTCGCCGGCGGCCCGCAGCCGGACCGCCATCTCGTAGGCGATGAGCCCGCCGAGCGACCAGCCCAGCAGGTGGTACGGACCCTCGGGTTGCACCTTCTTCATCTCTTCCACGTAGCGCGCGGCCAGCGCCGGCACGGTGTCCGGCCCCACGCCGCCCTCGGTGAGGTGCGGGATCTGCACGCCGTACACCGGACGTTCCGGGTCGAGGTGCGGCAGCAGACCGGCGTAGCTCCACGACACGCCGCTCACCGAATGCACGCAGAACAGCGGCGGTTCGGTCCCGTCCGCGCGGAGCGGAAGCATGGTGTCGAAGGCGGCGTCGGCGCGCGCCGGTTCGGTCCCGCCCGCGGTGTCGAGGCGGGCGGCGATGCCCGCCGGGGTCTGGTCGAGGAACACCGCCTGCACCGGCACCTCGAGCCCGTGCGACTCCCGCAGCACCGCAGCCATCCGGGTCGCCAGCAGCGAGTTGCCGCCGAGTTCGA
Organism: Nocardia wallacei; assembly: GCF_029868745.1. GTDB lineage: Bacteria > Actinomycetota > Actinomycetes > Mycobacteriales > Mycobacteriaceae > Nocardia > Nocardia wallacei_B. Next base: position 6,869 of record NZ_JARWOP010000184.1, on the reverse strand, counting down.
AGAAGCTGTGGTCGGCGCCGACCGGCGTGACGCCGAGCACCTCCGCGAAGGCCGCGCACAGCGCCGACTCGACGGCCGTGGCCGGTGCCCGGTACGCGGTGGCGTCGGTGAGCACCGGGGCGGGCAGCGCGGCGCGGTCCAGCTTGCCCGAGACCGTCACCGGCAGCGCGTCCAGCACCGTGATCGACTGCGGCACTTGGTAATTCGGCACCCGATCCACCAGGTGGGCGCGCAGCTCCGCCGCCGTGCAGGAGGCGCCGGGCGCCAGTTGCACATAGCAGGCCAGAGCCGCTGCGCCGGTGGGCAATTCGAACGCCGTGGTGACCGCGCGATCGACCTGGGGGTGGCGCACCAGGGCCGCGTCGATCTCGCCGAGTTCGATGCGGAAACCGCGGATCTTCACCTGATCGTCGGTGCGGCCGAGGTATTCGATCTCGCGGTCGGCGGCATGCGGCGCCCAGCGGACCAGGTCGCCGGTGCGGTACATGCGCTCGCCCGGCGCACCGTACGGGTTGGCGACGAACCGCGCACCCGTCAGCCCGTGGCGGCCGTGATAGCCGCGGGCCAGGCCGATGCCCGACAGGTACAGCTCGCCCGGCACCCCGACCGGTACCGGCCGCAGCCGGGAATCGAGCACCAGCAGGCCGAACCCGCGGATCGGCCCGCCCACCGTCACCGCGATATCGGGCCGCATCGGCATGCTCAGCGCCGCGGCGACGGTCGCCTCCGAGGGACCGTAGGCGTTGTACATCCGGCGCGGTTCGGCGTCGGGGCCGCGCGGCACCGCCCACCGCTCGACGAGTTCCGGGCCGGTCCGGTCGCCGCCGACCATCACGACCTCGAGGTCGTCGAGCCCGTGCGGGTCGACGGTCGCCAGCGCCGCCGGAGTCACGAAGGCGTGCGTAATGCGCTGTCCGCGCAGCAGATTCCGCAGTTCCGCGCCGCCGTAGACGCCGGCCGGTGCGATCACCAGCGTCGCCGCGCCGCCGAGGGCGAACAGCAGATCCAGCACCGCGGCATCGAAACTCGGCGACGCGAAGTGCAGCACCCGCGCACCCGGATGCACCGCACAGCGTTCCGCCAGCTCCCGCGTGAAGTTGGCGAGGCCGCCGTGAGTGACGGTGACGCCCTTGGGAATTCCGGTGGAGCCGGAGGTATAGATGAGGTACGCCGGATTGGCCAGGCGCGGTCCGGGGCCGCGCTCGGCGTCCGTCAGCGGCGCGTCCGCGACCGCGGCCAGCCGGTCGGCGAACCGCGGATCGTCGAGCACCAGCCAGTCCGGGCCGTCGGGCAGCTCGGCGCGGCAGCCCGTGACGGTGACGCCGAGCCGCGTGCCCGAATCGGTCAGCATGTGCTGCTTGCGCTGCCACGGATAGGCGGGATCGACCGGCAGGAACGCCGCGCCGGTCTTCGCCACCGCGAGCACCGCCAGCACCGACTCGATCGAGCGCGGGATCCCGACCGCGACGTACCGCTCCGGCCCGGCGCCCGCCGCGCGCAGCACCCGGGCCAGCCGGTTGGTGAGTCGGCCCAGTTGCTCGTAGGTGACCTCCTCGGCGCCGTACCGCAACGCGACGGTCCGCGGATCGACCGCCACCGCCGTCGCGAACAGTTCCGCGAAAGTCGTTGCCGCGCAGGGACCGAGGCCGCGCACCGGGGAGAGCGCCCGCATTTCCGCCGGGGCCAGCAGCTCCAGATCGCCGACGGCGCGGCCGGGTGTGGCGACGGCGTCGCCGAGCACCCGGACGAACCGCTCGGCCATCCGGCCCGCGGTCCGCGCCTCGAACAGGTCGGTGGCGTAGGTGAGGCTCAGCTCGATGCCCGCCGGTTCACCGTCCGGGCCGAACGACTCCGCCAGCGTGAACTGCAGATCGAATTTGGCGGTCTCGATCTCGACGGGCTCGGCCGTCACCGCGACGCCGGGCAGCTCCAGCGCCACCGGCGCCGAACTGTGTACCGACAGCATCACCTGGAACAGCGGGTGGTACGCGGTCGAGCGCACCGGATCGAGCGCCTCGACCAGCCGCTCGAACGGCACGTCGGCGTGCGCGAACGCCTTCAGGTCGGTCTCGCGCACGGCCGCGAGCAGGTCGGCGAACGCGTCGTCGCGCTCGATCCTGGTGCGCAGCACCAGGGTTCCGACGAACATGCCGATCAATCCGTCGAGCCCGACGTCCTCACGGCCCGCGATGGGCGTGCCGATGGCGAGGTCGCCGGTGCCGCCGAGCCGCGCCAGCAGCGCCGCCAGGGCCGCGTGCAGAACCATGAAGACCGAGGCGCCGTGGCGGCGGGCCAGTTCGTGCACGGCCCGGTGCAGCGTCGCGTCGATGGGCGTCACCACGGTGGCGCCGCGGTGGCTGGGCAGCGGCGGGCGGGGCCGGTCGGTGGGCAGTTGCACACATTCGGGCAGACCCGCCAGGGTGTGCCGCCAGTAGTCCAGCTGGGTGGCCGCCGGGCTGTCCGGGTCGTCGTCGCGGCCCAGCAGTTCGCGCTGCCACAGTGTGAAGTCCGTGTACTGCACCGGCAGCGGCGCCCAGCCGGGCGCGCGGCCCTCGACGCGGGCCGCGTAGGCCGTGCGCAGATCGGCGGCCAGCGGGAGCACCGAGCCGCCGTCGGCCGCGATGTGGTGGATGACGACCGCGAGCACATGGTCCCGTTCGCCCAGCCGCAGCAGCAGCATGCGCACCGGGGTCTCCGCGGCGAGATCGAATCCCTGTGCGGCCGAGCGCCGTACGCGTTCGGCCGCGCCCTCGGCGTCGGTGTCGACGGTGACCGGGTGGACCCGGGCGTCGGTGATCACCTGGCTGGGGCCGTGCACGGAGTCCGGGAACACGGTGCGCAGGCTCTCGTGCCGCTCGACCACATCGTGCAGCGCGGCCCACAGCGCGGCCGTGTCGAGCGCGCCGCGCAGGCGCAGCACCACCGGGAGGTTGTACGCGCCGGAGGACACGTCGGCCCGGTTCAGGAACCACAGGCGCTGCTGGGCGGGCGACAGCGGGATCCGGTCCGGCCGTTCCCGCGGCGTGAGCGCGGGCCGTGCGGCGACCGGGCCCGAGACGTCGAGCAGGGCCGCCAGCCCGGCCGGGGTGGGATGGTCGAAGACCGCCCGCACGCCCAGCCGCTGCCCGCCCGCGGCGGCGATCCGCGCGACCAGCTGGGTCGCCGACAGCGAGTTTCCGCCCAGTTCGAAGAAGTTGTGGTCGGCACCCACCTCGGACCGTCCGACGGTTTCCGCCATCGCGGCGGCGACCAGCCGTTCCGCCGCCGTGGCCGGGGCACGACCGCTGCCGGTGACCCCGAACACCGGTTCCGGCAAGGCTTTTCGATCCAGCTTCCCGGTCGGGGTCATCGGCGGCACGGGCAGCGTGACGATCGCCTCGGGCACCATGTGACCGGGCAGGCGGCGCGCCGCGTGCCCGCGCACCGCGCCGACCGCGGCCTCGTCGCACACCACGTAGGTGACGATGCGGGAGGTACCGGCGGTGTCGGCGCGCACCTCGGTGTGCGCGAATCGCACACCCGGACAGGCGGACACGACCGCGGTGATCTCGCCGAGTTCGATGCGCAGGCCGCGCACCTTCACCTGGTCGTCGGCGCGCCCGGCGAAGACCAGTTCGCCGGCCCGCGTCCAGCGCACCAGATCGCCGGTGCGATACAGCCGATCTCCGGTGTCGCCGAACGGATTCGCGACGAACCGGACGGCGGTCTGCTGCCGACGGTCGTGGTAGCCGAGGCCGACGCCCGCGCCGCCGACGTACAGTTCCCCGACGGTGCCGGGCGGTACCGGCCGCAGCCGGTCGTCCAGTACCACCGCCGTCACGCCGCGCAGCGGACGGCCGAGCACGGCAGGACGGCCGGGCCGCATCGGCGGCGACAGCGTGGTCGCGATCGTCGCCTCGGTCGGGCCGTAGCCGTTGATCACGGTGCGGCCGGGCAGCCACGGCGCGACCAGGTCGGCATCGAACGCCTCGCCACCGAGCACCAGCGTGCGAACCCGCGGCAGCGGCCAGCGCACCGGGTCGATGGTGGCCAGCACCGCCGGAGTGGTCACCGCGTGGGTCACGGCTTCGCGCTCCAGCAGCGCCGCGAGGTCGTCACCGCCGTAGACATCGGCCGGGGCGACCACGATCGTCGCCCCGCAACTCCACGCCATCAGCAGCTCCAGCACCGACACGTCGAAGCTCGGCGAAGCCAGGTGCAAGGTGTGCGAAGCGGCGTCGATATGGAAGCGGCGGCGCAGTTCCGCGGCGAGGTTGCGCAGCCCGCGATGGCTGATCGCGACGCCCTTGGGCTGCCCGGTGGACCCGGAGGTGTAGATCAGGTAGGCGGTGTCGCCGGGCCGCAGCCGCCGGGTGCGGACCGTGTCGAGCACCGCGTGCGACACCGCGTCCGGCGTCTCGAGGTCGGCCGGGGTCAGCCATTCGATGTCGCCGGGCAGCTCCGCCCGGTCCGCCGGGCGCGTGAGTCCCACTCGCACACCGGAATCCGAGAGCATGTGCCGGATCCGGCCGGCGGGGTGGCGCACGTCCACGGGCAGGAACGCCGCGCCGGTCTTGGCGATGGCCAGCGTCCCGATCACCGATTCCACCGACCGGGCCATGCCCAGCGCGACGACGTCGCCGGGGCCGAGGCCGCGCCCGATGAGCGCCCGCGCCAGCCGGTTCGCCCGCCGGTCCAGGTCCCGGTAGGTCAGCCGCACCGGACCGCACCGCAGCGCGATGCGATGCGCGTCGGCGGCCGACGAGGCGAAGACGGCGGGCAGGGTCAGCGGGTCGGCCGGGACGCCGTCGGCGGCGGGTACCAGCGACGCGTGCTCGGCCGGGGTGAGCAGGTCGATATCGCCCACGGCGATCCGCGGCCGCGCCGCCACCTCGGTCAGAATCCGGATCAGGCGCTGCGACAAGGCTTCCGCGGTCTCGGCGTCGAACAGATCGGTGGCGTAGGTGAGGCACACCTCGACGTCGCCGGGACGGTGGTCGTCCAGCCACGACTGGGTCACGGTGAACTGGAGGTCCATCTTCGCGGTGGCGGTGTCGATGTCCTCGCTGAGGATCTCCAGGCCGGGCAGCCGCAGCAGGGCCGGGGCCAGGTTGTTCAGCGACAGGCCGACCTGGAACAGCGGGTGGTGCGCGGACGAACGCTCCGGATTGAGCACCTCCACGAGCCGCTCGAACGGCACGTCGGCATGGGCGAAGGCGTCCAGATCGTCGTCGCGTACGCGGGCCAGCAGGTCGGTGAAGGCGTGCCCGCCGTCCACTTCGGTCCGCAAAACCAGCGTGCCGACGAACATGCCGATCAATCGGTCCAGTCGCGGGTCGGTGCGCCCGGCCACCACCGTGCCGACGGCCACGTCGCGGCTCGCGCCGACGCGGGCGAGCAGCACGGCCAAGGCCGCGTGCAGCACCATGAACACGCTGGCGTCGTGCCGCTGCGCCAGTTCCACCAGGCCCGCGTGCACGGCCGCGTCGAGCCGGGTCAGCACCGACGCGCCGCGATGCGACGCCACCGCGGGACGCGGTCGGTCGCACGGCAATTCGGCGCACTCCGGAAGTCCGGCCAGGCGCTCGGTCCAGTAGCGGATCTGCCGCGACAGCACGCTGTCGGGATCGTCCTCGTCGCCGAGCACCGCGCGCTGCCACAGGCTGAAGTCGGCGTACTGCACCGGCAGCGGCGACCAGTCCGGGGCGTCCCCGGACCGCCGCGCCCCGTACGCCTGCGCCACGTCGGCCGCCAGCGGCGCCAGCGACCAGCCGTCGGCCGCGATGTGATGCACCACCAGCACCAGCACATGCTCACCGGGCGACACGCGGAACAGGGCCGCGCGCAGCGGCGGTTCCACGGCGAGATCGAAACCGGCGGAAGCACATTCGCCGATGGCGGCGGCCAGATCGCCGGGCGCGCGGTCGGTGACCGGCAGCGGCGGCCGGTGGGCGGGCAGCACCACCTGCGCGGGGCCATCGGCGCTCTCGGGATAGACGGTGCGCAGGACCTCGTGGCGATCGGTGACGTCCGCGATCGCCGTGGCGAGCGCGTCGGCGTCGAGTTCGCCGCGCATCCGCAGCACGGCCGGGATGTTGTACGCGCCGGAGGTGGTGTCGAAGCGGTTGAGGAACCACAGCCGCTGCTGCGCCGGCGACAGCGGTATTCGCTCCGGCCGTTCGCACGGGGCCAGTTCCGGTCGCGCCGCGGTGTGCTCGGTGGCGTCCAGCACCGCGGCGAGTCCCTCCGGTGTCGGCTGTTCGAACACCGCGCGGACCGCGAGCTGCCGGCCCGTGGTCGCGGCGATCCGCGCCACCAATTGCGTTGCCATCAGCGAGTTTCCGCCGAGTTCGAAGAAGCTGTGGTCGGCGCACACCTGATCGCGGCCGACGACCTCCGCCATCGCCGCCGCCACGAGTCGCTCGGTGGGCGTGGACGGTTCGCGACCGGCGGCGGACTCGACGGCGAAAACCGGCTCGGGCAGCGCCTTGCGATCCAGCTTGCCGGTCTGGGTGAGCGGCACGTCGGCGAGCACCACGATCGCCGACGGAACCATGTGCGACGGCAGCCGCCGCCCGGCGCGGGCCCGCAGCGCCGCGGGGTCGAGCGCGGCGGATCCGGTCGGCACGACGTAGGTCACGATGCGCCGTTCCCCGGTGTCGTCCGCGCGAACCTCGGTGTGCGCCAGCTGAACTCCGGGCTCGGCGGCCACGACGGAGGTGATCTCGCCGAGTTCGATGCGGAACCCCCGCACCTTCACCTGATCATCCGACCGCCCCACAAACACCAAACCCCCACCCACAGACCACCGAACCACATCACCCGTCCGATACATCCGCTCACCCACACCACCAAACGGACACGCCACAAAACGCAACGCCGACAACCCC
>NZ_JARWOP010000183.1 GCF_029868745.1 Nocardia wallacei | reverse complement strand
TGTCCAGATTTGGGCCGCCGCGGGGGGGGGGGGTGGGTGCCACCGGGCGGCTGCCCCGACCCCCGCTCCCCCCCCCCGCCCCCCGCCCCGGGGGGGGGGGGGGCGGGGCCGGGATGGCGCGGAGTCAGGCCAGGTCGCGGTGGTTGAACCGGTAGGTGCCGGCGGTGACCAGGATGATCGAGGCGATAGCGAGGACACCGACGCCAGTCCAGCTGACGCCGTGGCGCAGGGGTTCGCTGTCGATGGATCCGGGCCGCGGCCGGGTCCGGCCGATCGGCTGGGCTTGGCGATCGCGTTGTGCACGCTGCCATGGCTGGGGTTTGTGCCGGACCGGCTGGTCACGGCCCCGCCGGTAGCGGTGACGCGGGTAGCCGAGCAGCTGCGAGTGGCCCCGGTGGAGATCGGTGTCTACGGCCGTCGTGTCAAGACCCGCACCGAGCATGTACGCCTGGCCGCGCAGTACCTGGGCTGGCGTGCGGCCGGTCAGCTCGAATTCAACTGTTCCGGCTGGGCTGTGAGTATCTGATCTCGGCGAAAGTGATTCGGCTCGGCCCGGTCATCATGGTCGAACGGGTCGCGCACGCCCGCCACCAGGCCCAGACCGAAACCTACGACCGGATCGCTCACGAATTCACTGTGGCGCGGTGCGCGGAACTGGACGCGTTGCTGGTCACCGACGCCTCGCTGGGAACCTCGCGGTTGCGGTGGCTGTCGACCGGGCCGGTGGAGGCTTCGGCGGTCGCGGTGCGCGCCGAGGTCGACAAGCTGGCGTTCCTGCGCGGGTTGGGCGCTGATCTCTTGGATCTGTCGGCGCTGCCCGCCGAGCGGCGCCGGTTCCTGGCCACCATGTCCATGATTATCTGACCCCGCCCAGGCCGGTCAGCGCGTCGAGATCCGTTGGTATCGGAGAAGCCTGGCGCCAACCGGTTTGGCATGTCCTGACCGTTCGGCGCATCTGCCGAACGCACTGATGCCGATGAGCGGAACCGCTGCAGCGCAGCCCGCTACTTCAGTCTTGTGCTGTTGGCCATGGGCCGACGATGACCGAGCACAATGACGCTGGTGGGCCGACTACTCGTCGTCGCTGTGACGGGCGTAGATGTCGGCGATGGTGTGGAACGCCTGCTTGGGCTCCCATGGCAAGTCGGGGTAGGTCGTCCCGTTGCGGTTGTCATAGCTCTTGACCAGCCCGTATCCGGCCAGGTCGAGGTCCAGGCGTGGCTCTGAGCGGGTGGGCAGGGCGGGGGTGACGAAGGTGAAGACGAAGACGCCGGCGATGTCGGCGGCGTCGAGTTGGTGCAGGATGTCGGACAGTTCGCTCGCCTGCATTGCCTCGTCCCTGACATGATCGCCGTTCAGCCGGGGCGGGTCGGAGGCGAAGTCTGCGATCAGGAATCCCTTGGGCCCTCGATCCTGGGCGCCCCGGTGGGCGCAGACGCCGACTTCGGTGACGACAACCGGTTTTCCTCGGCCGGAAAACTGTTGCAGCGGTTCGGTGTAGGTGGCGCGATTGCGTTTGGCGCGATAGTGGTCGATGCCGATGATGTCGAACAGGTCCCAGTCGACGGCCTCGATGGGCAGTGCCGCGTAGGTGACAGGACCGTGGAACTGTTCGCGAACAGCGGGGACGGCGTCGGCAAGGAACGCGTTGAGCGGCTTGTTGTGCGATTTAAGCACTTTCAGTTTGAATATCGTGCTCACCAAGGCGGTCGGCTTGCTGAATCTCTCGATCGAGTTGCGGTCATCGAGAAGCCCCTTCATGAACAGCGTCAATTCGCACCCCAGAACGAATACCACCGCGTCGCGGGGGGGGGGGGGGGGGGGGGGGGGGGGGGGGGGGCGGGGGCGGCGGCGGGCGCGGGAGCGCCGCGGGGGGCCGGCGGGGCGCCGGGGGGGGCGGGGCGG
>NZ_JARWOP010000182.1 GCF_029868745.1 Nocardia wallacei | reverse complement strand
GCTTGCTCCTTCGTCGCGACGCAGCGGCACCCGAAAACCGAGCCGCGCCGAAAACCTTTGGGGTTGGCGTGCTATGGGGAGGTTTTTGGCGGAGGGGGTTGCGTGAGGGTGGGAAGAGTTGCGTGTGGGTTGAAGAGTGCTTGAGGGCGGGGGAGTGGTGTGCGGGTTGAGGAGTTGCGCGAGAGTTGGGGAGTTGGGTGAGGGTTTGGGAGCATGAAGGGGGTTGGGGAGTTGCGTGGTGGTTGGAGGTTGTCTAAGGGGTGTGAGGGGTTGGGGAGTTGCTTGAGGGAGGGGGGAGTTGTGTGGGGGTTTAGGAGTTGGATGAGGGGCCGTGGGGGTGGGGGTGGGGCTGAGGCCTTGTTGCTTGTGGGGTTGATGGGTTTGATGGGTCTGGCGGTTCCCCTGTGCTTGTGGTGAAATGGGGCGACGTTCGAGGCTGCCGGGCGCGCGCTTTATGGGGAAGGTGCGCCGGGCATGCTGGTTGCTCCGCTGATCGGGTCTATCGGCCAGTGCTGGGCGTTCCGCGCCTGGCGAGATGTACCACCACGGCGCGAAGGGGTAATTCGATGCGTTCTGTTCTTATGTCTCGGCGGGCTCTTTTCGGTGTGGCCGCGGGCGCTGCGGCTGTTGCTGGGCTGTCTGCCCTGGCTCCGGGCGCTGCCGCCACAGGTGCTCGGTTGGGGACGTTGCTTGATTACGCGGGTGCGGTGCCTGCTGCTGATGCCATTCGCGCGGCGGGGCATGTGGGGGTGATTCGATACGTTTCCGATCGGCGGCCGGGGGCGGAGTGGATGGCGGGGAAGCCGTTGTTGGCGGGGGAGGTCGAGGCGTTGCGGGCGGCCGGGCTCTCGGTGGTGTCCTGCTACCAGTACGGCAAGGGGTCTACGGCGGATTGGCGTGGGGGGCTGGAGGCTGGCAAGCAGCATGCCGAACGTGGTCTGGCTCTGCACAGTGCGGCGGGCGGCCCCGAGGGGGTGCCCATCTATGCCTCGATAGACGACAATCCGTCCGCGGCCGATTTCGCCACCATGATCGCGCCCTATCTGGCGGGCTGGCAATCGGTGCTCGGTAACGAGAACGTGGGGGTCTACGCCAACGCGCCCACCATCGAGCTGGCTCGGGCGGCGGGGCTGGGTTCGTGGTTCTGGCAACATGATTGGGGCACGCCGGACGGGTTCGTGCACCCGGCCGCCAATCTGCATCAGTTCGAGATCGATGAGCGGTCGGTCGGGGGTGTGGGTGTCGACGTGAACGCCATCCTCACCCCGGAGTACGGCCAGTGGTTCTGATTACGTCTGGCAGTGGCAGGTGGGGTCCTCGCACAGGTCCGGTTCGTCGGCGACGACCGTGAGCGTGGGGCGGGCCTCGGGGGCCTCGCGCACGCCCATCCAGGAGAACAGCGACCAGCGGGACAGGCCGGAGAACGCCGAGCCCAGGCTGAAGAAGGAACCGATCGACCCGACCGACAGCACCGAGCCCACGCTGCCGACCGACAGGATCGAATAGGCCGAGCCGATGGACAGGATCGAGCCCTCGGAACGGATCGACAGGATGGACCGGTTCGAGCGGGTGGACAGCACCGATCTGAACGAGCGCCGGGACATCACCGACTTGCCGGATCGCCGCCCGCGGGGCACCGATCGAGTGGAACCTGTGGATCGTTCGAGCTGATCGACAGTCGCCATGACTAGCGGTCTACCACAGCCCATGACAGGTCGTCCGGCTATTGCGTGCGAAAAGCCCGGAGTGTCGCATTGGCGACGTCTCCGGGCCTGGAACTACCGCTGCGACTGCTGGCTCTGCGCCTGCGGCGCGGGAGCCTGGGCCTGCACGGCCGGAGCGGTCTGCGGGACTACGAAGAAGCCCAGCGTCGGCAGGAACGAGCAGGTGATCGGCGCCTCGTCGGCGGCCGGCTGCGTCGTCAGGGAGCCCGCGACCACGGCGATCACACGACCGGGGCCGGTGTCGGCGATGGCGGACAGGGTGGCCGGGCCGTCGGGGTTGATGTGCGCCTCGTCGGTCAGCGGCTGGGTGGCGGTGCGCCGGGTGTCCAGGTTGAGCCACTGCACCGTCATCGGCGGATTCTGCTGCGGCGTCAGGCCTTTGGTGCCCAGCGCGGTGAACACGAAACCGGTCTGGCCGGCGGCCGGTCCGGGCGGGGGTAGCTCGGCGGGGCCGGGGACGGCCAGCGCGGTGCCGACCGAATCGGCGCCGGGGCCGATGCAGCCCTTGCCGATGGTCGGGTAGAGGAACTGGGCGATGGCCGGGCCGTTCTCCGGAATGTCGGGGCCGCCACCGCCGCTGCCGTCGAGGAACTTGATGATGGCCTGCAGTGCCTGCTTCACCTGCGGCGGCAGGTTGGCCGAGTTCAGGATCTGCTGGGCCTGGTCGAGAATGCCCTGCTGGGCGGGCGCCGCGATATTGCCGGCGGTCGCGGCCGCGCCGACGATGGCGGGGGCCAGGTTGGCGATCGCGTCGATCGGCACACCCTCGGGGATCAGCGGAACGGCGGCCGGTGCCTCCTGCTTCGGCGCCGGAGCAGCGACAGCGGTCGACGCGGCGACAGTGGCACCGGCCGCGAGGGCCAGTGCGGACATTGCGAACCGCGATCCTCTGTTGCGAAGCACTGGTGTAGCCGTCCTTACCTCGGGTACTTCATCCGGCGATGCGGCCGCATCGCTTGCGTCACTTTAGGGATAGAGCCGCCGTGTTGTACAGCCGTGGTGCGATGTCACAGGCAGCGGTCGTCGGGTTGCCGCCGTTCACGGACGATAACTCCGCGTGGCTGCGGGAGCGACGTGCCACGCCGGTACCCTTGTCCCGGCCTGCCAACCGAAACGGAAAGTCTGCGTGCCGTGAACCGACACCCCCGCCGGATCGCTCTCACCGTGCTGATCCTGTCGGTGCTGGCCCGGATGTTGTGGATGCTGTTGGCGCCCAACGGAATGAACCTCGTCGACCTGCACGTGTACGTCGACGGCGCGGCTAGCCTGGGCAGCGGCCACCTCTTCGACTACACCTACGCGGAGAAGACTCCGGACTTCCCGCTGCCGTTCACCTATCCGCCCTTCGCGGCCGTGGTGTTCTATCCGCTGCATTTCCTGCCGTTCACGCTGGTCGCGGTGGCCTGGCTGCTGCTGATCGCGGCGGCGCTGTACGCGGTGGTGCGGATCAGTTTCGCGATGCTGCTCGGCGCGGCCGCGCGGGAAAGCCGCTGGCGCACGGCCGCGATCGGCTGGACCGCGGTCGGGCTGTGGCTGGAACCGACCCGGACCACCATGGACTACGGGCAGGTCAATGTGTTCTTGGTGCTGGCCGGGATGGCCGCGGCCTATTACACGGCCTGGTGGTTGTCCGGCCTGCTGGTGGGAATCGCGGCCGGGGTGAAGCTGACGCCCGCGGTCACCGGGCTGTATTTCCTCACCCAGCGGCGGTGGGCGAGCGCGGTGTGGGCGGCCGTGGTGTTCGCGGCGACGATCGGTGTGAGTTTCGCGATCTCACCGGGGGAGACCCGGACGTATTTCGGCCCGCTCATCGGCGACGCGAACCGGATCGGCCCGGTCGGCTCGGTGTGGAACCAGTCGCTGCGGGGCGCGCTGACCCGGCTCCTCGGCTACGACGCGGGTGCGCCCTGGCATATCGGCGGGCACCGGGTGCCGTTCGGGCCGTGGTGGCTCGGTGGTGTGGTCGTGCTGGCGGTGCTGGCCTTCTTCGCCTGGCGCGCACTGGAATCCGGCGACCGGCTGGGCGCGCTGCTGGTGGTGCAGCTGTTCGGGCTGCTGGTGTCGCCGATTTCCTGGTCACATCACTGGGTATGGCTGCTGCCGGTGGTGCTGTGGCTGCTCTACGGGCCGCTGCGCGAGGTGGCGGGCGCGCGGATCATCGCGGGGTACTGGCTGGTGACCACGCTGATCGGGCTGCCCTGGGTGCTGTCGTTCGCCCAGCCGACCATCTGGACCATCTCCCGGCCCGGCATCCTGTCCTGGCTCGGTGCGGTCGACGTGATCGGCGTGGTCGTGTTCTACCTCTGGCTGATCCGGGCCGGGCGGCGGCGGGCGCTCAACTCTCCTGCGCCAGTCGATCGATCTCGCGTGCCAGTGCCACATCCAGGCGGGTGAGCCCGCCCTCGGAGTGCGTCGACAGCGTGAAGGTGACGCGGCGCCACCGGATATCGATGTCGGGGTGATGGCCGGCGGCTTCGGCCTCGCCTGCCACCCGGCGCACCAACTCGATTCCGGCGAGGAAGGACGGGGCCTCGACGGTGCGGGCGATGCTGTTTCCGGTGTGGGTCCAGTCGGGCAGTTCCTTCAGCGCGGTCCGGATCTCGTCCTCGGACAGTAGTGGGGTGCTCATACCCCGGTTCTACCCCGCGAGCTACGCGGCACGCGCCTGCTTGAGGTACTTCTTCAGGTCTTTGCCGCACACCCCGGCGGATTCGGCCTTCTTCATCCGCATGATCACGACAGGGCATTTCACGCAGCGCGTCTTCTTCCGACAGCACTTCTTCTTAGGCTTCAGGCGCGAGACCTTTTTTGCCTTGACCTTGCCCATGGAGGTTAGCTTAACCTAACTCACAGTGCTCGAGCCTCCCGGCCCGACCGGGGGTCTCGGCCGTTTCGGTACTGTGTAGCTGGCCGCATGCCCGGTGAGTCACTCGTCCACCTGTCTTGTACGGACCCTCTATGGCGAGGGTTGGCCGGCAACCATCTCATCAGCAGGAGGATTTCACGTGTCGTCTGTCGAGTTCCGCAACGTGGCGATCGTTGCTCACGTCGACCACGGCAAGACGACGCTGGTCGACGCGATGCTGCGGCAGTCCGGCGCGTTCGCCGAGCGTGCCGAACCGGTCGACCGGGTGATGGATTCGGGCGATCTCGAACGCGAGAAGGGCATCACCATTCTCGCCAAGAACACCGCTGTGCACCGGCACAACCCCGATGGCAGCCTCACCGTGATCAATGTCATCGACACCCCCGGCCACGCCGATTTCGGCGGCGAGGTCGAGCGCGGACTGTCCATGGTCGACGGCGTGGTGCTGCTGGTCGACGCCTCCGAGGGGCCGCTGCCGCAGACCCGGTTCGTGCTGCGCAAGGCGCTCGCGGCCTCGCTGCCGGTGATCCTCGTGGTCAACAAGACCGACCGGCCCGACGCGCGGATCGAGGAGGTCGTCGAGGAGTCCCACGACCTGCTGCTCGACCTGGCCTCCGATCTCGACGACGAGGCCTCCGAGGCGGCCGAGCTGGCCCTGGATCTGCCGGTGCTGTACGCCTCCGGCCGCGAGGGCAAGGCCTCCACGGAGCGTCCCGAGAACGGCAACGCGCCCGCCGCCGAGAACCTCGACGAGCTGTTCGACGTGCTGTTGAAGTGCGTGCCCGCGCCCAAGGGCGATGCCGCCGCGTCGCTGCAGGCCCACGTCACCAACCTGGACGCCTCGCCGTTCCTGGGCCGTCTGGCGCTGCTGCGCATCCACAACGGCACCCTGCGCAAGGGTCAGAACGTGGCGTGGATCGCCGCCGACGGCGTCAAGAACGTCAAGATCACCGAACTGCTCAAGACCGTCGGCGTGGAACGCAATCCGGCCGAGGAGGCGGTGGCCGGTGACATCGTCGCGGTGGCCGGGATCCCGGACATCATGATCGGCGACACCCTGGCGGATCAGGAGAAGGTCGCGGCGGGTGAGGATCTCGCGCTGCAGCGGATCACCGTCGACCAGCCCGCCATCTCGGTGACCGTCGGTATCAACACCTCTCCGCTGGCCGGGCGCAACGGCGGCACGAAGCTCACCGCGCGCCTGGTGAAGGCCCGGCTGGATCAGGAACTGGTCGGCAACGTGTCGCTGCGGGTGCTGCCCACCGAACGTCCCGACACCTGGGAGGTGCAGGGTCGCGGCGAGCTGGCGCTGGCGATTCTGGTGGAGACCATGCGCCGCGAGGGTTTCGAACTCACCATCGGCAAGCCTCAGGTGGTCACCCGTACGGTCGACGGCAAGGTGCACGAGCCGTACGAGGAGCTGACCGTCGACGTGCCCGAGGAGCACCTGGGCGCGGTGACGCAGCTGCTGGCCTCGCGCAAGGGCAAGATGGTGCAGATGACCAACCACGGATCCGGTTGGGTCCGAATGGAATTCATCGTGCCCTCGCGCGGGCTCATCGGGTTCCGCACCGACTTCCTCACCGAGACCCGCGGCACCGGCATCGCCAACGCCGTATCGCACGGGTACGCGCCGTGGGCCGGGGAGATCCGGGCCCGGCACACCGGTTCGCTGGTGTCGGACCGGACGGGCAGCGTCACCCCCTACGCCATGCTGCAGCTGGCCGATCGCGGCACCTTCTTCGTCGAGCCGGGCGCCGACACCTACGAGGGCATGGTGGTCGGGATCAACCCGCGCGCCGAGGATCTCGACATCAACGTCACGCGGGAGAAGAAGCTGACCAATATGCGCAGCTCCACCGGCGACGTGCTGGAGACCCTGGCCCGCCCGATGGTGCTGGATCTCGAAGGCGCGCTGGAGTTCTGCGCCGGTGACGAGTGCGTCGAGGTCGGTCCCGACGTGGTCCGCGTGCGCAAGGTGATCCTGAACGCCACCGAGCGCGCCCGCGAACTCTCCCGTCGCAAGGCCCGCGACCGCGCCGCCCAGAACGCATAATGCGGCAGGCGTGAATACGCCGCCCGGGCGGTGCGCACGAGGACTTCTCGACAGGAAGGTGGACGTGGATGTGGGTCGCGGCCCGGCTCGTTTCCGGACTGACGGTGCTGGCCATGTCGGTGACGGTGCTGGTCGGCTGTACCGCGAATCCGCCGCCGCCGATCGAGAGCACCGACAGTCCGAAGACCCAGCCCGCCAAGCCCACCAAGAGCACGGTGGTGGTGGCGGTGGACGACATCGGGATCGGGTTCAATCCGCATCTGCGGTCGAATCAGTCGCCGGCGACCAACGCGGTCAGCTCGATGGTGTTCCCGAGCCCGTTCCGGCCGGTGCCGTCGCAGGCGGTGCCGGGCGCGACCGACTGGGCGCCCGACGGGGCGCTGATGGTGTCGGCGGACGTGACCGCGCAGGAACCGTTCACCATCACCTACAAGATCCAGAACCAGGCGTCGTGGTCCGACGGTGCGCCGATCGCCGCCGAGGATTTCCGGTACCTGTGGCAGCAGATGATCACTCAGCCCGGGGTGGTCGATCCCGCCGGCTATCGGCTCATCTCGGATGTGAGTTCCAGTGAGGGCGGCAAGTCGGTCACGGTCACCTTCCGGGAGACGTATCCGGCCTGGCGGCAGCTGTTCACCGATCTGCTGCCGGCGCATCTGCTGAAGGACTCGCCGGGCGGCTTCCAGCGCGCGCTGGCGGTCGAGCGCGGCCTCATCGATCAGAATCCGATCTCCGGCGGGCAGTTCCGCGTGAAGCAGGCCGATTCGGGGCGAGAGGAGATCCTGCTCGAACGCAACGACCGGTACTGGAGCACACCGGCGGTGCCGGATCAGATCCTGCTGCGGCGCGGCGGCACCACGGCGCAACTGGCCGAGTCGCTGCGCTCGGGTGACGCCCAGATGGCGCTGGTGCGCGGCGGCACCGCGACACAGGCTCAGCTGCAAGCGATTCCGGCGGTGCGCACGTCGATCATGCCGCAGGCGCGCGAACTCCAGCTGGCGTTGAACGGCCGCACGGGCGATCTCACCGATCCGCGGGTGCGGCACGCCGTGCTCGGACTGCTGGATCCGACGCTGCTGGCGACGGTCGCCGCACAGACCGGCTCCTGGATGGAACCGGCTCGCGCGCAAGTGCTTTCGCCGTCGGATCCGGGCTACGCGCCGACCGCGCCGCCGCGGCCGCCGGCGGACGAGGCGTTCGGCCTGCTGGCCGAGGCCGGGTACGCCCGCGCGCCGGAGCAGCCGGTGAGCAATTCCTCGCCGACCTCCCCGGCGCCGCAGCCGCGTCAGGTCGCCAAGAACGGGAAGACGTTGGTCGTCCGGATCGGCGCGGTGGACAAGGACACCACCGCGCTGGCGGTCGCCAACACCGCGGCGGACATGCTGCGCAGCGCGGGTATCGACGCGAGCGTGCGCAGCCTGCCCGCCGAGGAGCTGTACGGCAAGGAACTGCTGGCGGGCAATGTCGACGCGATCGTCGGCTGGGACCGCGCCGGGAACGATCCGGCGACCGTGCTGTCCTCTCGGTACGGCTGCCCGCCCGCGCCCGAGGCGACACCGGACGGCCCGTCGTCGTCGCAGTTGGACGAGATCCGCCAGGCGCCGAGCAATATCTCCGGAGTGTGCGATCCGGCGCTGCAACCGGCGATCGATACCGCGCTGCGCGGCACGGACGTGCCGAAGGTCGTCGGCGAGGCGGAGCCCAAGCTGTGGGAGCTGGGCATCGTGCTGCCGATCATGCAGGACAACGGCGTGGCCGCGGCCAGCTCCCGGATGGACGGAGTCTCCCTGAGCGGCGCGATCGAGGCCGGTATCTTCGGCGGCGCCGCGACCTGGCGGCGACTGTCGTGACCGCTGCCGAGGGCGGGCTGCTGCTGGTGCACGCGCATCCCGACGACGAGTCGATCGCCACCGGTGGCACCATCGCGCACTATCGGCGGCGCGGGGTGCCGGTGACGGTGGTGACCTGCACCCTCGGCGAAGAAGGCGAGGTCATCGGTGCCGAGTGGGCGCAGCTGGTGAGCGCTCGGGCCGATCAGCTCGGCGGGTACCGGATCGGTGAATTGTCCAGGGCGCTGGCGGCTTTGGATGCCGGGTCGCCGCGGTTTCTCGGCGGGGCGGGGCGCTGGCGCGATTCCGGGATGGCGGGCGAGACCTCCGATCCGAAGTTGCTCGAGTCGCTGCACCCGCGGGCGTTCGTGAATTCGGGTGAGGACGCGGTGCGGGAATTGGTGGGGGTGTTGCTGGAACTGCGGCCGCGGGTGGTGGTGGGTTACGACCCGCGCGGGGGCTACGGTCACCCGGATCATGTTCGGGCACACCAGATCACGATGGCCGCCGTCGACGCCGCGGCCGACCGGGGCTGGGCGGTGCCGAAGACCTACTGGACCGTGACCGACGCGGAGGTGCTGGGCCTGCACACCGAGGCGCTGGCCCGGCGCACGATCGACCAGCTGCCGGGGGCGCTTCCGGAGGGCTGGCGGCTGCCCGCGGTCGGCGAGCTGCCCTGTGTGCCAACCGAATCCGTGACCACCACCCTCGATGTATCCGACGTGCTGGCCGCCAAACGGGCCGCCCTGCGCGCCCATGCCACCCAGGTGAGCGTGGCGCCGTCCGGCCGAGAGTTCGCGCTCTCCAACAACATCGCCCAGCCGGTGCTGCCGGAGGAACACTTCATCCTGGTACGGGGACGCCCCGGCCCCCTCGGTCCCGACGGCCGCGAACACGACCTGTTCGCCGGGTTGCCGGTCGCCACCGAAGCGCACTGAACCCGTGAGCGGGCGCCCTGGTGTGTGGGGCTCGAGTGTCGGCGGGCCGTGAGTTCGCGCTCTCCAACGACATCGCTCAGCCGGTGTTTCCCGGAGGAACACTTCACCCTCGTGCGTGGGTGCCCGGGGCCACCGGGCCGTGAGCACGACCCGTTCGCCGGTTGCCACCGACGCACTGAACCCGTGCGGGGCGCCGTGGTACGTGGGGCTCGAGTGTCGGCGGGCTGACGTGTCGGCGTGAGTTTGCGTCGAGAACATTCGGGGGGCGGGGCACGAGAGTTTGTGCGGAGGCGTCGGTGGGCGAGGGCTTCGCGCTGAGGGCCGGTGGGGTCGCTGCTCGCACTGTTGTGGGGGCGGTGTGCCGTCATGGTCGGCGGGGCGGGGTGGGTCCGCGCCGCCTAGACTGGCGCGCATGTACAACTGGAGCCTGCAGGACGCGATTGTGGCGTTCGTCGAGAGCCAGAAACCCCACTGGCAGGCGCAGCACGATCTGTACCTGTCGGTGCTCTACGGGTTCGTGGACATGCAGAGTCACCTGCTGACCCTGCTCGGCTTCCCGCCGGTGCCGTGACGGCGACGTCGATCGGCCGGACGCACACGGTCCCGGAGGACCAACTGCCCGGCTGGGCGGCGCTCGGTGGCGTGCTGGCCGGGGTGCTGGTGTTCGAGGGTTTCCTGTCGCTGGCGCTCGAGGTGTTGTACCTGCCCGCCTATCTCGGCGGTACCCCGTTCCCGATCTCGGTGGTGGCCGCCGCGGTGGTGAACGTTCTGCTCGTGATGGGCATGGGCGTGGTGGTGACTCGTCCGGCCGCCATGGCGCTGCCGCTGCTCGCCTGGCTGCTCGGTTTCCTGCTTCTGTCGACCACCGGTCCCGGCGGCGACGTCCTGCTCACCGACAGTTGGACCTCGCCGCTGCTGCTGGCCTGCGGGCTGATCCCGGCGGGTTTCTACCTGTTCCGCCGCGCGTTCCTCCGGCCGCGTCGCTGAGCCGGATCCCGTGTGCACCGCTTTGCGGCACGCTGCCGAGCCGGGCCGGACCGATGACCCGGTGCCGCACGGACAAGAGGTTCAGGGGTGCTGTGGCGGGCGGTGCCCGGCCCGGCCGGGGGTGACCTCCTCGATCAGTTCCCACGCCCGCGCGACGGGTACGTCCACGACGTGGTAGCGCTTCTTTCCGGCTGCGGTGGCCGCGACCAGGGTGGCGACTCCGGCGCGGCGCTGGAAGAAGGTCTGGCGGACGGTCCAGCCGATGATGCCGGGCGCCTCGAGGCAGTCCCGGTCGCGGTCCAGCGAGCCGC
Organism: Nocardia wallacei; assembly: GCF_029868745.1. GTDB lineage: Bacteria > Actinomycetota > Actinomycetes > Mycobacteriales > Mycobacteriaceae > Nocardia > Nocardia wallacei_B. The sequence continues at coordinate 7,986 of NZ_JARWOP010000182.1, read as the reverse complement.
TCCGGGTGATCAACCAGGCGGGCCGGTCGTCCGCGGCGGGTAGAACGGCATGGCCCAGGCCGCGATACCGGTCATGCGCCAAAGCCGTTGCCGCGACGGCGATCACCCCCAGCACCACCCACGCCCACACCGGAACCCCTTCGCCCGCAACAGCGATGCCCGCGAGCACGATCGCCGCCACTACCACGGGCGCAAGCGCACGGGTATAACGCCGTCGCCGAGCCCGCGCCCCGTGCGCCACCAGCGGAATGGTCGCCGGTGCCGCGGCGTTCTCGACGTGAGTCTTTTCCGAAACGCCCTCCCGGGCAGAACTTTCGGGTACCGCGAACTCGTGTGCGTGGCCCTCGACGGCTTGGTCTGACAACGTCCCGACCGAAAGCTCCTGTTCCGCAGTCACTTTCGTAGTCCGCAGCGAAGCTTCACCCGAGAGCGATACGTCGGCTCGGGTGGGTCCGGGGGCGTCGTAGGGGCGCTGTCCCGCAGGTTGGTCCGCGGTATTCGGCGCGGTGTCGGGTCGAGTGGGTCCGGTGTCGTCGAGGTGCTGTCCCGCAGGCTGGTTCGGGATATTCGCCGCGGCGGGCGAGGTGTCGGGTGGAACGAGATCGGCGGTTTCCGATCGGCCCGCCGCGGGGGTGGGGGACGGGCGGGATGCGAGCAGGTGGCCCAGCGTGCGGTCGATGGCGGCGCGCGGGGCTTGGGGGAGGATCTTCTGGCGCGGGCTGGTGCCGACCATGATCGCCTCGAGTTCGGCGCCACCGGCCAGGCGCAGCAGCAGCGGTTCGTTCACCGTGGCGCCGCGCAGACGGGCCAGGTCCAGGGTGGTCTGGCGGGTGGTGAACAGGCCGTGGCGCAGGTGCAGGGTGCGGCCGTCGTCGCGCACGCGCAGCCCGAAATACGTGGTGAGATACCGCGCGCACCCGGCCAGGCTGACGATCGCCACCACGGCGACCACCAGCCCCGCCACCACGGCCGCGAGAAACCAGGCGCTCCGGTCGCCCACCCGGTGCACGGCGTCGGAGCGGAACACGGCCTCGGCGAGGCCGTACTGGAACGCCAGGCCGACCACCGGCGCCACGATGGCGAACCCGGTCAGCGACAGCGGCGCGTAACGCACCCAACCGGGTTGCCAGTGACCGATTTCCACGCTCTCCCGACGCAAATAGCTGACGGGACCAGTGTTTTCGGTACCGAAGGAGGCGGCGATAGGCCCGGCATCGCCCGAATCCGACTGTGCCCCGGCAGTTTCCGCGTCCCTGAGATGCTTCAGCAGCTCGGCGCGCAACCCCGGCACCAGGCGATCGGCCAGGGCATCGAGCTTGAACTGCTCGTCCTTGCTCGCCTGCTGCCCGGTCCCGATGGTGAGCACCGCCAGCCCGAGCACCCGGTGCAGCGGCGACGCCTCGATGTCCACCGAGCGAATCCGCGAGCGCGGCACCGCGAGTCGCTTGCGCTGCAGCACTCCCGTGCGCAGTTCGAGATTGTCCGGGCCGATCCGATACGTGGTCGTGAACCAGCGGGCCACCGCGAACCCGACGATGACCGCCAGCGCCAGCAGCCCCCAGCCCGGATTGTCGTTACGGGTACCCACGATCACCGAGACGGCCAGCACCGGAATGTAGCGGCCCACCTCCCGCACCGGATGCACCAGCAGCATGCGTTTGTCGAGCCGCTGCCAGGACGCCTCGGCCACCTGCTCGGTCACGTGGCGTCTCCCCGATGCCGCGCCGCGATGCGGGTCAGCCGCGCCACCGTCTGCTCGGCCACGGGCCGATCCAGCGCGCTGATCCGGACCGCCCCGGCCGACGACGCGGTGGTCACGGTGACGGTGGCCAGGCCCAGTAGGCGTTCCAGCGGTCCGCGCTGGGTGTCGACGGTCTGCACCCGGGTGATCGGTGCGACCCGGCTCTCCTGTGTGAGCCACCCGGTACGGGTGTAGACCGCTTCGCCGGTCACCTCCCACCGATGTACGGCGTATCGCCACAGCGGCACCACGACCACGCTGACCGCCGCGACCACCAGCGTGCCGGTCACGACCGCGGCCTGCGCCACTCGATGATCACCGTCGACGCCCAGCCAGATCAGTTCGCCGATCAGCACGATCGCCCAGCCGATCGCGGGCCCCAGCGCCCAGAGCACGCGGGCGCGGGGACTCGGCCGCCAGGCGGGCTCGGCCATGATCGTGTCACCGGCCGCTGTCGCGGGCGGTTCGGAGGGCTGTGCCATGCAGTCATCGTTGCACGGAATTTCGCCGCATCGCGGGTTCGCGCTCGCATCCCGGCACCAATCCGCGTGTGGCGGAATAGCCCGCTCGCCGGGCGGGTTGTGTCACGGCACAGGCACCGGAGGGAGAACACTCGAATGGTTGGCGCATGATCGAAGGCGTGACGGATCTACCGAACCCTGGCATCCCGCCGGCACCCCCGGCCCCCTCGGCGATGCGCCGGGCGCTGCGGCGAGCCCGCGACGGAGTGACGCTGAACGTCGACGAGGCCACCGTGCTCCTGCACGCTCGCGGCGACGACCTGGTGGAGCTGAGCCGCAGCGCCGCCCGGGTCCGCGACGCCGCCGTGGCATCGGCGGGCCGGACCAAGACCATCACCTACTCCAAGAACGTCTTCATCCCGCTGACCCGATTGTGTCGCGATCGCTGTCACTACTGCACTTTCGTCACGGTGCCGGGCAAGCTGCGCGCCGAGGGCAAGGGCATGTACCTCGAGCCGGACGAGGTGCTCGATATCGCCCGGCAGGGTGCGGCATTGGGATGCAAGGAGGCCCTTTTCACGCTCGGCGACCGGCCCGAGGACCGCTGGCCCGAGGCCGCGCAGTGGCTCGACGAGCACGGCTACGACTCGACCCTGGACTACCTGCGCGCCGTCTCGATCATGGTGCTCGAGGAGACGGGGCTGCTGCCGCACCTCAATCCCGGTGTGATGTCGTGGGCGGAGATCTCGCGGCTCAAGCCGGTCAGCCAGTCCATGGGGCTGATGCTGGAGACCACCGCCACCCGCCTGTTCAGCGAGAAGGGCAACTGCCACCACGGCAGCCCCGACAAGGATCCCGCGGTGCGGTTGCGCGCCATCACCGACGCCGGGCGGCTGTCGGTGCCGTTCACCACCGGCATCCTCGTCGGCATCGGCGAGACGCTGCGCGAGCGCGCTGAATCCATCATGGCGATTCGCAAGCAGCACAAGGCGTTCGGGCACATCCAGGAAGTGATCGTGCAGAACTTCCGGGCCAAGGACGACACCGCGATGCGCGAGGTCCCCGACGCCGACATCGAGGAGTTCCGCGCGGCGGTCGCGGTCTCGCGGCTGGTGCTGCCGCCGGACGTGGCGGTGCAGGCGCCGCCGAACCTGGTGTCGCGGGAGGAATGTCAGGCGCTGATCGACGCCGGTATCGATGACTGGGGCGGGGTGTCCCCGGTGACGCCCGACCACGTGAATCCCGAACGGCCCTGGCCGAATCTGGACACGCTGGCCGAGATCACTGCGGCGGCCGGGTACCGGCTCGCCGAGCGCACCTCCGCCCACCCGCGCTATGTGCGGGCCGGAAACCCTTGGGTGGACCCGCGCATCGGCGCGCACGTCGCCGCGCTCGCCGACCCGAGCACCGGGCTGGCGAAGCCGGACGCGATCCCGCAGGGCCTGCCCTGGCAGGAGCCGGACGAGTCGTGGGAGTCCACCGGGCGCGTGGATCTGAACACCGCCATCGACACCGACGGCCGTAATACCGACGCGCGCAGCGACTCCGGGCTCGGCGACGAGGTGGTCGGCGCGTTCGGCGACTGGGAGACCATTCGCGAGCAGGTCCGGGAGCTGGCCGCGGCCGCGCCGGAGCGCTTCGACGCCGACGTACTGGCCGCGCTGCGGGCCGCCGAACGCGATCCGGCCGGGCTCACCGACGACCAGTACCTGGCGCTGGCCACCGCCGACGGCGCCGAGCTGGACGCGATCGCCGCGCTGGCCGATCAGTTGCGCCGCGACGCCGTCGGCGACGACGTCACCTACATCGTCAACCGCAACATCAACTTCACCAATATCTGCTACACCGGTTGCCGTTTCTGCGCGTTCGCGCAGCGCAAGGGCGATGCCGACGCGTTCTCGCTGTCCGCTGAGGAGGTCGCGGACCGGGCCTGGGAGGCCTACGTCGAGGGCGCGACCGAGGTCTGCATGCAGGGCGGTATCGATCCGGATCTGCCGGTCACCGGCTACGCCGATCTGGTGCGGGCGGTGAAGAAGCGGGTGCCGTCGATGCATGTGCACGCGTTCAGCCCGATGGAGGTCGCCAACGGCGTCTCGCGCAGCGGGCAGAGCATCCACGACTGGCTCTCGGCGCTGAAAGACGCTGGGCTGGATACGATCCCGGGCACCGCCGCGGAGATCCTGGACGACGAGGTGCGCTGGGTGCTCACCAAGGGCAAGCTGCCCACCTCGGCCTGGATCGAGGTCGTCACCACCGCGCACAAGCTCGGCATCCGCTCCAGCTCGACCATGATGTACGGCCACGTCGACAGCCCGAAGCACTGGGTCGGGCACCTGCGGGTGCTGCGCGGAATCCAGGACGAGACAGGTGGTTTCACCGAATTCGTGCTGCTGCCCTTCGTGCACCAGAGCGCCCCGCTGTACCTGGCCGGGGCCTCCCGTCCGGGCCCGACCATCCGCGACAACCGCGCCGCCCACGCCCTGGCCCGCATCATGCTGCACGGCCGCATCGACAACATCCAGACCAGCTGGGTCAAACTCGGTACCAAGGGCACCCGGGTGATGCTCAACAGCGGCGCCAACGATCTCGGCGGAACCCTGATGGAGGAGACCATCTCCCGCATGGCCGGCTCCCAGCACGGCTCCGCCAAGACCGTCGCCGAACTCACCGACATAGCCACCGGCATCGGCCGCCCCGCCCGCGAACGCACCACTCTCTACGGCAAGCCTCCGCACCGCGCTCCTGTGCTGTCCCTTCCGGTGGGGTGAGCGGCCCCGGCCTCAGCGGTCACATTTCGAACGCAGACGGCAGTTTTCGCCGTCTCGGCGCGGATCGTGACCGCTGCGGCCGGACTGTCAGGCGGGTACCGGCAGGCGGTCCCGCCGGAGCATGTACAGCGCGAGTGTCGCTCCCGCGAGGGTGAGAGCTGCGGCGAGTAGGGGGAGGGCGCGCAGGCCCAGGCCGTTGGCTATGGTCCAGCCGCCGAGGTGGCCCGCGAGGGCTGCGGCCAGTTGGTAGCCGGAGGCGTTGAGGGCGATGGCGAGGGTGGGGGCGGCCGTGGCGGCGGCGATGACCCGGGTTTGCATGCCGGGGATGACGGCGAAAGCCAGTGTGCCCAGGACGAATACGAGGACGGCGGCCGCGGCCGGGTGCTCGCCGCCCGCCCAGAACAGCACCAGGGTTGCCGCCAGGGCGGTGAGCAGTCCGGTCAGCGCGGGCAGGAGCGCGCGGTCGGCCAGCCATCCGCCGAGCTGGTTGCCGACGACCGCGCCGGCGCCGTAGACCAGCAGCAGGACGGGGACGGCGGCCGCGCCGAAGCCCGCGACCTCGGTGAGCAGTGGCGCGATGTAGGTGAACACCGCGACCACGCCGAGGCTGCCCAGCGCGGTCAGGGCGATGCCGAGCAGCAGTTCCCGATCGGACAGCACCCGCAATTCACCGAAGACCGAACCCGTTGCGGCCGGAGGCAATTCGGTGACGAACCGCAGCACCATCAGCAACCCCAGCGCGGTGCACGCCGCGACCACGACGAAGGTGGCCCGCCAGCCCAGGTGCTGACCGACCAGGGTGCCGATCGGCGTACCGAGCACGAGACCGAGGTTCATGCCGAGCGCGACCTGCGCGATCGCCGAGGCCGCCTTGCCCTCCGGCGCGTTCCGCACCGCCGTGGCGATCGCCACCGCGAAGAAGGTCGCCACGATCAACCCGGCCGCGAAGCGGGTGACCAGTAGCACCGGATAGGTGGGCGCCAGCGCCGAACCGAGATTCGCCAGTACCGCGAAGCCCACCAGTCCCGGCACCAGACGCCGCCGCGCGACCCGCGCGGTCAGCACCGTGAGCACCGGCCCGCCGACGATCATGCCGAGCGCATACGCCGTGACCAGCTGGCCCGCCGAGGACACGGGCACCGTGAGATCCCCCGCCACCTCCGGCAGGATTCCGGCGATCGCGAATTCGCCGGTCGTGAGGCCGAAGACGACCAGCATCAGAGACAGCAAGGAGAGTTGCATCACCACTCCAAATAGTTACAGCTCGAATAATTCGAACTATAACTATCACAGCTCGAACAATTCTGGCTAGACTCGTGTCATGACCCGGTCGGACACCACGTCGAAACCGCCCGTGGACACGGAGATCGATCGCGACGTGTGCCGGCTGGTGCACTCGTTCACCCGTCGGCTCGATGTCCATGTCCGGCGCGTCGCCGAACAGCTCGGACTGACCCCATCGCAGGTCATCGCCCTGCGGGAACTGTCGGAACCGATCACCGCCCGGGAATTGGCCGCCCGGATGACGTGCGAGCCCTCGAATGCGACGTTCGTGCTCGATAGGCTGGAGGCGCTGGGACTGGTCGAGCGCAAACCGCACCCCAGCGACCGGCGCGCCAAGCGGATCGAGCTGACGCCCGCCGGCCACGACAGCCGGGCGGCGGTGCTCGCCAGGCTCGGGACGGGATCACCGCTGACCTCGCTCACCGAGGATCAGCAGCGGGAATTGCGCGAACTGCTGCGAATGTTGGTATCGACAGTGGAAAACGATCCGGCCGAACAGGATTCGTGATCGGAGCGGCAGTGCTCCTACCAGGGGTGCGCCGGGCGCCGCAGCGACGCGGTACGCCTCGAAGTTAGGCAAGGCTGACCAGTAGTAATGTAAGAGCGCCGGGATACTGTTGCGCGGGCGGAAGTATCCCCGCAGGCAAGGACCCAGACTAGGAGAGCGGCAGTGCCGTACATCATCGCTGAACCGTGCGTTGACGTGAAGGACAAGGCGTGCATCGAGGAATGCCCCGTGGACTGCATCTACGAGGGCAACCGCATGCTGTACATCCATCCCGACGAGTGCGTGGACTGTGGTGCGTGTGAGCCGGTGTGCCCGGTCGAGGCCATCTTCTACGAGGACGACACGCCGGACCAGTGGACCGGCTACGTCAACGCCAATGTCGACTTCTTCGACGACCTGGGCTCGCCCGGCGGCGCGACGAAGGTCGGCAAGGTCGACTACGACCCGCCGTTCATCAAGGAACTGCCGCCGATGGCGAGCGAGTAGCAGGCGTTGTTCGAGCGTGGCCGGGTCAGCGCGTCGCTACCCGATTTTCCTTGGGACACCATCGCTTCCGCGAAGGCGCGGGCGGCGGCCCACCCCGACGGCATCGTCGACCTGTCGGTGGGCACGCCGGTCGATCCGGTCGATCCGCTGATCCGGGCGGCGCTGGCCGCGGTGGCGGACGTGCCCGGCTACCCGACCACGCACGGCACCCCCCAATTGCGCGCCGCCGCGGTCGACGCGATGAAGCGGCGGTTCGGTATCACCGGGGTGGCGCCGGAGGCCGTATTGCCCGTGATCGGCACCAAGGAGTTGATCGCGGGACTGCCGCGGCTGCTCGGTCTCGGCGCCGCCGATCTGGTGGTGATTCCCGAGGTGGCGTACCCGACCTACGAGGTCGGCGCGCTGCTGGCGGGCACCCGCATCCTGCGCGCCGACGGGCTGACTCGGCTGGGTCCCGAGTCGCCGGCACTGATCTTCCTGAATTCGCCGTCCAACCCGACCGGCCGCGTGCTGGGCGTGGAGCACCTGCGCAAGGTGGTGGATTTCGCTCGCCAGCGCGGCGCGGTGGTCGCGTCCGACGAGTGCTACCTGGGTCTGGCCTGGGACGAGCGCGCGGTGTCGATCCTCGACCCCGAGGTCTGCGACGGTGACCACACCGGCCTGCTGGCGATCCACTCGCTGTCGAAGACGTCGAATCTGGCCAGCTATCGGGCCGGATTCGTGACCGGCGATCCGGCG